>JAWBJZ010000028.1:0-22499 GCA_038832005.1 Candidatus Caldarchaeum sp.
CTGAACAACCCAGACATACACCCGACGACATAACCGAAGACGTGCACAAACCCATCAAAACAACCTAGGCCATAGGCCCAACCAACAAAAGTCGACAGTGCCCAAGAATGATGTCACTAAACATAAATTGGTCCTAGAATTTCATGTGGAAACATGGCGGAGTTCGGGCTGGCG
This sequence comes from Candidatus Caldarchaeum sp., assembly GCA_038832005.1. Lineage (GTDB taxonomy): Archaea > Thermoproteota > Nitrososphaeria_A > Caldarchaeales > Caldarchaeaceae > Caldarchaeum. The sequence goes on from JAWBJZ010000028.1 coordinate 175, forward strand.
TTGCCTAACACTGGTTTTGATGAAAATTTCAGTTTCCGGGATATTGTGAACCTAGCTAAGACCGCTGAAAGACTTGGATACAATCACGTCTGGGTTTTCGACCGACTATTCCATAAAACGGCTCCGGTTCTCGAGCCCTTCACCCTCCTGAGCCACGTGGCTTCCGTCACGTCACGCGTGAAGCTGGGGACGTCTGTAGCTATACTGACCTACAGGAACCCTTTCCTTCTGGCGAAAACCATTGCAACGCTCGATGTCCTCTCTAACGGAAGAACAATCTTGGGAGTTTCGCTAGGTAGGAACGAGAACGAGTTTATGTCGAATGGAGTTCAGCCGTCCAAAAAAGTGAGGGTGTTCATCGACTCGCTGAAAATCATGAAAGCATTGTGGGCTGGAGAGCCTGTGACATACGAGGGCTTGTACTGGAAGGCTGTTGACGCGGTCGAGCTGCCGCCGCCTGTTCAGAAACCCCATCCACCCATACTCATAGGCGGCGCCGCTGAAGGAGCTTTGAGAAGAGCCGGCAAGCATGCCGACGGATGGATAGCCGGCGGGATGAACACGGCCGAAGAGGTTCGAGACAAATATCAGATAGTGCTGAACTCCGCGCATGAGTCCGGCAAACTGAGGAGGCCAATACTGGCGAAGACTTTGTACGTCTCGGTCAGCAATCAAGAGGACAGCGCGCGACAGTATGTGGCTGAGTGTTTCAGACGCTATTACGGGGCTGAAGTTGATGTGAGCAGGTTTGCAGCGATAGGCGACCCTGTTAAATGTGCGAACATCATACGCAGGCTTATTGAAGTAGGCGTCGAAATGATAGCCATCGCCCCTCTTCCAGCCACTCAAGAGCATGTGGAGACGATTTGGACAAAAGTTGTAGAGAGTTTGAGGTGAGCGGTGCCTGCAGGTCCTCAGCGGCAGGTACGTCGGTCACCGGCTACCTCCTGAAGAATCCATAACCTACCTAAGGGGACAAGGCCATTATGTTGACGATGTGGGGGTCGACGGAGAGTTACACATGGCCATACTCAGAAGCCCTTACGCCAGAGCTAGGATAAAGCAGATTGACTGTCGTGACGCTGTCAGGAAATCATGCCTCATACTTCTGCCCCGTGACAACGACCTGATAATGAGAGGTGCGGCTATGAATGCAACCTTCGACCACAAGGGGAGGTCGAATATTGTGAGATGGCCAGTCCTTCCTGCCGACGGCATGGTAAACTTCGAGGGGCAGCCGGTCGCCGCAGTGGTGGGCACATCGATTTACGAGGCATACGACCTTCTGGACCTGATTTCCGTCGATTACGAACCTCTGCCATCTGTCCTCACGATAAAGGAATCTATGGAGGGTGGCGAGATAATTCACGGGGAGCTGCCTGACAACGTGAGTGTTGACGTGACCTATAGCGGCGGCGATGTTAACCGTGCTTTCTCAGAAGCCGACTACGTCTTCGAGGATGAGCTTTACATGCATAGGACCATACCTAACCCGATAGAGACGAGAGGCGTGGTCGCCTACTGGCAGGATGGAAAAGTCAACCTCTGGGTCAGCAACCAGGGACCGTTCAGGCTCAGAGACCAGCTGGCCAGCGTCCTCGGGCTGCCCAAAGACTCCATCAGAGTTGACTACGTCGACGTGGGAGGGGCTTTCGGCACCAAGACAACTATCTACCCCGAGTATGTCCTCGCCTGCTATGCTTCGCTGATACTCAAGCGGCCGGTTAAGTGGGTTGAGAGCAGAAGCGAACACATGCGGGGCACTATCCACGCCCGCGAAGTCATGGCTAAACTGGCGTTCGCCACTGCAAAAGACGGTAGAGTCAGGGGGATAAAAGGAACGGTTATAGCTGACATAGGTGCGTACAATTTTTTCATCAACGCCAATTACGCGCCGTTCATAGCTCAGCAGCTGACCGGGCCTTACGACGTCCCAGCAGGCGAGGTGAGGGCGTTGGCTGTCTTCACGAACAAGACACCTTTGGGCCCGTTGAGAGGTGCTGGAAGGCCTGAGGCTGCCTTCTTCTACGAGAGGATGATGGACTTGGTGGCGAGGGAGCTGGGCCTCGACCCGGTAGAGGTGAGGATGAGAAACTTGGTCAGGTTGGAGTCTATGCCCTACAGCAACCCGTTCGGACTGACGCTGGACAGGGAGGATTATACATCGATGCTTAAGGAGGCGGTGATGCGTTTTGAGTATCAGAAGCTCAGGAGCCAGGTGCAGGAGGCCAGGCGTGAGGGCAGGCTTGTGGGTTTGGGCGTCAGCAACTACGTAGAGCTTAACAGGACAATTTTCGGTGAGGGGGCTAAAGTCACACTCACATCCGACGGCGGTTTTCTCGTGACTTTTGGCTCGAGCCCCCACGGCCAGTATCACTCCACGGTGTTCAGACAGTTGTTGGCTGATTACTTGGATGTTGACATCAGCAGAGTGGTTGCGGTCCCGCCGAAGAGCGACTTGATTCCCGAGGGTGTTGGAAGCTTTGGCAGCAGAATCGCCGTCATAGGAGGCGAGGCTGTGTTGAGGGCTGCGATGAAGCTTAAGGGGGAATTGTTGAGGAAAGCTGGCTCGATGTTGAATAAGAAGGCTGAGCAGCTCGACTTGAGAGATGGGTGGGTGGTTGCCAAGGACAGCCAAGAACGGCTCCTTCCGCTTGAGCAGCTGGCGAGAGACGGGGAGCTGTCATGCTACGAGTTCGCCAAAGGCCAGGACATTTTCTCCTACGGCGTCCACATGGCCTTGGTTGAGCTTGACAGGGAAACATGTAAGTTGAGATCGGTGAAATACTTCGCCATCGACGACGCCGGCAGAGTCCTAAACCCTCTCATCTCCGAGGGTCAGATAATAGGGGGCATCGTCATCGGGCTCTCCTACGTTTTCTACGAGAAGGCGAGCTACGATAACGGTGTTCTCAAAGCTGGTGGAATAACTGAGGCTGGTGTCGCGGCTTCCGACGACGTGCCGCTAGACGTGGTCTCGGAGCTTTACGAGTTTCCGTCAACCTACACCCATAACGCCCGAGGCATAGGCGAGGCGGGGACGATAGGGTCCATACAATGCCTTGTCTCCGCTGTCGAGGACGCCATAGGGATGAGAATCAGGTCAACGTCAATTTCGCCCGAGGTTCTGTGGGAGCGCTGGCGTTGCGAAAAGCAACTTATATAGGAATCAATCAATTTATATAGAAACCTACGCGGGAGCATGCATGAAAGCCAGCATAGCATATCAGACACGGTATAAGTGGGTTGGGAAGCCTGTCAGAAGAAAGGAGGACCTAAGGTTCCTCACGGGGAAAGGGTTGTTTACAGACGATCTGAGTCTGCCTGGAATGCTTCAAGCAGCTATTCTGCGAAGCCCCTACCCACACGCCAGAATAAAGTCGGTTGACACGTCAAGGGCTGAAGGACATCCAGAAGTTAAAGCAGTTGTCACAGGCGACGTGTTGAAAGAAATGCTGTCCCCCTTCAGGCATCTCATCAACGTCCCGCCCTATCTTCCCATGGCTGTGGACAAGGTAAGGTACTTCGGCGAGCCCGTAGCAGCTGTCGTCGCCGAGTACAAATATGCTGCAAACGATGCACTAGACCTGATAGAGGTGGATTACGAGCCGTTACCCTCTGTCACCGACGTGCTGGACGCCATAAAGGATGACGCACCCATCATCCACGAAGGATACCCGAGGAACGTAGCATGGCGTAAAGAATACCATTACGGCGACGTGGACGAAGCATTCAACACAGCGGACAGGATAGTTAAGGGAACATACCGGTTTCACAGGTATAGTTCAACACCCCTCGAACCACATGCTTGCGTGGCAAGCTACGACGCTGGGAACAGTCTCTTAACCGTCTGGGACCAGAACCAGCAGGTGGGATTATACAGGTCTAGGTTTCCCGCGGCCTTAAGGATGCCCGAGCACTTGGTTAGGCACATCACGCTCGACATAGGCGGGGGGTTTGGAAACAAGGTCATGAGCTACGCAACCTCAGCAATAATTGCGGCGTTAAGCATGATGACAAAGCGCCCCGTCAAATATGTTGCCACGAGGAGTGAAGACATGTTGATGGTCCAGGCCGCGGACAGGTACGCGGAGGTTGAAATGGCTGCGAAAAACAGCGGCGAGATTCTAGGCATGAAGGTTAGAATCCTCGAGAACATAGGAGCCTGGCTCAGGCATCCCGAGCCACAGACGATAACAAGAGGGTTCTTCACGTTCACAGGCGGCTACAGGATGGAAAGCGTCTACATAGACGCCACAGCTGTGTTCACGAACAAGGCTCCGACAGTCCCCAACAGGGGGTACGGCTGCCACCCAGCCTATTTCCACCTCGAGAGAACGGTTGACCTGCTCGCCGACGAACTAGGGCTTGACAGGGCTGAAGTGAGGATGAAGAACCTCATCAGACCAAGCGAGATGCCATACACCACGCCTCTCGGATGCATATACGACGGCGGCGACTACCTTGATGCTTTCACGAAGGTGATGGACGCAATAGGATATCGTGAGTTCAAGGCTAGGCAACATGAGTACTGGAGAAATGGGCTATACAAAGGGGCTGGGATAGTGCTGGTGGTTGAACCAGCTTCGACGCATGCATCGGTCACAGCCCTCTGGGGGTCTCCGATACATCAACGATATGCGAGCACAAGCGAGGCTGCCACGGTAAGGATTCATCCTACGGGGAAGATCGTCGCCGCACTTGGCAGCGTTCCTCAGGGACAGGGACATGAAACGGTTGTTTCACAGATTGTGGCGGAAGTGCTAGGGGTCAGCCCAGACGATGTTGAGGTCCTCCGTGGTTTCGACTCCCACACCCATCCGTTCGGCGGAGAATCAGGCACTTACGCTAGCAGGTTTGCCGTAGTAGGTGTGGGCGCTGTCCACGGCGCTGCGATGGCTGTCAGGCGGAAAGCTTTGAGAATTGCCGCCAATTTGCTGGAAGTGAGGCCCGAGGACTTGGAGCTGGATGACGGTAAAATCTTCGTCAAAGACGCGCCCGAAAAATTTGTCACGTTGCGTCAAGTGGCTAGAATCGCATACCATCAGCTTGCGATGCTGCCCAGCGGCGAGGCTCCTGGGCTTGAGGAGACGTTTACATACAGGTTTCCGGTGGGAGGTCCCGCGGACGAGAAACTGAGGTCCAACTACAGCTCGTCCTACGCTTACATGGCGGGTGGTTGCATCGTGGACGTGGACCCTGAGACCGGTAAAATCAACATAGAGAAGCTTGTCATAGTCCATGACGCGGGCACTGTGCTCAACCCTTTGATAATGGATGGCCAGGTTCACGGCGCCACCTACCATGGTTTGGCTGGAGCGTTGTTGGAGGAGTTCGCCTACAGCGGGGAAGGTTATCCGCTGGCGACGACGTTCGCCGATTACTTGGTTCCAACAGCCGCTGACATACCGGACATGCAGGTCATCCACACCGAACACCCCTCGCCCTTCAGCGTATTGGGCTCGAAGGGAAGCGGCGAAGGAACAACGATACTTATGCCTCCGCTGCTGGCCAGCGCCGTGGAGGATGCTCTCCGCCCGCTTCGGATGAGGGTCGGCGAGCTGCCTCTCACCCCGAGCAAAATCTGGACGCTGATACACGGGAAGCAGAGCCGTTAAAGCCTATTCGACGAACTCCAGCAGGTCCGACCTCGTCAGCGTAACGCCGTACAGAGTTGCGAACTTCCAAAGCCCGAACAGCTGCGCGGCCGGCGTGCGGTCTGCGACGCAGTCAACGGGAACGGCAACCCTGTACCCTCTATGAAACAATCCGGAGACGGTGTGGTATACGCAGGTCGTTGTCACAGCTCCCACCACCACGACAGCAGACAGGCTTGGAAGAACACCGTTCGCTGTAAGAAGACTTTCCATGTTAGAGCTAAGAAACGGGTCGTAGCAGTTTTTTTCGACTATAATATCGCCGGGCGTTGCTTTGAGCTCGTCGAGCAGCTCGTAACCCCAGTCACCCTTCCTCGGATAGGTTCGTGACTGGATGCCGGAGAACCGTGGGTCGCCGGGGTTGAAGCCTATCAGCGTGAACGCGACCTTGGCACGCCTTGACCTGAAACTTTCCAGCACGTTGAGAACGCTTGGCAAAATCTCCCTGGTGGTCTCAAGATACTTGCGTCCTTTCGGCTCACAATACTCACGCTGGAGGTCAACTACCACAAGCAGGTCTTTCTTCGGGTTAACCTGAACCCTCGCGGGCTCGGGTATCTTCCACTCCTTGGGAACTGGGGGCGGCACACCTGAGGCCATCGACAACATCATTCTCCACCTTAGAAAACAAACCTAATCCATCGCCTTAGGGTTGGTACAACACCGTTCCTGAACGATGCGAACAGGACTATTAGGACCGCGCCGTAAACCGAGAGGGAAACGGGGCCAAGGAACCTGATGTTTTCGTTGATGTATGTGAATATTCCGGAGCCTATGAGCGGTCCGAGGACGGTTGCCTTGCCTCCGAAAACAGCCATCACCTGGCTGAGTATGTCGATTCCTGCGAACGAGTAGTAGATTGGTGCGATGAGCGAGTTGTAGTACCCATAGATGGCGCCTGCGAGGCCTATCATGAATCCTGAAAAAGCCGCTATCAACACCTTAGCCCGTCGGACGTTGATGCCTATGACCTCGGCTGCAAGCTCTTCACTCCTAATCGCCTCCATGATCAAGCCCCACTTGCTTTTCTGCAGAAGCCAGAAGTTGAAGACGAGCGAGAAGATGGCGAGAGCGGATGCCATGAAGTAGAAGACCAAGTCCTGTCCGATGAACAGCGCCAAAGCCTCTACGGGAAGCGGTGGAGGCCTAAACCCAGTGTCTCCGCCGGTTAAGCCTACCAACCCTGTGGTGACGTTTTCGAATATCAGCTGGAATGCTAGGGTTAGGATGGCGACGAAGACCACTCCAAGCCTCCTGATGTTAGCCACGTAGCTGAGGCCTGCGGCGACGCCCATCGAAAGCAAAGACCCTAGAAGCACGGTAAGCCAGTGGTTGATGCCAAAGTGCAGGGTCATCAAACCGCTTGTGTAGGCTGAGATGCCTGCCAGCGCCGCGATGCAGAGGAAGAGCTGGTTGGTGCCCCCGAATAGAAGGCTGAAAGCGCCTGAGAAGACGACGAAGAAAACCATCTGCGTCAAAACACGCAGGAGATACCTGCCTGTTAACAGGAAGGGTAGCAGCAGGAGCAGAACAGATAAGCCGATGACGACAAAAACCCTCGCGTCAAACAAACCTTCCCTTTTCTCAGCCATTAGAAACGACACCTAGCGTTAAGGCGCTACCGGAAACTCTTGCACGCCTTTTTCTCTGAAGATTTTGTCGAAGCCATAAATCTCGTAGGACGTCTTTCCCTGCTCATAGAGTTTCCTTGCTTCCCTTTCCCTCGCCTGTCTTTGCCTAGCCTTTTCCAACACTTCTGTCACCATCTCCCTCGGAACGACCAGAACGCCGTCGTCGTCGGCGACGATGAGGTCGCCTGGCTTGACCATAACTCCTCCACAGTTCACGGGTACGTTTATCGAGCCCGGGTGAAGCTTGGTTGAACCTATCGGCGAGACATGTCTCGCGAAAACCGGGAATCCCATTCTTCTGATTTCCGATACGTCTCTCACGGAGCCGTCAACCACCACGCCCGCTATCCCTTGAAGTTTGGCTTGATAGCTCATCAACCCACCCCACATAACGCTTACATGTCCCCCCGCCGCTATTACAAGCACGTCACCTGGCTTAGCCAGCGTCATCGCCTTATGAACCGTGATGTTGTCGCTGGGATAGCAGTGAACGGTGAGAGCAGGGCCGACGAGGTTCGTGTCTGGTGCAATAGGCTTTATGCCCGGGTCCATGACGCATCGAAACTCTTTGCTAATCGATTCGTAAACCGTAGAGGCTCCGAGATCTTTGTAAGCCTCGACAATGTCCTTTGACGGTCTTGGGAAATCTCTGTAAACTACTGAGGACATTTTGATATGGCTTGCGGAGACTGTTTAATAACCCTTACCGTGGCGATGTCGGAAATCAATCGCGTTCGCCGAGAATTCCCTGAGGCCTCACCAGCAAAGTCAAGATAGTAGCCACCAGCATGATGACGACAGCCATGTAGGTGCCTACGATGAAGCTGGCGACCATGTAAACTACGCCGAGGAGAAGGCCTGCCACAACAGTTCCGGGAACGCTCCGCACGCCTCCAACCACGCTTATCAAAAGAGCCAGCACTGTCATCTCTATACCTGACTCCGGGCCTATGGTTGCCGCGAGCCCACGCATTATCCCCGCAGAGCCCGCCAGTGCACCTCCTATCATGAACGTCGTGAGCCGCATCTTGTCGACGGACAGCCCGGATATCTGTGCGCCAAGCTCGTTCTGGGAGACGGCTCTTATGGCTTTACCCATCAACGTGAACTTGAGGAAAACAGCCAGCAGCGCCAACAGACCCAGAGACGCGCCGGCGGCTAAAAGGGGCGAGAACCTGAAAGGCTGTTCTAAAAACACAACAGTTTGAACCTCGGGTCTTAGAGACAGGTAGGTGGTTGGAAACTGGTTGGTGAAGAACCCGTGGAGTAGGAGATAGAGGCCGAGTGTTATGAACAGGCCCAACAGTATGCGCTGCTCGCCTGACATCCTGAATGCGGGCAGAAGGATAACCTTGTATGCAAAGGCTCCGAAAACGGTCGCCAAGGCCACGCCTGCCAACACAGCCGGAACAACACCTATGCTCGGAATCAGAAGCGCGGCGCTGACCGACGCGATTACAGCAAACTCTCCATGAGATATGTTGAGGATGTGAGCTTGGCCAAAAATCATGGTTATGCCGACGGCGATCAAGGCCAGTTGAAGGCCGAAGGTAATGCCGTCGACAACGACCACGGGGAGCTGGGCGAGGATGGATTCCAATGGTGCGGACACCATCAGGCTCCACCTATGTAGCTGGCTCTTATCCTTGGGTCGTTTAGAAAGTCCTGCGATTGTCCGCTGAGAACCACTCTCCCGCCTTCAAGCACGTAGATTTGGTCGCAGAACGACAGCGCCAGGGGAACTCTCTGCTCAACCAGCAGCATGGTTAGCCCCGAACCGACCTGTCTCAGCTTGTCAAGCGATTTGAAAAGCTCTTTCACCAGCAAGGGGGCGAGGCCGGTGGAGGGTTCGTCGAGCAACAGCAGCTCGGGAGACGACATCAAAGCCCTTCCTATAGCCAGCATCTGCTGCTCCCCGCCGCTCAACGTACCAGCCTTCTGGAGACGCCGTTCCTTCAACCTCGGGAACAGGTGAAAGACGAACTCCAGGTTCTCGTCAATCTTGTTCCTACCCCTTTTCGTGTAGGCGCCGAGCTCCAGCACCTCGTTCACGGTCATTTTTGGGAACAGCTCCTTCTCAGCCGGCACGTACGCTATCCCCATCTCCACCCGTTTATCCGCTGGAACGCGGTTCAACTCTCTGCCGTTGAACACGAGCTTCCCGCTCTTAGGCTGAAGCAGTCCCGCGACGCATTTCATCAAAGTGGTTTTGCCGGCGCCGTTGGGGCCTATTATCCCTACCTTGACGCCGCTTTGAGGAACATCCAAGCTCACGTCCCAGAGGACTTGAACCTCGCCGTAGCCTGCGTTGAGACGGCTGATGGTGAGATACGCGCTCATATTTCGATACCTTTACCCAGATATGCTTCGACGACGGTGCTGCTGTTGGCTATTTCAGCCGGGGTTCCCTCGGCTATTAGCGAGCCGTAGTTCAGGACAAGCACCCTGTGGGCCAGCTTCATGACGGCTCTGAGCACATGCTCTATCCAAACTATCGTGAGCTTTCTCTCTTTGTTGACACGGCTCAAAAGCCTAATGGCGTCCTCTATTTCCGTGGGGTTCAAACCACTCATGTACTCATCCACTAGGAGCAGCTTGGGGTTCTGGGCGAGCGCTCTTGCAAGCTCAACAGTCTTCTTCTCCTGAAGGTTAAGCTGTCTCACCTCTGTTCCAGCCTTGCTGGACATGTTAAGCCAGTCAAGCACCTCGGAAGCCCTTCGCCTAGCTTCGCTCAACGAGCTTCCGCTGCCGTTGGCTATCATGCCAACAACCACGTTGTCGATGACGGTCATCTCCGAGAATGGTTTAGGGATTTGAAAGGTCCTCGAGATGCCCAGCCTCGCCCTCTCGAAAGGAGGGAGACGGGTTATGTTCCTGCCCTCGAACACAACGTCGCCAGTGGTTGGCGGAAAGACGCCGCTTATCACGTTGAACAAGGTTGTTTTCCCAGCGCCGTTCGGTCCGATTATAGCCATTATCTCACCGCGCCTGACGTTAAACGAGACTCCGTTGAGCGCAGGTAAGCCTCCGAAAAGCTTGCTCACTTGGGTGAGCTTCAATATAGAGTCTCCACTCGGCTCAAACGTCATTGGCTCATAAACTTGGTTGCCTGATAATAAACATGACTTTCTTTAAATTAAATACGTCTTCAGCCAACATGGGCAAACATCAGCAATCATGCAGCGCAGCCGCCAGGACTTCAGGCAAACCATCTACAACGCCTCGTCCACAAGCTCTGTCACAAAAACAGCTGGCGGAGCCTTTGGAGACGTACAGAGTCTGGTGTGGCGAAATGGGCTGGATAAGTGCCTGACAGCGACGCCTGTGAACAGGCCTGTGATGTCACGCCCTGTACAGGGTTTGACGCTCGGGGGGCAGGAAAACCCATCCCTCCGCCTCCCAGATGAGGAAGAAGATGGCGTATGGGGATACGCCGGCGTTGAACATTTTTGCCGGGTCCTTTGACCTAACCAACTGCTTCTCATCCTCCGTAAGCTCGAACTCTTTCATGACGGCCTCAGGGTCTTTCCTGTATCGTTCTCTCAGGCCTGCGTCCAAATGTATTGCCCTCGCCATCTTATGCAGCCTATAGAATTTCAGCTCTGGAAAGAATAACTCCCTCACGCGCCTTACGCCCCCTCAACGGCGGCTACACAGTAACCTATGTGGTATGCTCTTTCGTAAATCAGCACTTTTCCGGGAACGTCTCCTACCGCTCCGAGAGCAGCTATCCATGTTCTAAGCTCAAAGTTGCCCGTGTCGTCAAGCCATTCGGAGGTCAGGTTTGCTAGGTCGGAACCCTTTCCTTCTGTAATCCTGTTGATTATGAACCGGTCTGCCTCCGTGTCAACCTTTCCGTAAAACGGCGTTCCGGGATAGTGGGAAAGCCCGCCAGTACCGTAGACGGCTACACGAACGTCGCCATGATAGGATTCTACTGCCCGTCTAACCGCTTGGCCCAGCTGATAGCATCTTTTCGGGCTGACTCTAGGTGAAACGTTGCTGTTGACGTGGAACGGCACTACCTTCACGTCGCCAGCCGTTTTTAGGACCCAGTAGAGCGGTGAAGAGAAGGGATGGTCCAGCCTCATCTCCTGCGAGAAGCAGACATCAAATCCGTCGTCGAGCAGTTTGTACAGAAGATAGTTGGAAAACTCGACATCGTTGTGTATGGTTACTTCCTTGTCTCCGAACTTTGCCGTAGACGTTTCACCGGTGAAAATGAGGAGCTGCGGATAGTTGTCGAGGAAAAAAGTCTCCATGTGGTCGGAGCCAAAGACCAGCAGCAGGTCGGTTCCCCTGCTCCTTATCATCTCTCCAACGCTCATAAGCGTCTTGTGCATTTTTCCAAGCTGGAGAGTGTACTCCTCAGAAACCTTCGGCTGTATTATAAGCTGGGGGGCGTGGGAGGACATGTACGCTCCTACAATCCTCCCCATGGCTCCAGCCAACCGCGAACCTTCATTTAGGCTTTCGAAGCATATTATATAAATTGTGAATTCAGCCAACGTCCGCCTCCGTAGCGAAAACGGTTCAACCAAAGCCAGTCAAACGAGACCTATTCAGCCATGTTCGCTGTCTATAGATAGTAAGGCGGAGCAAACCGACTTGCTTCAAAATCACGTAATGCAACAGACTTATGTGCTGCTCCCGCCTTCGGCTTTTGACGGATAACGGGGATTCAGGTCTTCCACCTCTCCCAACTGCCAGAGAGACCAGTGGAGCATGGTGTCTGCGTCCTTCAACGCCTTCTGGAGCGCTGGATATTCTGCCCTGACGATGGCCTCTACCACCAGCTGTCTCGCCTTCTTAATGAGCTGCGTGAGCTCTTCCCGTGTCGAACTCAAACCGCTCACCTGGCCATTGGAATCCTTCTCTCTCTGGGCCTGTGGTCAAACATCTTTTTCGCCTTAAGCTCGTAGCGAGGCAACGAACCAGGAGGAACGAATTCAACGTTAATTCTAACGCCAAGGTTTGCTCTAAGCTCCTCGGCAACTCGCTGCTCTAAGTCTTTGTATGATTCTTTGGGAACGGACGGGTCTGCTTCCACACGCACAAGCATATGGTCCATAGACCTTTCGTCCAAATCTATGTGCATTTCCAAGTAAGGCGAAGAGCCGGGTACGCTCCTTACCAAGTTCTCAACAGCTGTCTGGTAGACGTTTACACCTCTTATCTTCGCGACGTAATCTACTCTCCCCAACACGGTTCCCTTGTACAGTATCCATGTTCTTCCACACTCGCAGGTTTCCGAGTAGTGCCACTCGACGATATCTTTGGTCTTGTATTTTATGACGGGCTGCGTCAGCTGTGCGAAGCTAGTGACTATGTTCTCGCCCCTCTCCCCCTCCGCGACTAGGTCACCGTTCTCGGGATCAGCAACCATGCAATGATAGTTTGACTCGTTGAGATGCGTGCCTTTCTGCGTAGGACACGCGGGGGCTATTGCACCAACCTCACCAAGCCCGTAAAGCTCGTATGCTTTGATTCCATAGGTGTTCTCCAGTTCTTCTCTGAGCTTCGGGAGAGCTGTGGGACCGGGTTCGCCTGCACCGTAGAAGTACTTGAGCCCCAACGACTTGGGGTCTACACCCATCCGTTTAGCCGTCTCAGCGAGATGTATTGCGTATGTTGGTGTGGCCACCAGCACAGTCGGCTTGTAGACTTGCATGTGCTTAATCCTGTCTTCTGTGCTGGCGCCGCCGCCTGAGATTACCTTGCCACCCATCCTTTTGACTCCCCAGTAGCAGGACCAGAAGCCAGTGAACATCCCCCAGCCGAAGGCGAAGTAGAAGGAGTCTGAAGGCCTTATCCCCACCGCCCAGAAACCGTACGCCCAATCCTCCCCATACTTGACGGTGTCGTAGTAGGTGAAAGGTATTCTGAGGGGTGTGCCCGTTGTGCCAGAGGTCTGGAAAATGTGGAGCACGTCGTCATAGTCGCATGCGATGGCTCCGCCAAAAGGTGGAGCTTCCGACTGAGCCGCGAGGATCTCGTCTTTCGTAGTGAAAGGAACTTTCCTCACAAAGTCGTCCATCGTCCTTATGTCTTCGGGCTTGATTCCCTTCTCATGGTACTTTCGGTGGTAAAGCTTGGAGTTTTCATAGGCGTACTTGAGGAGCCATCTAATCCTCTTCAGATGAATCTCTTCCAGCCTCTTACGCTGCAAAGTCTCCCAATATTCATTCCAATAACCATTCCCCTGTATAGCTCGCGACATGCGTGAAACAACCTAGTGGGGTGTATATGAATTTTGCTGAATCTCCGGTTAACGCTATGAAGTTTTCCATCCACTTTTGAGGTTTACATCGTGAGGGTGAATAAACACGTATAACCTACTAGTTAGTTTAACGCTCGTTAGCGTTCTTTCGCGGTGTTCGTGTCATACGTGCATGCTCCACCGTGTTAGTCAAGCCGCTGGAAAAAGGTAAAATATGTCGTAGGAAGGAAGCGGTCGAAGAGATGGTGCTCAGGTCTGGGAAGGAGTATCTTCAAAGTTTAAAGGATGGCCGTGAACTGTATGTGGGTGACGAGCTTATCGAGAACCCGGCGACCCATCCTAAGCTAAAGTACACAGCACTTACCGTGGCGAGATGCTATGACATTCAACTCTCTAAAGCGGATGAAATATCTTTTGTTGAAAATGGTGAGAGGTTCAGCAACATCTGGCTGCCGGTAAGGACGAAAAGCGATTTTGAGAAGGTTAGAAAAGCTGTCAGGCTGTGGCATGAAGCCACTATGGGTGTTTTTGGAAGGCTACACGACTACTTGACCATCTGGGTAACAGCCCTTTACATGCTCAACGATATGCTGGCAAAACCAGACCCAAAGTTCGGAAAGAACATCATCAACTACTACAATTATTCAAGGTCTAGGGACCTGGCGTTAACGCACGCAATAAGCATGCCGCAGATAGATAGGTCTCCGGGCGCTGGCAGGAAGCAGAACGAGGACATTCACGTTGTGGATGTCAACGATAGAGGCGTGGTGGTAGAAGGGTGCAGAACCGTCAGCACCTACGCTCCGTTCGCCAACGAGTTCATAACCCTCCCCCAGCTGCCAGCAAACCCGGACGAAGACCCAGACTATGTGGTAGGCTTCGCACTTCCCATGAACACGAAAAACCTAGTCTTTCTCTGCAGGGAATCCTACTCAAATCCCGAAGCTCCTTGGGACCATCCGCTGGGCACGTTCTACGACGACCTTGACGCCCAAGTGGTTTTCGACAAAGTCCTCATACCGTGGGACAGAGTGTTCATCTTCAGGGAGCCCAAGATAAACTTCGAGATATACGACCCGATAATGGCTTACGCCTGCTGGCAGGCGACAGTTAGGTCTATCGTGAAGCTCGAGTTCATAATAGGGCTGGCTCTGAAGTGGGCGGAGATGATCGGCATAGACGCTTATCCCAACGTGCAGGAGAGGATAGGCTGGCTCATCGAGTGGCGTAACGTTCTATCCGCAGCCGTTGAGGGGATAGAGCTTACAGCCCGCTCACACAACGGCTTCCTGATACCTGATGTTTGGAAAAGCTGGCCTCTCGTCATGGTTCACGGCACCTACATCTATCCAATGGCTATCGAAACTCTCAGAGTCCTCACCGGAAGCGGCGTAATCATGAACCCGCCCATGTCAGTGTTCAGAAACGAGAGATTGAGGAAGTACGTTGATAGATATTTCAGGGCCAAGAACGCGCAGGCATTCGACCGACTGCTGCTTTCAAAACTCATCCACGACATAACTGTCAGCGCATTGGGCGGGCGTCTTCTCCAGTACGAGAGATATTTCGCAGCAGACCCGTTCAGGGTGGCTATCGTTCACTACAGGTTCTCCGATAAAACCAACTGCAAGAAATTGGTTGACGACCAGCTGGAGTTCGTCAAGGGAGTGATGAAGGAAAGCGGCATATTCTAGCCTTTGGTGAAGAATGTTTGAGCCAAGTCGCTGAAGTGCTCAAACGCTTCATGCGAAGTTACCCGCAGGGGGTAACCATCGCAACGACGATGTACAGGTCTCGGCCTTGGGGAATTACTTTAAGTTCCTTCACCTCCATCTCTCTCGAACCGCCGCTTGTGATGATCTCGGTTAGCAAAAACTCGAAAACACACGAGGCTTTCACATGCTCAGACAACTTCGCGGTTAACATGCTTTCACCGGGCCAGGAGCAGATGGCTGATAACTTCGCCGGCAAAATACCTCAGGAGGAAAGGTTCGAAACGGTCTCATACAGGGTGAGCGTGTCTGGGGCGCCCATACTCGTCAGCGCCAGCGCTTACTTAGACTGTAGACGATGGAGGGTCTACGACGGAGGTGACCACAGCATTATCATCGGCGAAGTGGTTGACGGCGACGTGACAGGAAGACTGCCTCCGCTGGTTTATTACAACAGGAGATACACTACGGTCGCGGCAGCATACCTTGAAGCAGTCATGTCTCCCGACTTCTGGTAAAACGATACATCGCAGGTAGATGTCTTTAGGCTGTGTGAGAGGATGTCGTTGAAAGCTTTCTTTGAACCAGCAGGCGTAGCGGTTGTGGGTGCGTCGAAGGAGCCCAACAGGCCGGGTTACGCATTGTTGAAAAACTTGACCACCATGGGCTACGGGGGGAGAGTCTATCCGGTAAACCCGACGGTAAGGGAGATTGACGGCATGACCTGCTATCCCAGCATAACTGATGTTGACGGCGAAGTGGAGAATGTGGTGTTGCTTGTCTCCGCCGAGAGAGCGGTGAAGATTGCGGAGGAGATAGCGGAGCGGGCTAGGAGGAAGGGCGACGTCAAGGCTGTAGTTTGCATCTCTGGAGGGTTTAGCGAGCTCAACACAAAGGACGGACGTGAGAGGGAGAGGAGGTTGGCTGAGGTTCTGAGGTCTGCAGGCGTGAGGTTGATGGGCCCGAACTGCGTAGGCGTAATAGATTGTTACAGCAGGTTCACAACAAACTTCGACGTTGGAGACTATCCCGCAGGAGGAGTCTCGCTGCTTTCTCAGAGCGGCGCTCTCGCCACAGCCGCCCTCTTTTGGGCATTACCCTTCAAAAGAATTGGATTGAGCAAGCTTGTGTCGGTTGGGAACATGGCTGACGTTGACATCGTCGAATGCCTAAAGTATTTGATGGATGATGAGCACACAAAGGTCGTAGGATTGTACCTTGAGGGCTACAGGGAGCCGAGGAAACTGTTCGAGACGATAAGAACCGTGTCGCGGGTAAAGCCTGTCGTGCTGCTGAAGGCTGGAAGGTCTGAGGTGGGCAGCAAGGCAGCGCTGAGCCACACAGCATCCATAACAGGTGCTGACGCAATCTACGACGGAGCTTCAAAACAATGCGGCGCCATAAGAGTGCGGGATGTCATCGAATGGTATGAGACCCTTCACGCCATGGAGAAACAGCCGACCCCGCATGGCAACAGGGTGGCTGTTTTAACCCACATAGGAGGTCCCGGAACCCTGACGGTTGACAGGATAGGTGTAAGCAGGCATTTAACAATGGCCTCGATTTCAGAGTCAGCCAAGTCGGCTATCAGGTCCATGGTGGCTCCTACCGCGACCGTCTGCAGCCCCGAGGGCTACATAGACTTGACAGCATCACACACTGAGGAGCTTCATTACCAGATACTCAAGCTCCTGTTCAGCGAAGAAGGGGTTGACTCGGTGATTCAAGTGCTGGGACACAGCATGTTTCTCTCCCAGAGGTTGATGGCGGAGCGGATTCACGCGGCCTACGAAGAAGTAGGCAGGCGGAGTAGTAAGACCTTTCTCAACGTAGTTGCCTTTGACGAGTCTCTCCCCGAGTTTAAGCTGGAGATGGAGAGGAGAGGCATGCCTACCTTCGCAACTCCTGAGATAGCGGTCACCGTCCTCGAGAACATGCACTGGTATTCAGTTAAAAGACTCAACCTCGACGGTTCTCCCGCCATCTATCCACTCCCCAACACGTCATCCGAGCCTCCTGTGAAGGGTAAGAAAGTTCTGCTGGAAAACGAGGCTTACCCGATTCTCAAGGACTATGGAATCTCCGTCGCAGGCTACGAGTTTGTCGGCTCAGAGGACCAGGCAGCCGAAGCGGCTGACAGGCTTGGTTACCCCGTGGTGCTGAAGGCCCAGCATCCCAGGCTTGTTCACAAAACCGAAGCCGGAGCCGTTGCGTTGAACCTCGCAGACCAGAGGCAGGTGAGGGAGGCCGCTGACTTGGTGAAGAGAAACGTCTTAAAGACGTTGGGAGAGCATCCGACTGGATATTTGGTTCAGAGAATGGTGAAGTCCGGTGTGGAGGTTATTGTGGGCGGGCTCAACGATGAGCTTTTCGGGCCTGTCGTGAGCTTCGGGGCGGGGGGCGTGCTTGTCGAGCTCATCAAGGACGTGAGCTTCAGACTGTGTCCAATCGGAAGAACTGAAGCTCGTGAGATGATTGGGGAAACAACGGTTTCTCGTCTGCTTAGAAGCCACAGGGGCGAGGGCGGTAAGGACGTGGAGTCGCTGGCAGAACTGCTCTGCAGGGTCAGCGACCTGCTGGTCACGGAGAGTTGGATTGCCGAGCTCGACCTCAACCCGGTGAAGGCTTTAGATAAGGGGTATGCGGTGGTGGATGCGAGAATAGTCCTAAGATGAGTCTGACTCGCTCTTGGTTTCCCGAAGTTTGAACCTCTGTATCTTACCCGTAGCCGTCTTAGGCAGGTCGTCGACGAATACAACCCATGCAGGAGTCTTGAAGCCCGAACCTAGGCTCTCAGCAACCTTCCTCCGTATCTCCTCAGCCAGCTCTTCGTTGGGAGAATACCCATCCTTGAGCACGACGAAAGCCTTTGGTCTTCCCAGACCTTCCTGAGTGTAGCCCTGCACGACTGCGCATTCAAGCACCGCGGGATGGGAAAGGATGGATGACTCAACCTCGACAGGAGAAACCCACGCGCCCGCCGACTTTATCAGGTCGTCCGCTCTCCCCATGTGGGTTAAGAAACCATCACGGTCCGCGACATAGAGGTCTCCGGTGTAGAACCATTCGCCGAGAAAGTGCTGCTTATTCTTGTCATGCCTCCGCCAGTACATCGCCGCCACGCTCCTGCCTTTCACCAGAAGCCTTCCAATCTCTTCGAACCCAACTTCCCGCATCTCCTCGTTCACTAGCTTGACCTCGTAGCCGGGAACGACCACACCGCTCGAGCCCGGCCTTATCTTACCAGGCCTGTTTGAGATGAATATGTGGCACATCTCTGTCGCGCCTATGCCGTCGAGTATGTCTTTGCCGAACCTTTCCTTCCATCTCAGGTAGATGGGTGCGGGCAACGCCTCTCCGGCGCTGACGCAGTATCTTACGCTGCTGAGGTCGAACCGGTCGTCCGGCTTAACCGAAGCCAGCAACTTAGCGTAGACCGCCGGAACGGAGAAGAAGAGGGTGACCCCGCAACGCTCTATAGCCCTGAAAGTAGTTGAAGGCTCTGGAGGCCCTGACATAAGCACGGCCGACGCGCCGAAGTACAGAGGCGCCCAGACAGTGTTTCCCAAACCGTATGCGAAAAATATCTTGCTTGTAGAGAAGTTGACGTCCCTCTCGCTCATCTGCAGAACATGTTTGTAGTATGTCTCGCATGAGTAAATCGGGTCGTGCTGGTAGTGTATGACGCCTTTGGGCGGCCCCGTTGTTCCCGAGCTGTACTGCCAGTAGCAGAAATCGTCGGCATGAAGCTGTTCGGGATGAAGAGAATCGCTAACGCCTTCCAGCATCTGTTCATACGATAGAGTCGTGCCAACCGCCGAACCTACGCCGCCGACCACAACAACTTTCTTCAAGTATCTCAGCCGGTGGAGAGAGCCCTGCAGCTTTGGTAGGAGTGAGTGGTGGACGACCAAAACGTTTGCGACGCAGTCGTTGAGGACGAACTCGTAAAACTGCGGCGTCTCCAGCGTGGAGAGCAGGACAGGCTGCGCCCCTATCCTGATGGACCCTAAAAGAAGTTCCACGTATTCGACCGAGTCGGGTAACAGCATCGCAACTCTGTCCTCAATCTCAACCCCCAGCTGTCTGAGCAGGTTGCCAGCTTTGCAAACCCTTTTCAGAAGCTCGGAGTAGGTGAACTGCCGCCCGCTCTCCAGATGGTATACCGCCTGCTTGTCACCCCTGCCCTCCCTGACATGCCTGTCCACCAGCACCTCGCTAAGGTTGAAAAACTCAGGCCAACTGACATCAACGACTTCGCCCTTCACGTACACCATGCTTAAATCGGAGTATCCTACACGGTATAAATTGTTTATGATGGTTAAAGTTAAATTATAGAAATTCTTTTGATAGCTAAGGTGTAGAAATTAATGGCTAAAATAGTGGCTGCTTACGCGAGCTCCCACACACCTCAGCTTGTTGTGCAGCCTAAGATATCTGAGGAGTTTACGAGGCAGCTGCAGATTGTTCACAACGCTTTGATGGAGGTTGGAAGGCGCATCGCGGCTGCCAACGCTGACACTGTGATCGTTTTCGGCTCCGACCACATGGAGACCTTTTGGCTGAACAACTATCCGCAGCTGCTGCTTTTCACCGGCACGGAGGTTGGCGGAAAGTTCGCTGGCGTCGAGCTCAAGCTACCCAGCGACCCACAGCTGTCGAAGGAGCTGCTGTACGTGTTGATAGACATGGGCTTCGACGTCTCATTCTCCCACGAGCTTGAGCTTGACCATCCATACATATCACCGATGTACTGGGTCCTTAAAGGTGCGCAGCACGACTCCTACAGGTCGAAGCTCGTGCCTTTCCACGTAAACAGCAACGTTGACCCACGCATCAAACCTCGGAGGGCGTTTGAGCTAGGCCAGGCGGTTAGGAAGGTCTTGGAAAGCTCGAGCCTGCCTAACAGGGTCGCCTTGATAGCGACGGGCGGTTTATCCCATTTTGTCGGCACACCTTATTATGGCAAGGTTGACGTCGAGGCTGACAACTTCCTCATCGAGAAGATGGTGTCGGGCCGGGGCTATGAGCTGGCGGACCTCACCGCAGACTGGCTGGATGAGCATGGCGAGTTTGAGTTCAGGACTTGGCTGGCGGTGATAGGCGCCGTCAACAGTGCTCCCGCCGAGGTCCTGGCCTATCAAAGGGCCTGGCACGCTGGCTACTGTGTCATGTCCTTCAAGCTGTAGGTGGTTGTTTGTGACGATACTTTACGGATATCCTGACCCAAAGTATCTCAACACATACAAGCTGGGCAGGGCTATACATTTTGATGCTGAGGTGAGGGAAAGGTTCAGGAAAAACCCTGAAAGCGTTATGAACGAGTTCGGTCTATCGCCGGAGGAGAAGGAGCTGGTAAAGTCGGCAGACCCTGTGAAGATGTTTAAGGCAGGCATATCACCTTACACCATATTCTTCATCTGCTGGGAAGGCTACGGCTTCATGCACAAACCAATCGAAGAGCAGATGCTGTACAAAAAAGACACGTAGCTTATTTTCCCACCTAACGTGCTCTCGCCAAGACGTGAAACAAAAAAAGGAGGTTGTTTCGACGCGGTTCTATTTCTCAGGCCTGTAGGGCTCTAGCGGTGAAGATTTGAACACAACCCTCGGTACCCACTTGGCGCCTGGGTTGATGGCTCCGGGGTCTCCTCGTGCGAACGTGTACAGGATTATTCGCGCTTCTTTGAACTCGCCCCACTCGGTGTAGGTCAGAGGCCACGCTAGGATTGGATGCTCAAACCTTCCGGTCCTTATCTGGTCCGCTATCGCCACAGGGTCAACCGACCTAGTCTTCTCAATCGCGTTGGCTATCAGGTAGACGTTTAGATAGCCGGTTGCCGCATGTATGTCGAAGAATAGCTTGTTCTCGCTGTAGAATTTCTCAGCTGTCTGCTTATACTCTGGGGCGTCGAAGTTTATGCATGAAAACTCTAGCAACCCAGCGTTGATCAGATTATCCTCACCCAGCACCGTGAGCCAGTTGTCGACCGGCGTCCACGAGCCTACAAAGTGTTTTGGCTTGATGCCCAGCTCGAGGGCCTGCTTGACGATGGTCGGTCCTCCAGGCGGATGGCCGAGAGAAATCAAGATGTCAGGGTTGATTGGTTGGATCTTCCTCAGATATGCGGTGAAATCCCTCTCTCCAACAGGCGCCTCCTCCAGCTGGTATGTTATTCCGGATATTGTTTTTATCAGCCTGTCAGATGAGTCCTTGATGGCGAAGCCCCACTCGTAAGAGGCGATTATGCTGGCTACGCTCTTTAACCCCTGTTGTTTTATGAATTCGGCGATGGGTTGGGCGTTCATCGGCGCTGCGGGCAGGCATGTCCTGAAGACAAACCTGTTGCTGAGCGTCAGAATGGTGTGGGAGCCCGACATGTGCAGCAGCAACGTTACCCCCGCCTTGTTGGCTTCGGGAGCCAAGGCAGCGCCTATACCACTGGACACCGTGCCCATCACGGCGACCACCTTGTCAACTTCAACCATTCTCTGAAACGCCGCTATCGCCTCCTTGGCGTCGTTTTTGTCATCGTAGATGACAAGCTCCACTCTAGCACCCAGAACCCCTCCCTTGCTGTTGATTTCGTTGACTGCCATCTGGGCTCCTGCGAGATGTTTCTTACCCCATGTCGCGAAAGGGCCTGTCAAAGGCTCGAGCGCGCCTATCTTTACAGTCTGAACTCCAAGCCTCGGGGTGGTTAGCATGGGCAGCAGCAACGCGACCGCTATCGCAGCCACAACCACGACAATCCCGAGAACGATAACAAGCTGAGACCTTTTCATGGACAGCTACGTTGACGCACTCATAGATAAATTTTTTGAAAATTCACGCTTGACAGAGCGCAGAACTTCATGACCGAAAAAATATCGACGCGTTAAAGCATGTTCAACGTGTGGCCCGCTGAAGTTGGAAGTATCGATACTTCTGTCGTGCCTCTCTCAACGTAAGCCCTGAGCTCACCGAATCTATTATCATGCGTTCAGCTTCTTCAACTTGTTTAGCGTCTTTGAGAATATCGGCGGCTTTCTCCTTCGGAATTCTCAACACGCCCGTGTCGTCTCCTAAGATTATGTCGCCAGGTCTAACGAGTATCCCGCCAAC
>JAWBJZ010000029.1:0-22468 GCA_038832005.1 Candidatus Caldarchaeum sp.
GGGATGCTTTAGGTATGGTGGCTGGGGAACGCTGAGACATGCTGTCAACCTCGGCTCATCTTTTTCCTGCCTCTTAAAAGAGATGGATGGGTTTTCTCACGCAGGACTGCTAGGTTGAGCAGGAATGCTGAGAAGTAGAACCAGAATACTTGGGGTGCGTCCGTCCTGTTCCATGGGCAGTTGCAGAAGGAGAAGGTGAGCAGGAGGTTGAGGGCTATGAAGGCTCCTGCAGCGGCTGCAGCCCTTGGGAAAAAGCCGAGGACGATCATCACTCCGACAATCGTCTCCGCGGCTGTTACCGCTAAAGTTACGGCCTCCCAGCTCTGCGCGGCTTGTCTGAGGAGGTCTCTGTAGAGGGGCAGGTAGTTTCCATCGGCAGCGGTTTCGAGAAGCGGCTTGACCCATGCTCTGTCCAGCCATCGCTGGCTTGCGAAGAAGAGCCAGAATCCCCCCACCGTTAGACGGAGCAGGAGGGACCAGAGGTTTGTGAGCGTGGACGAGAGCGTCACGGCTGTTGAGGCTGTCGGATGACGCTATAAAACTATATGTCTGGATGATTTAAACAATGCGATGCTTCAAACCGCTTTGTACGGGTTTGCTGCGGGGCTGGCGTCGACTGCCTTGATGTCTGTCGTCCAGTATCCCTTCTACCTGAGATGGTCTGTCGTCGGGATATTGGAGTGGCATGAGAACGTCTGCATCGCCGCTAGGATTCTCGGGAGAAGCGCTGAAGGTTCGCTGATTCCCAGCTTCCTGTTTCATTTCCTCAACGGAGGGCTGGCTGCGATGTTCTACGCGCTGGCCGTCAGCCAGCTCGGCTTTCTCCAAGCCTTAGAAACATGGGCCTTAGGCCTGATGTTTGGAGTTTTCCTGTGGCTGGCCACGCTCGCACCCATCCACAGGCCGATCACAGGCGTCTCGATAACAAGCCATCCGCTGGGAGCTAAGCCAGCTGTGCTGAGCATAGCAGTCCACCTTCTGTACGGCCTGTCCACAGCTTACATAACAGCTCTGGTCGTATAGCTGGCTCGAGGCATATGTTCTACTCATTAGAAATATATTGTGAGCAGGCTGTGTTTGGGCATGAAGCTGTTGGTTTACGGAGGGCTGGCTGCGGTCGTGCTGACAGCAGGCCTGCTGGTGGTGTTGTTTTTTCTACCTTTGCCACGTGATGAAAGGGATGGAGAGGTATTGCTTACGCTGAGCAAGACGGAGCTCTACAGGGATGAGAGAACCCTGACATACACGATAGTCAACGACTCAAGGTATGTGGTTAGCTTCGGCGAGCCCTACGACATCCAAATCAAGAAGAACGGTGAGTGGGTTTCAGTCGAGTGGATGAAAGACCGTGTGTGGATACTGATTCTCTACATGCTTGAGCCGGGGCAGGTGTTCAGCAGGAAGGTGGAGCTCCCTCAGGACGTTGAGACGGGAACCTACAGGCTTGTGAAGGAGGTCATGGTTGAAGCGACGGGCGAGAAGATGGTCCTCACCGCCGAGTTTGAAGTGGTGAGCTGACGATTTACCGCTACAGCAAGCCCATACAGGCTTCGTAGACATACTTCGCCATGCCCAGCGCTTCTTCGGCGTCGGACCGTGTGTAAAGCTTCTCAGGCGGAGTCCCCGTTTCCTCATCCCCATACATGCTTGGCTCACGTTCTCTCCGCAGCTTCCTCGAATAGGACGCAAGAGTGTCGATTTTTTCGCTGAAGTCGGGTTTGAACCTGTGACGCTGTTCTTTCAGCAGTGGGCCTACGTCATGCCATTTGGGAGGCTCGATGCCCGCCAGCCTCAGAGCTGCTTTCAAGCTCAGCTCAACCACTTCTTGACACTGCCTGATTACGTAGGCATGGCTGCCTTCAGCCAAGGCTTCTTCAGCGTGTTTTATCCGCTCGGCCGCCTGCCTCAGATAGGACTCGGCCATGTCTCTATTATTCAATCTCGACAACCTCGCCGGGCTTTAGCCCGGGTTTGAGGTCCCAGTACCAGAGCCTTCCCCGTCTCACGCGTTTTGCACCAAGCTCTTCGAGACGTTTCCTCAGCCGGCTGAGAACGTCGGTGAAGAAGCCGTCTCTGTCGTAGGCTATGACTGCGTCGTGAACCATGTCAAGGTAGAGCGGCCTAATCCTGCTTGCTTCATTTCTGTTCAAGAGGATTGGTGAAAAATCTGAAGCCAGCCCTCTTCTCCGCAGGTCGTCTATCAAGGGCTGCAGGCTTGATTCGGCTTGCATGAAGAGTTCTTGGCGGCGTAGCCTGCTTTCAGGCAGTTCGTCAGCAACTATGAGAACATCTATGTCGCTTTCGCTTCTTTCCTCGCCTCTGGCCACGCTGCCGTAGAAGACGACTGAGATGAGCCTGTCTCCGAAAAACCTCTGCAGCTCTTCGACGAGCCTGTCGGCGAGGAGTTTGTATTCTTCCTTCAACCTTCCCGGCCATGTATGCGGCAGCCATGGTAAAACCTTTTTGTCTCAGCAGGCCTGGTTAGCTTTTGCCGCGGAAGAGCGCTGAGACAGCCAGAGACAGGCCGACGACTACTAAGAGTAGGCCTACAAGCTCGACCAAAAGCCTCCAGCTCAGCGCAACACCCACAGCAGCCAGCAAAACACCCACGAGGAAAAGCAACACCCTCCCAATCTTCACAGCATTGTAAAAGTGTTCGCGGAGATAAACCTATAATAGCAAAGCTGTGGGTTGATGTTTGTGGGGCGGGGGTAGCCAAGCCTGGTCAAACAAGCACAGCAGCAAGCTGGCCGTGGCCAGCGGCGGCAGGCTCAAGACCTGCTCCCGCAGGGGTTCGTGGGTTCGAATCCCACCCCCCGCATTATACTCTGTTGCAGAAAGGACGTTTGTCCCTGTTCCTGAAGGTTCGACCGCATACACCTTTCTCAATGGTCTTCTTAGATGTTGTCTGTTGACGGACTCCAGCCAAACCCTCCCCTTGTTTTTTCTTTACTTTTACGACCATTTACATAACACAACTATCGTAGCGGTCAATGGTGGGGTTTCGGAGGCTGAGCTCATCAGCTGAAACCTCGCAACAGGTGAGTGGGTTGGGCTAAAGGCAGCTTATCTGTTTTTAAGATATCTAAGAAAGTGCCGTAGATGGGTTTGAAACTAGTAGAAAAGCTCTAGGTGTTATCATCGCTTACAAAAGATGGTGCGACCTGTGTGATTAGGGGATATGTAGGTGGCAGGTAAGCCAGAATATCTAAAAAGACTATATAGATAATATTTTTTATGACCCTTTAACCATGCCTGTATGGTGCAAAACAGCGGTATAGCATTTAGAAAGTTTTCAGTGATACTGCTCACCGCTACTATGATTCTCCTCACCTTTTCTGCTTTGCCAACTCAAGTGGTTCTAGCCCAGCCACAGCCGCCAAGTCCAGAGGAGGAGTGGTATCCACCAGAACCATATGGATCTGCTGATTTACCCACAGGTATGCAAATGATAGTGACACCAGGACCAGGCACCGTAACCGCTCTCACAGCCCGTCTATTGGACCTATCACTAAACGTACGGAGGGAATTATACAGGGGCGATGGATTTTTTCTTGAGTTCTCAACTATCCGTCATTCTGGATTTGGTGCTATGAATGGTACCCACCCGGGAACCAGCCAAGCGGACATTGGTTGATATGGGCTGCGGGCCCATTCACTGGAGGAGGTACCTATAGGATTGGTATATTTTTGCCAGAGCCAACGGAGCCAGAAGGCCGTCATACATGGAAAATTTGGCTCTGGAATCCGACGCGTGGATGGGCTACTGCAATTTTGAGATTTGACTTCTGGGAGCATCCTAGGCCTAAAATAGAGAGAGTTGATGTGGCGCCAAATATGAAGCGAAACTCACCTCACACGGTAAGCGTTGTCATAAGGAATACAGGAGAGAAGCAACAAGCCTATGTAGTTTCACTTGAAGGGACAGGGTTCACAATAAACCCATCCTCATCAACCACTATAGTCAACCCTGGAGCCACCGCTACAGTTCAGTTCCAAGTAATCCCTACGCTATACGGTCAGCTCTCCCTAACCGCAAAGGTAATGGCTGATAGCAGAATCTACGATAGCAAAACTTTTGGAATAAATGTCAGAACACCCCTACCATCCCATAGGCTAGACATTTTCGGATTACCATCGGAGGTGAAGATTGGTGAAATTGTGCCGATCACAGTATCGTTTGCCAATACGGGTGAAGGAGTGGCTCAGCAGGTCAGTATAAGGATAACTTCAGCAGAGGGTGTTAGCGTGATAAAGGGTTCCGATACCGTTTCCCAAGTTCAACCGGGAGCAAGCTATACTCTTAGCTTACAGGTGAGACCTGAGACAGGTGGAGTAAGGACAATAACACTTAGGCTAGAGTATATGGACGAAGAGGGGAAAAGGTATAGCGACGAGTACATGATATCTCTAAAAGTGCTTGTTCCCGTTAAAGTTTCAGCGATGATCGAGCGGAAAAATCAACCACTGACGGTTCAATTCACAATATCCGGAACCCCTTACACAGGTATAGCTGAAAAGTGGGTTACATCAGACCCAGTGCAACTAACCATGCCTCAGGAATGGAAGGTAAGTGATGACATAGTGGCAGAATTTGTAAGATGGTCCGATGGTGACACAGCCCCATCACGTACGATACAAGCTTTCTTACCAACTGAACTTAGGGCCGAATACAGGTTAAAGTATCGTGTAAAAGTTACAGCCGACAGGGGGTCTCCAACAGGCACAGGCTGGTACTATGATGGGACCTCCCTATCACTTATGGTGGAAGAGATTATCCAAGAGAAGGATCGTAACACGAGGTATATCTTCCTAGAATGGAGCGACGGCATCAAGGAGGCAAGGCGACACGTGACCATCACGGCTCCTACGCAATATCACGCCAAATACAAGACACAATATTATCTGGACGTCGTTTCAGAATTCGGTATGGCGCTGGGGGCGGGATGGTACGATGCTGGCACCTTGGTCCTTGTATCAATCGATAAAACAGAGATTGATGTTGGCTTCCCTTACGTTATGGTCTTCAAAGGATGGAGCGGGGACATAGTAAGCGGACCCCAACCGGTTCAAATCGTTATGAATGGCCCCAAATCCTTAAAGGCAGTCTGGGAGCGGCAAATAAACCAATTGTTATATCTAATAGTCGGAATCATAGCTGTTGTGGCTGTAGGCGTTTTCCTCGTTCTGCGGCGACCTATATTAAGGAGGATAAAATCTAAAGCCCGGGTAGAGAAAACTAATTCACCATCCAAACCTTCCTTTTTTTCAGGTCAAACGTAGAGGTAAGCTATCCACGAGTTTAAGCCCGAGAGTAAGCGGATACTCATTAGGCCCGCGGAAATCCGGTGAGGAGGTGAAAGATGCTCATCTGCTAAAACCTCGTAGTGGGTTCATTGGTTGGGTGTTTAGCTATAGGAGGCCGAAGGATGTTCTGGTCTCCACGTACATAACGTTCTCGAGGGTGAGAAGCCGCGTCAAGCTGTTGGACAGGAAGAAGCCGCTTATCATCCAAGGGCCCTACAGCTACGTTAGACATCCGCTAAGGCGTCGTGCTGCTGGCGTTTGGCTGTTGGCTGCTGCTGGACTACAGTTTTCTGGCAGTCTGGGCCGTGCTGTTGCTGCTGTGGTTCAACTTCGTTGTAGCTTCTTTCGAGGAAGCTGAGCTGAAAGCCATCTTCGGCGAACAATACAAGCATTATTCAAACAAAGTTCCCAAAATGATTCCCTTCGCAAAAAGTAGCAAACCTTTCTCACATCAAACTGCTTCGAACATGCACAGGTTATCTCACAGCGCAGCGCTGGTGCTGTGAGAGGATGCAGTAGCTTAAACCCGCCAACAGGTTTAAACGGGGCTGTTGGGTTTTCACAGCTGGTGGTGGAGCTGGTCTCCAGGGCTAGGGATTGGATGAGACAGGCTGTCAGGGACTTGGCTCACGCTGAAGCGTCTTTAAGCCAAGGTGATTATGAATGGGCTTGTTTCGCGGCTCAGCAGGCTGCCGAGAAGGCTGTCAAAGCCCTGTATGAAAGCAGGAACATGGAGGCTTGGGGACACTCCGTGTCCAGGCTGCTGGAACATCTTCCAGAAGACCTCAAGCCAGCCGCATCGTTGCTCGACAAAGCTAAGGAGCTTGACAGACACTACATCCCCACGAGATACCCCAACCTCCACAGCGAAGGCGCTCCACTAGACTATTATACTAGGAGCGATGCTGAGAGAGCGGTTGAGCAAGCCCGCGAGGTCGTCGAATTCTGCAGAAGTAAGGGTGTTCAAGCTTGACTACGACGCTGTGATGGGGAAGGTTAGGGACTATGCCCGAAAGCTTGTTGACGGTGGTTTGGCGGAGCTTGTGGTTTTAATCGGCTCGCTGGCGAAGGGAACCTACACCCCGTTCTCCGACATAGATTTGGTGATAGTGGTGAGGGAGTCGGCGGAGAAGACCGTCGACAGAATCCCGCGCTACATCGACCCCAGCCTCCCCCTCGATGTCGAGCCTCTCGTCTTCACGGTTGACGAGTTCATTCAAACGCTGAGAACCAAGCCTTTGTTCAGAGCTGAAGTGGCTGAGAATGGGCTGTTCTTAGCTGGCGACAGAAGCATGCTACAAAAAACAGCTGAAACAAGCCGTTCTTAAACAGCTAGCAATTTACATCATAGTTTTTACTTTTTGGAGCGAATAATGACAAAACCTAATATACGAAGGTTACGTATTCTACTTGGGTCTGCCTCTTGTTTTTTGAAGTTGTTCTCGTTGGGAGGGGCGGCCAAGGAGTTGTTACTACGAGCACGATACTTGCTGACGCATTCCTACGGGATGGAAAATCTGTCCAAGCCTTCCCCGAGTTCGGCCCCGAGAGAGCCGGCGCCCCCGTGAGAGCGTTCGTCCGCGTCTCAGACCAGCCCATAGAGGTTTACACTCCCGTGGAACAGGCCGACGCCGCAATCGTGTTCGACGCCAACCTGCTGAAAAAATTTCCACCGAACAAGATTTTGAAGGACGGGGGAACGCTTGTGCTGAACGCCGACGCATCAAGCCTGGAGCATGAGGAAGGTTACAGAGTTTGCAGAATCCCGGCGGCCGCTATAGCAAAGTCTCTTGGAAAACCCCTATCCATCGGCGTAGCCTTGCTGGGTGCTTTCTCAGCCTTCTCCCGCATGATTCCGCTTGAGAAAGTCTCCGAAGCCGTGGCTGAAAGGCTGAGCGCCGAAGACGTCAGGGTTGTTGAGAGAGGGTTTGGCGAGGTGGTTGCTGTTGCAGCGGAGTGAAACCCTTTCAGCAACCGTCATGGAGCCGGGTTCAACCCGGAACATCGACGTAAGCACATGGCGCACATCCAAGCCTGTGATAAACTACGAAAACTGCACCAACTGCCTCATCTGCTGGATATACTGCCCCGAGCCAGCCATCCTAGTTGACTCTTCTGGAAAAGTAGCCATCGACTACATGCACTGCAAGGGATGCGGGATATGCGCCGCCGAATGCCCCAGAAAAGCCATAGCTATGGAGGTGGAGTAGATGCAGAAGCTTGTCTCTCCTGTTTTGCTGGCTGGGAACGAGGCCGTAGCGCTTGCCGTGAAGCAGAGCGATGTGGATGTGATAGCAGCCTATCCGATAACGCCGCAGACGACGATAGTTGAGAAGCTGAGCAAATACGTAGCTGACGGAGAGCTTGCAGCAAGGTTTGTGTCCGTTGAATCAGAGCACTCAGCCCTGAGCGCATGCGTCGGAGCCGCAGCAGCTGGAGCTAGAACCTTCACAGCAACATCCAGCCAAGGCCTTGCGCTCATGCATGAAGTAATGTACATCGCCGCTGGGATGCGGCTGCCCATAGTAATGGCTGTGGCAAACCGAGCCCTCTCAGCCCCCATCAACATACACGGAGACCACTCCGACATAATGGGTTCGAGAGACGCTGGATGGATACAGATTTTCTGCGAAAACGTGCAGGAAGCATACGACAGAACAATCCAGGCCTACAGGCTCGCCGAAGACGAAAGAGTCCTCCTCCCCGTCGCTGTAAACATAGACGGCTTCACACTCTCCCACTGCTACGAGCAAGTCACACCGCTGGAAGACCAAAACGTCCAGAAATATCTTCTAAGAAAGCCGAGACCTGTGCTGGATTTTGAAAACCCAGTCACCATGGGAGCGTTCTCCTTGACCAACACTTATTTCGAGATCAAGCTCGGGCAGGCGAAGGCGCTTGAGGCTGCGAAAGATGTCTTCAACAGCGTTGTGGAACAATATCCAGGCAACAAACATGGCATGGATATGTTGAACATCTTCAACCCTGAAGCATCCGTCAAGCTAGTTTGCATGGGAAGCATGGCTGGCACGCTCCGCCACACCATCAAAACATACGGATACAGGGATTTCGGCGTCGTCAGCGTTAAAATGTTCAGGCCATTCCCGCACGAGAAGCTTCTCACAGCCCTGTCTAACGCTGAGCTTATCGCAGTGTTTGACAGAGCGGTTTCGCCCGGCGGAGCAGCCAACCCTCTGGCCTACGACGTGAAAGCAACGCTCTACGACGCAGGTTTGCGAACCCCTGTTTGGAATGTTGTCTACGGCCTCGGCGGCAGGGAGACAACGACCACCGCTGTGAAATCTCTTCTCACGGAATTGGCTGAGGCTAGGAGAGAGGGTTTGCAGGCCAGCAGAACCGTTTATCTTCAACGGGTGGGTCAGCCGTGAAACCGGTGCAAAGGCTTGACGAGCTTGTTGGAAGAGAGCTGATAAGCCCGGGCCACAGCGCCTGCGCGGGATGCGGCGCCATGATAGCTGTCCGCCAGATACTTCTCGCCGCACCCACGCCTCTCATAGTAGTCAACGCCACAGGATGCGTGGAAGTGGTTACTACACAGATACCTTACACTGCTTGGAACACCCCATACATACACGTAGCCTTTGAGAACGCTGCAGCTGTTGCGTCTGGTGTTGAAGCAGCGTTAGACGTCCTCGAGAGCAAGGGTCTTGGGCGGAGGCATAACATCCTCGTCATAGCAGGCGACGGCGGAACAGCTGACATAGGGCTTCAAGCCCTGTCGGGAGCTTTTGAAAGAGGCCACCGTTTCCTCTACGTGTGCTACGATAACGAGGCTTACATGAACACTGGGATTCAGCGGAGTTCACTCACCCCGCTCGGTGCTTGGTCGAGGACGACGCCTAAGGGAAAGCTTGAGGAGAAGAAAGACCTCATAGCAATCGCGGCAGCGCACAACATCCCCTACGCAGCTACCGCCACAATATTCTTCTGGAAAGACCTTGTGAACAAGGTCAGGAAGGCTTTCACCTTTAACGGCCCCTCGTTCATCCACGTCTACGCACCCTGCAACAGAGGCTGGTACTTCAACCCTGAAGAAACAATCAAGCTCTCGAAGCTGGCTGTCGAGACGAGATACTTTCCTTTGTACGAGGTTGTAGAAGGCGTCTACAGGATAAACTATTTCGTCGCAAACCCGAAGCCTCTCGAAGAGTTTCTAAGACCGCAGGGAAGGTTCCAGCATCTCCTCAAGCCTGAGAACCAGCATCTCCTCCAAATGCTCAAAGAACACGTCAACAAAAGATGGGAGGCTCTCGTGCGTCTGTCGCAGGTTTCGGCGAAGCCTAAAACCTAGTCTGCGGCCATCGTGCTCTCGACGTTAAACTCCACATCCGTCTGCGAAACGCCAGTGTGAACCCTGTGGCCAACATGATACACTAGCTCATCCCTGTACATGTATTCTCTGCAGTTTTCACACCAGTAAAACTCCACCCCGGGAATTCCAGTCACGCTGAACTCGGCCAGCCCAAAGTATTCGCAGGGTGTCTCATCGCCGAACCTGACCCTGTCATAGTTTAGGCTGGCGGGGTTTGAGCATGTCCCAACACTCCTAAGTAATGGGTAGGGGAGGAAGTGTATACAGTCGCGGCATTGGAAGCTTTTTCCAGCCACGGTTCTATATATGTTCACGCCGGCTATAATTCTATCAGTTTGTTAGATTATTTCCAATATTGTTCCTGGTCCTAAATTCGAAAGAAGGTACAGCCATCTTTATGCCGCACAGCTCGTCCAGCTTCCTCAAAAGACCTACCAGCCTCTCGTCTTTCATCAACATCTCCACGCTTCTCACAAGCCTGAACGTTGAGAGAAGCTTTCGCAGCAGCCTCGGCCCAAAGGGCGTAAGCCTGAGCGACTTGTAGAGAAAGGCTTTCTCCTCGCTGGTTAACTCTCTGCCGTAGTTCTCCTTGAAGTAAGTCTCCATTTTGACGAGGAGATGCTGCAGACATTTCTCCTCGCTGCTGTAGCCGTAGAAACAGTTGCGGCAGTTGGGTGAGAAAACCTCCCTCATAGGTCCTTGCAGGCTTCTCCTGCTGTAGCTAACCCTCACTATCTGGTTGGCTTTCTTAAGCCTCTGAACTATTTTGTAAACCGCTCCTATGCTCAGCCCGTAGGACCTTACCTTCAGGAATATGTCTTCGACGGAGGCGTATGTTTCGGCGCAGAGAGACGCCATGACCAGCTCCTCGCTCCAGGTAGGTATGTTCCTGACCAAGCGTTCCAAGGCTTCTGAGAAATGCTTCCGCCCAGCCTTCAGCGTCTCGGAGTCCACCAGCTTTTCACCGTTCAAAAGCCTGGCTAAAACCTCTCTACATTTAGCCGGGTCCAAGCCGCTTAACTCCGCAACCATGCTGAGCGGTGTGTTTCCCCATCCTTTCGCATGCGCTACGTACAAAGCAGACCAGACAATACGAACCTCTTCATCCTTCCAGCTCCTCCTGATAAGCCATAGGAAGTTTCGAAAGGCTTTGAAGCACTCGCTTCTCTGGATAAGGTATGATGGGGGAGCTGTTTTATGCTTCTTCAGCCCGAGCATCTGTACGAGGTTATCCAGAACAAGCTCTGCTTCAGAACGTTCGGGCAGCAGGAGAAGCTTTTCATCAAACTCTTCAACTCTGTAAAGAGGCGATTGGATAAATTTGTCCTCACTCCACGCCGACGGCGGGGAGGATGCCAGAAGAGCCATCAGCAAGTCAGCTTGGGCGGTGCTGACCACGTTAATATGTAGTCTTGGCTCGGATTTATGAATTTTTGGACCTGGTACAATATTTAACACGGTATAATAAACGCCGAAACCATTAACGGTTATGAGGAGCTGTGGGAGGTTTTCAAGCCTTGAAGATTTTACGCGAGCCGATAAACCTTGCACAGTTCCGCAGACCTTTGGGACAGGTTTACATCATACCCGAGAGATGTAAGGAATGTAGCTTCTGCTGGACTTTCTGCCCTATGGATGTTTTGATGAGGTCCGACGAGTTCAACTCCAACGGCTACAGGTATCCGAAGGTCAAGCCGGGGAAAGAAAACGACTGCGTAAACTGTAAGATGTGCAGCTTGGTCTGCCCCGAGCTCGCAATCTACACCGTTGAGGTGAGCTGAAGAGATGAGCAACGGCTTGCCTAAGCCAGGCATCCACTTCATGATGGGAAACTTTGCATGCGTCGAAGCCGCCATACTTGCGGGATGCAGGTTCTTCGCCGGATACCCCATCACACCCTCCAGCGAGATATTCGAGAGAGCCTGTGTTAGGTTTCCGCAGGTAGGTGGCATAGCGGTTGAGATGGAGGATGAGATGGGAAGCGTAGCCGCTTTAGTAGGTGCTTCCTACGCGGGCGCTAAGGCGATGACAGCAACCTCAGGGCCTGGGTTTAGCTTGATGATGGAAAACATAGGCCTGGCTTTCATCATGGAGGCTCCTATAGTCATAGTAAATGTCCAGAGAGCGGGGCCGAGCACGGGAATCCCCACCTTGGTCGGGCAGGGTGACATGATGCAGGCTAAGTGGGGTTCGCACGGCGACGTCGAGATGGTTGCATACTGTCCCAGCAGCGTTCAAGAGTTGTTCGACCTAACCATCAAAGCATTCAACACAGCGGAACGTTTACGCACACCCGTCATCGTGCTAGCCGACCAGGTTATTGGGCTGATGTGGGAGAAGCTGAGAATCCCCCACCCCGAGGAGGTTGAGGTTGTAGAGAGAAAAGTAATGGACAAATCATACCTCTCCAACAAGCTTCCGTTCGACTATTCTGAGGATGTAAACCCGATGCCGTTGGCTGGGATGGGATGCAGGGTCAACATCGACAGCCTCACCCACGACGAGAGAGGCTACCCCACGACAAGCCACGACGCCTCCGACAAAATGATAAGGTATCTTCTCAACAAGATTCGTAACCATGCGCGTGAGCTTTGGCTTTACAAAGAGTTCATGACCGATGACGCAGAGGTTGTGGTGGTTGCTTACGGTTCTGTGGCGAGGTCTGCTCTAAACGCCGTCAAGCAAGCCCGCTCACGCGGGATAAGGGCTGGGCTTCTCCAGCTCATCACGGCATGGCCCTTCCCAACAGACGTAATCGAGAAAATCAGCCAACGAGCCCACACGCTTGTAGTTCCCGAGATAAACTTCGGCCAGCTCGTACATCCCATCAAGGAGTATGCAAAATGTCCCGTAATCGAGGTTAACTGGGCGCCCGGCTCTCTCATAGAGCCCAGCGTAATCCTTGATGTTGTGGAGGTGGCTGCGGCGTGACGCAGGTTATAACTGTTCAGAGGCATCCGCGGGACAGGCTGCTCAGGTATGAGAGGCTCCCCCACATCTGGTGTCCCGGCTGCGGGATAGGCATAGTCATGGCGGCTTACGCGGAGGCGATTGAGGCTTCAGGAATTCCGCCCGAGAAGCATGTCTGCATCTCCGGGATAGGGTGTACAGGGCGTGTTGCTGGCTACATGAACCTCGACTCATACCATACAACGCACGGGAGGCCCATTGCGTTCGCCACAGGCCTTTCCCTCGTCAAGCCCGACTTGGAGGTGACCGTCGTCTCGGGCGACGGCGACATCTGCACCATAGGCGGAAACCATCTCATTCACGCGGCACGGAGAAACGTGGACATCAACGTGATAATGGTGAACAACTTCAACTATGGGATGACGGGTGGCCAGCACGGCGGAACAACCCCACTCGGCGCAAAGACATACACAACACCCTACGGAAACATCGAAACACCTTTCAACATCCCATATCTTCTAGCCGCCGCAGGCGCCTCGTTCGTCGCAAGATGGACAACACTCCACGTAAGACAGTTAATCAACGCGATCAAACACATGATGACTGTTGAAGGCTTCGCATTCATGGAGGTTATATCGCCGTGCCCGCCAACGTTCGGAGAATTCAACAAATTCCCCGAAGCGGTCGACATGATGGAATACTTTAGGAAACACTGTGTGATAGACCACAACGCCGACCTCAGCAAAATAGGCGTAAAGTTGAAGGGTGAGCCGCTGGTTGTGGGGAACTTCGTAGACAGGAGAAGGCCGAGCTATCAAGAGCTTGTCCAGCAGCTCATAAGCAGAGCCATGGAGGGAGGTGGAGAAGTTTGAGGTATGAGGTTAGGATAACTGGTCTCGGCGGGCAGGGTGCGATAACCGCTGGACACATCCTCGGAAGAGCTGCCGTGATATACGACGGCAGAGAAGCCGTCGTCACAGAAGGCTACAGCCCATACATAACAGGCGGCTGGTCAAGGGCGGATGTGATAATCTCCGACGAGCCGATAGACTACCCGCTAATGACGAAACTCGACGTCTTGGCCACCATGTACGATGATGGATTTGTCCAGAACATCAAGTATGTCAAACGCAACGGAATCGTGGTCACGGAAAAAGAGCTCGTCAAACACACATTCCACAAAGATGCTCGAATAATACCTATTCCTGCGATACAGGTGGCCGACAGCTTGGGCAGGAGAATTGTCATGAACATCGTGATTCTCGGCGCTGTTGTGGCTGCTCTTGGAGGGGTGCCGTCGCTCGAGTCTGTTGCGAAGGCTTTGGCTGACCGTTTCCCCAAAGCCGCTGAGCTCAACCGCAAAGCCCTCCACGAAGGCTACAGCATAGCCTGCGAGCATTTGACGGCTAAGGAGGTGGTGTGAAAATGGCTGACGCGGTTCTCGTGATCGGCGGCGGCATAGCCGGGGTTCAGGCATCGCTCGACCTCGCCAAAGCCGGTGCGAAAGTCTACCTCGTGGAAAAAAGCCCCGTGATAGGCGGGAGGATGGCTGCTCTCGACAAAAACTTCCCGACGATGGACTGCTCCATCTGTATGCCTGGAGACACCGATATAATACTCGGCGACGGCTCAATAGTTCCTATTCGGAACCTAGTTGAGAGGTTCGAGCATGGAGATTTCAACCCCCATCCACCTGAAACATTTTCTTTTGACGGAAACACGGTTAGTTTACGTCCTATAGTGGCTGGACAAAAGCTACCCTACTCCTACAACCTCATCGAGATAACTACCGCGACAGGAGGTAGGCTTCGCTTTACTCCCGACCATAAGATACTTGTCGACGATGAAAATGGCCCGGCTTGGAGAGAAGCCAGTAAACTTAGGGTCGGTGACATGCTCTATGCCCCGCGGAAGCTTGGCCCCAAAAAATCGCAGCCTCGCTACGTAATAGACCTTTTACCAAAAGAGTTCATTGTAGTTGACGACGACATCAACAATCGCGTCAAGAAAGAACTTAAGAAGAAATTCGGAAGCCTCACTAAAGCGGCGGTGAAACTCAGTTTAAAGCGCGGCCATCTAGACAGTAGACGTGGGCTCTCAATAAGCGAGCTAGAAAGAGTAGCCGAAGCCCTTGGCTTTAGCTGGGAAAATCTTAAGGTAAGGGTCAAAAGCATCACGTATCAGGGGGCCCACGGACCGGTTAGGCTACGCAAAAGACGCATTGATGAAGACATGGCTTACCTACTGGGTCTCTTGGCGGCAGACGGCAGCTTATCCAGAAAAGAGATAAAGTTCTATAACACGAACAAGAGTTTGATCAGGATATACGTAAAGATTTATCGCAGGCTCTTCCCAGGGAAGCGGTGTTGGATAAATGTCCAGACAGGAGGGGGGAAGAGATGGAAGAAAAGGATGGCTGTGAGATGCAAGAATAGAGTTTTGCTCAGCATTGCGCAGAAGCTTGACATAAGAGGCGGTCTTAAACCTCTCTTCCCGCTTGATAAGAAAATTGTGAGCAGCTTCCTAAGAGGATACTTTGATGGGGATGGGACGGTAAAGATAACTAGGTGGAGAGGCTGGTCGTCCTTCAAGATCACCTTCAACTTAGGTAAAGACCGTTATGAACATGCAAAGGGCTTACAGCTTCTCCTTAAGAGACTGGGCATCATCAGCAAACTTTACACGTATGAGGACAGGGTTCTGCTAGATATATCAGAAAGGGAGGATGTGGCGAGGTTCTCATCTATAGTACGCTCGAATCATCCTTTTAAGCGGCGTAGGCTGCTGGAGGCGAATAAGACCTCTAAGCTTCCAAGGAAAATGGGAGGCCTCTTTGAGCAGCTCCCGCTGGAGTGCGGGCGGCTGATCCGGTTTTTGATGGATAGGTACAGAATACCCCTTAAAAGGCTCCCTTTGAGTCGCTCAAATCTTCTACGAGTAACGAGACAGGAATGCAGAATAACCAGGGTTAACCTTCGTCGTGTAATAAATGTCCTGAGACGCTATGTTAGACCTGATGACAAGGATTTCATAAAGCTTAACCAACTATGTAATTCTAGCTTCTTCCTAGACCAGGTAAAGGAAGTAAAGGTCGTTCCCTCAAAGGAGGATTATGTATATGATATAACGGTTGATGGTGTCCATAACTTCATTCCGGAAGGCATTTTCACCGTAAGTAACTGTATAGAGGCGCCGAAGCTGAGCGAGGTCATGCAGAACAGGAACATCAAGGTCCTGACGTTGAGCGATGTTGTAGAGGTTAGCGGAGGTCCTGGAAACTTCCGAGTCAAGGTCCGTCAGAGACCTCGTTACGTCACAGACGAGTGTACCAGATGTGGGGACTGTGTGCCCGCATGTCCTGTCATATTGAAGAACGAGTTTGACGTGGGCATGGGTGCGAGGAAAGCCATCTACCTACCGTTCGACCAAGCAGAGCCGGGAGCATACGTCATAGACATTGAAAACTGTTTGAACAAGCCTCCCAACTACCTTCCATGCAACAGATGTGTTGAGGCATGCGGGCCTAAATGCATAGACTTTGAGATGAGGGAAAAAACCCACGAGCTTGAGGTTGGAGCCATCATAGTTGCAGCCGGCTCAGACCTGTTCGACGCCTCCCTCATCCCCGAGTTCAGCTACGGCAGACATCCAGACATTCTGACCGCGATGGAGCTGGAGAGGTTGCTGCAGTCGAGCGGGCCTTCGAGAGGCGAGGTGATAAAGCCCAGCGACCACCACCATCCAGAAAAAGTCGCCTTCATCCTCTGCGTGGGAGCACGTGACAAAAGGTTCTACAGCTTCTGCAGCAGGGTCTGCTGCATGTACAGCATCAAAGAAGCCCTGCAGCTGGTTGACCATGGAATCAAAAACGTCACCGTCTTCTACATGGACATAAGAGCCTACGGGAAAGGCTTTGACGAGATGTTTGAGAGGGCGAGAAACAGCGGCGTCAGGTTTGTGCGAAGCAGGCCGGGAAGGATAATCCCCAACGGCCACGGCATAGACGTCTTCTACGAAGACACTACGTCAGGGGAGCTGAGACGTGAAACGTTTGACATGGTTGTTCTCTCAACAGCCCTCACACCTTCGGAGGAGCTGAGAAAGCTGGCGGACACGCTGGGGATAGAGGTTGGAGAA
Source organism: Candidatus Caldarchaeum sp. (assembly GCA_038832005.1). Classification (GTDB taxonomy): domain Archaea; phylum Thermoproteota; class Nitrososphaeria_A; order Caldarchaeales; family Caldarchaeaceae; genus Caldarchaeum. The sequence goes on from JAWBJZ010000029.1 coordinate 16,688, forward strand.
GACGGTTTCATAAAGTCCTACGAGGTTGACGGCGATTTCGTCGGAACTTCGAGGGAGGGCATATACGTATGCGGCTGTGCAAGCGGCCCCAAAGACATCCCCGACAGCGTCACCGAGGCAGGGGCTGCAGCCGCAAAAGCGCTCACACATCTCACCGCGAAAAGCCTCGAGCCTGAAGTCTACGAGGAAACGATAGACCCTTCAGGAGAGCCGAGAGTGGGTGTTTTCATCTGCCACTGCGGCTCCAACATAGCCGGAGTCGTCGACATAAAAGCAGCCGCCGAACAGGCGAGGAAGCTACCCTACGTCGCCCACGTGGACGACCAGAAGTTCTCATGCTCAGGCGCTGGAACAAAGTATATCGAGAACGTGATAAGGGAGAAGAAGCTTAACAGGGTTGTTGTCGCCGCCTGCTCGCCTAAAACACACAGCCCAACCTTCATGAGAGCCTGCGCACGCGCCGGCCTCAACCCATACCTCTTCGAGATGGCCAACATACGCAACCTCAACTCATGGGTTCACAAGAACCAGCCCGCTGAAGCGACGGAGAAAGCGGTGGACCTTATCGGGATGGCCGTCAGAAAAGTAGCCCTACAAACCCCGTTGACCAAGCTGAAGTCAAACGTCGTGCAGAAGGCCTTGGTGATAGGAGGCGGCGTGGCAGGCATGACCGCAGCCACGGTCTTGGCGAACATGGGCTTCGAAACACATCTCGTCGAAAAAGAGAGGCAGCTGGGCGGGCTTCTCAGATACTTGAAAGAGATAGCGCCTTCAGGGTTGGATGCTCAACGCTTCCTCCGCTGGAAGATGATGCAGCTGGAGAGGTCTGGTGCGAAGATCCATCTTGGCACCGAGGTGACTTCGGTGACAGGGTTTGTGGGCAACTATCATGTCACGCTCTCCAACGGTGAAGAGCTTGATGTAGGCGCTGTGATAATTGCGACAGGTGGGAAACCCCATGAACCCAGCTGGCCTGGCACAGCAGCGAACGGCATGCATGTTGCGACGCTGATGAACTACGAGCTGGAAGGAGTGCCCGACAACGCGCGGAACATAGCTTTCGTGGGATGCGTTGGCTCACGCAACCAGAACAGAGGCTGCTCAAGATACTGCTGCCAAACCATCATCTACCACGCCCTCAAGCTCAGGAGAGCCGGCAAAAACGTCTCAGTCTTCGTCAAAGACGTTAGGACGTACAGCAGGGGTGCTGAAGAGCTTTACAGAAAGGCTTGCGAGGAGGGGGTGAGGTTTATCAGGGTAGGTCAAGAAAAGCCGATAGAGGAGCTGGTTCAGATAGGTGACGGGGGTCTGACCGCTTACGACATCGTTTCAGGCGAGACGGTAAGCATACCCGCCGACTATGTTGTGTTAGCGACTGCGCTAGACCCGCCGGCGGAGATAACCGCAGCACAGCATCTCCGAGTCGCCAAAGACTCGGAAGGATTCTTCCTCGAGCTCCATCCAAAGCTGGGGCCTGTCGAATCCATAACGGGCGGAGTGTTCCTCGCAGGAGTTGCCCAAGGGCCGAAGGACGTGAGGGAGAGCGTGTCGCAGGGCTTGGCGGCCGCCGCCAAAGCCGCAGCGCTTCTTACGTCTCCACAGCTTGAGAAAGAACCCTTCATCCCCGTCATCAACACGCAGAGATGCACTAAATGCATGCGATGCGCCGAGGTCTGTCCATACGGAGCCATCAAAGGCGAGAGGGGGAAGTGGATAGAGGTTGTGCCAGGGCTGTGCGAGGGATGTGGAGCGTGCGTCGCCGAATGCAACGTCGAAGGCGCGATAACGATGCCAGGCTTCACAGACGAGCAGATAATAGCCCAGATAGACGCAGCCCTAGCCGAGAACCCGCAGGACAAAGTGATAGTCTTCGCATGCAACTGGTGCAGCTACGCGGGAGCAGACCTCGCAGGCATCCTCAAGATACAGTACCCAGCCTCAAACAGGGTCATACGCACGATGTGTTCGGCGAGGGTTTCGCAGAAGTTCATCCTCCACGCCTTCGAGAAAGGAGCTGGAGCCGTGTTCGTCACAGGCTGCTGGCCGCAGGACTGCCACTACAACTACGCCAACCTCAACACAAAGAAACGCTACGAACGCTGGCTGAGAATCATACAAGCCCGTAAGATAGACCCGAAGAGATTGCAGCTGCACTGGATAAGCGCGGCCGAGGCGAAGAGGTTTGCTGAGAAGATGAACGAGGCCCATCAGGTGTTGTTGAGCTTGAAGAAAGAGGTGAGCGGATAAAATGATGCCTGCCTACGCGGAGCTCCTCAACGACAAATCGCTGTCTGAAAGCATAACAGCATGCTTCCAGTGTGGAGCATGCACAGCGGCATGCCCGCTCAACATGTTCAACGGTGTAAGGCTAAGCCCGCGGCAGATGCTTAGACGGATGCAGCTGGGTCTTCCCACAAACATCGACCCATACCTCTGCATGATGTGCAGGGCGTGCGAAGCTGTTTGTCCGAGAGGCGTGAAGGTTTCAGAGGTGATCACCGCGTTGAGGAAAATCTGGTTCAAGCAAAACAGAACCCCCGCACCGCTCACGCAGGCCCTTTGGAGGGTCTATGAAGAAGGCAACCCGTGGGGATATTCCTCTCGCCTGAGAGGACGCTGGCTCGACGGCCTTGACGCAAACATAGCGGCGAGAAAGAGCGAAACACTCCTATACGTCGGATGCATATCATCCTACGACATACGTCTCCAGCGAATAGCCAAGGCCGTAGCCCAGCTGCTGCTCAAAGCTGGAGTTGACTTCACGGTTCTGGGCCAGGAGGAGAGATGCTGTGGAGACTCGATCTACAACACAGGCGAGACAGACTTTCTTGAAGAACTCGTACAGGAAAACATCGGCAGATTCAACGCATACGGCGTTAGGAGAATCATCGCAATCTCACCCCACTGCCTGAGAATGTTCCGCGACATATACCCGCGATACGGCGGGGAATACGAAGCACTACATTATACAGAGTTTCTCACCGAACTCCTCGACAGCGGCCGGCTAGCCGTCAACGCCAGCCTTACCGCTAAAGCAACCTACCACGACCCCTGCTACCTCGGCAGATACATGAAGATATACGAGCAGCCGAGAAAGCTCATAGAAAACGTCAAAGGACTGTCGTTCGAGGAGATGACACTGTCGAAGGAGCTGGCCCTCTGCTGCGGCGGTGGAGGAGGCCGTATACTAATGGAGTCCAAGCCTGAGGAAAGGCCGTCAAACCAAAGGGTGAGACAGGCTGCGGAGACGGGTGCGGAAATCCTTGTGACAACATGCCCCTACTGCATAGTAAACTTCGAAGACTCGGCGAAGATCCAGAGAACACCCGTAAAGGTGATGGATTTGGCTGAGCTTCTCTACGGGGCGGCGGGCGGTCAGCTTGGGTGAGATATGGACTTTCGTGGAGATAGGGCCTGAAGGCGTTGAAGACGTCTCGCTGGAGATAATGGGAAGGGCTGCGGCGCTGGCGGCTGAAAGCGGCAGGAAGACAGCCGCGGTCGTTACGGGCTGGAAGGTAGACGAAATCGTCCAAGAGACCGCGAAATACCCCGTCGACAAAGTCTTCCACGTAGACCACAGCACGCTCGCCACATACGACCCGTCTAAACACGCCAAAGCCCTACACCAGCTAGTCGAGAAAGAAAAACCTGAGATGATATTCTTCGGAGCAACCTACACGGGGGCCGACATAGCCTCACGTCTCGCCGTAAGGACTGGGGCAGGCCTGATAGCCCACGTAACATACCTCGGCATAGACCCCGTCGACGGAAGGCTTGTCGGCCATGTGCCAGGCTTCGGAGGAAGCATCGTAGCCGTCTGCAAATGCAGGCCAAACACTCTGCAGATAGCCACAGTCAGGCCGGGCGTCTTCGAGAAACCCAAAACAACCAACAAAACAGCGGAAGTTGTAAAATTCACTCCAAGCCTCGACCCAGCTGAACCGGGGTGGATAATCCTCGACAGAAAGGTTGCGAAAACGGTTGACGTCACGAGAGCTGAGAAAGTTGTTGTCGCAGGCATGGGGACTGGCGGAGACCTGACGTTGGTCAAAAAGCTTGCCGACAGGCTGGGGGCTCAGCTGGCTGTAACAAGACCGCTTGCAGACATCGGCGTAGCTCCAAGAGACGTTCAGGTCGGCTCGACAGGCATAAGCCTAAGGTCTAAAGCCGCTCTAGTCCTCGGCGTCAGCGGAGCATCACATTTTGTCTCAGGCATCCAAGACGTAAAAACAGTAATCTCAGTCAACACCGACAGAAACGCCCCTATATTCCAGTTCTCCGACTACTGTGTTCAAGCCGACCTGTTCAAAATCGTTCCAAAGCTCATCGAACACGCTGAGAAAGGAGGTGGATAGGTTGAACATAGTTGTCTGCGTCAAAGTCGTTCCCAAAGTTGACCAAGTCAAGTTCGACCCCGCCACGAAAACTGTTGACAGAACGTCGGCTGAGAACGAGCTCAACGAAGCTGACAAAAACGCGTTGGAGACAGCGTTGCAGCTCAAAGAGAAACATGGTGGGAAGGTTGCTGTTGTATCTATGGGGCCGCCTTTCTTCGAACCCTTCCTCAAAATATGTGTGGCCATGGGAGCTGACGACGCGGTTCTTTTGTCCGACAAAGCCTTCGCAGGAGCCGACACCTACGCCACATCATACGTGCTAGCCCAAGCGGTAAAAAAGCTGAAACCAGACCTCGTCCTATGTGGTGAAAGCACGTCGGACTCCGGAACAGCTCAAGTCCCAGCCCAGATGGCTGAATGGCTTGGATACCCAAACATCTCCTACGCGTCAAACGTAAGCGTTGACAACGGGTTCGTCGTGGCCAGACGCACCGTGAAAGGAGGGTATGAGGTTGTGAAAGCCCCTCTGCCAGCCGTGGTGTCTGTGGAGCTGGGCTCCAACACGCCGAGGTTTCCCGACTTCAGGAGGAAGAGATGGGCTGAAAGAGAGTTCAAAACAACCGTCTGGACATCCGCAGACCTCGAGCTCGACCTCTCCCTCGCGGGAAGGGCTGGGTCGAAGACCGATGTTGTGGAGCTTCAGTCCATAGCTCCGCCGCAAAGGCTTAGAAAGTTCCTGGAAGGCTCCGAAGACGAGATAGCCCAGACCATACTGGAGATAATCAAGGAAGCCGTCACGGAATAACTACCTCACACCACGCACAGCAACACCAGCAAGCCTGTCCAACAACACATACCCTCCGTCGACACGCTGTATGTAGCTCAGCTTCTCGAGGTTGCGCAGAACCCTGCCTAGCTGAGCGTTAGCCACAGTCCTCCCCAAATCCGTCCTTCAACCGACACGCCTCGGACGGATTTGAGATAGCTGGCTAACCGTTTGTGAAGCAGCATGAATGAGTTTAGCTCGTCTGACAGCAGGCTCAGCAAAGCCGCTGCAGAAGCCATCGCCAACTGGCTCCAGCAAACCCACGCATCCATGGAAATAGAGTTCGTCGGCGACCCGGTTGACGCGGACGCTGTAGAGCTACAGCACCGGGCGGCGGAGATGTGGAAGCTTAAGGTGCTCAGGGACGCATCGACACCAACATATTTCTTGAAGTACTGCTGGGCAGGGAGAGAAGCGAAGAATGTAAACAGCTGCTTAGGCTTGTAAGGGATGGAAAAATAGAGGCGTTGGTAACCGACTTCACGATCCACTCCATAATTGTTTTGATGGATGGTTTTAAGAGGCTTGACGCGTTGAAGACGTTTCTGACAAGCCTGACCGCCTATAAAGGACTCAAACTACATCGCCCATCGCTTGCTGATGAGCTTCCAGCGGTCG
>JAWBJZ010000030.1:0-21604 GCA_038832005.1 Candidatus Caldarchaeum sp.
AGAGCAACGGCAAGCTCCCGGTTATTTTGTCAACCTCTTCTTCTGGAGCGGGCCCTATACCTAGAGCGGTAGCCGTTCCGGGAGAAAGCTCAGTCAACCCGGCGTCCTCAACAATTTCATGCGGAAGACCTCTCAAAGAACACAGGTCTGCAAGCCTTCTCAACTCCTGCTCCGAGGATACTTTGAGGACTACTTTCTTCTGTCCCGACGCAATCCAATCCTCAACCCATTCGGGCCTTCTCCTCCTTGCGTTCTCAACGGCGAGCACGGCTGCATGCGAGGCCTGAGCCGCCGTCTTGCCGACACTCATTTTCAAGTCGGCGCGGATGACGATGACCTGTTTATATTTACGCATAGGCATGTTTTCCCGCGGTTGGCTAAAAACTTGAAAAGACCTGTCGTAGGCTTGCTGACTGACTACGGGACAAGAGATACTTATGTGTCTGAGGTTAAGGCGGTCATCCTCAAGCATAGACCCGACGCGGTGATTGTTGACATCACCCATGAGGTTGACGCCTACAACGTCCTTCAGGGAGCATTCCTTCTCAAGCTCGCGGCGAAATCTTTCCCAAGCAACACCGTGTTCCTGGCTGTTGTAGACCCTACCGTTGGCAGCGAACGGGACGCGATAGCCGTGAGAACGGCGAAAGGGAAAACCTTCATAGGTCCTGACACAGGCCTGCTGTACCCAGCCTCATCCGCCGAAGGGATTTCCAAGATTTACAAGATCAAAGTCGACAGAATTCCATCCGTGTCGCCGACGTTCCATGGACGTGATGTCTTCGCCGAGTTCGCCGGGTTGTTGATTTCAGGGAAAAAATGGCGGAGACTAGTGGAGGTGAAGCGGAAGATGGTTGAGCTTGAAATCCCCCAGCCCATGTGGGGAGAAGATTTTGTAGAGGCTACAGTCCTGCATGTGGACAGGTTTGGAAACGTCATATTGAACATCGGAGGCGGTCTACCCGCGGGATGGGTGAAAGTTGACGTAAAAATCGCCGGTAAAGTTTTCAGGAACGCAAAAGTCGCCACCTATTATTCACAGGCAGCTGAGGGAGAGTTCGTCCTGCTCTCTGGCGGAACCGGATATTTGGAATTGGCCGTGAACAAAGGCAACGCCGCCAAGGATCTTGGGCTCCATCCAAACGACAAGCTTTTGATATCTAAAAGTCGTTCTTGAGCAGAACTGCAAGCCTCTCCTCGCATCTTATGCTTTCAAGATATCTGACCGCATCGGGATGCAGCCTGCTCCGCCAGTCGCCCGACTGAGCCATCAACTTCCTTATCTCCGTCCCCATCAGCCTGTTGCGGTCAAAGAACGGAACGCCTTCAACCCTGTAGCCCCACTCCTCAAACAGGATTTTCACAAGGCTGTTGTTGCTGTAAACCGTTTGGAAGGCTGGGCAGAAAGAAACGACACGCGATACCCAGAGCTTGTGCTCTCCGATGTCCGGCACCGGAATAACATGGCATCTGCTCATGTCAACGCCGGAAGGCTTGAGCGTCCGATGTATAGTCTCAATACGCTCGCCTGTGGTGAAAGGATTTTCAACCGTGTGGCTGAACTGAGCGCTTCCCACAGCTATGATACATTCGTCTTCTCGCGAAAGGATGTATTTGACGGCCTCCAAGTGCCCGAGATGAAAAGGCTGGAACCTGCCTATGAAAATCCCCCTTCTCATCCTCAGCCAACTAAGCTGGGTTGTATATTAGTCGTTAGCATCAAGCGCTCTTCAAATTTCTGTTCACCAAGCCTATACCATCTACCTCAATCAACGCTTTATCGTTCAACGAACCGTGAACACCGACCCTGCAGCCCGCTATGATCTCGCATATCTGCAAACTTGTGACAGTGTGGTTTGTCAGCCGGGTGACCTCGTAGACGGAGCGGCCGTCGGCTAGCGCGGCGTAAATTGAAAGCATGTCGCCCAAATGTCTGTCGACGGGTGCTTTTTGCTGCAGCTCGGAGACAAGGTCTTCAGCAGCCGCCTGCCCAACTTTTTCAGCCGGCACACCTCTCTCCCCAAGCCTGTCCACACCTATGCGGACACCGTTTTCGCATAAGGCAATCAGGCATATCCCAGCGCCAGCGTCCACGGCGCATTTTTCATCAGCCTCGGTCAAAGCCTCTTTCTCGACATAAACGTTCTCAAAGCCTTTCTCAACAAGGTATTTTTCGCAGGATTTGGCCATGCGGTCCGCCACGTGGGATGGCAGCCGTGAAGTGTAGGCTACGCCTTTGACCTCAAGCACTTCCGGCTCTCCCGTGAGTTTTATGGGGTTTAGCTTTCTCACCGGACGGCACAAGCCTTTAACCAACCCGTTCCCCCGCGGGTAAAACCCTCTCCGCAGAAGCGTCAGCTCAGCGTCCACGGCCATGGACGCAACCGAAGGCAGGAAGACACGTTCAAAATACTCGTAGGTTGGCGCGTTTGGATTGTTCGTCCCACCCCTTATGGTGAAGCTGGTTTGACTAGGGCTGAAGCATAGAACGGGCAGAAGAGATTGAAGCACCAGCATGGTGCTTCCAGCCGTGCCCGTGTCCAGCTCAAGGCCGGCTGTAGAAATCCTGTTGGGCGTGAAGTAGAGCTCTGTCGAACCTATGAAGGCCTGCCTAACACGGGCGGAACAGGCTTTCTGCACAGCGTTCACTGCTGTCAGATGTTGGCTACGGAGGCCAGGGTTCTGTCTCTTTCTCCTGATGTTGGTTATGTGCAGCGGTTTGGATAGGACGGCTGAGAGAGCAAGAGCTATTCGGAGAACTTGGCCCCCGCCCTCGCCTATCGAGCCGTCAAGCTCCACATAGTCCTCCATACATTCGATTAAACGATTTGACTGTTTTTATGGATTGGCGTGTTAACAGTTAATATTAGGCTAGGAGTGTAACTGGCTGGGTCTGTAGGTTGGCGGCACCGTTGTATTACCCGGGAGCGACGACGGTCGGGATTAGGGGAAGGGAATGTGTCGCGATAGCGGCGGAGAAAAGGTTTGCCTACGGATACTTCGTCATATCCAAGCAAGCCCGTAAGGTCTTCAAGATAACCAACTACGTGGGAGCCGCATGCGCTGGGGTTGTGGCCGACATGCAGAACCTTATAAAAGAGGTCACAGCCGTAGCCAACCTCTACAAGCTCGAGCAGAACACCGAGCCCAGCGTCAAAACCATAGCCAAAATACTGTCGTGGAACCTTTTCGGCAACAGGTACTTCCCATACTTCATGGAGACAATCGTAGGCGGCGTCGACAGAGACGGTCCCCACGTCGTTGTCCTCGACCCGCTGGGCTCGATGATCGAGGACGATTACGCCGTCGTAGGAACTGGCGCCGAGATAGCTGTTGGCGTCATCGAGAACCTTTACCGGCGGGACATGGGTCCGAGCGAGGTCTACGAGCTTGCGGCAAAATCCATCAAAGCATCCATGTCCCGTGACGCTGGAAGCGGCAACGGCATCGACATCCTTCTCTACACGTCAGCCGGTCTGAAGGCAGACGATACGATAAGCGTTTAAACTAATAGACCTAATATTTAAAAGGCGCCCGTGCCAAAAGTTGACGAGGTTGGAGAACCTCTCTCTGAGGGAAAAGGTATTGATCTACTTAGCTGAAATGGGTGCGATAACCAACAGCCTCAAAATTACCACGCCAATATTGTCTAAACAGTTTGGAACATCGCAGCAGTCAGCGTCCAGGCTGTTGATAATCCTTGAGAGAGACGGGTTGATTGAAAGACGTGTAGTGGGGCGAACAAGCTACGTCAAACTAACTAAGAAGGGTGTGTCGCGTCTTCTCGACCTGTATCTTTCGTTGAAGATGGTTTTCGAAAAACCCGTCAAAATTGTCATGGAGGGGCGTGTCTTCTCAGGCTACGGTGAAGGAGCTTACTACATGAGCCTCCCCGGATACGTCAAACAGATGAAGGAAAAGTTTGGCTTCATACCGTATCCAGGCACGTTAAACGTCTCCCTGCTGTCCAAAGACTCGATCGAGAACAGGCTGTTTCTCCAGAGACATGCCAACATGGAGATAAGCGGTTTCCGCGACGAGAAACGCACATACGGCTCTGTGAAAGCCGTAAACGTGTTGATAAACGACACCGAGCCTGCGGTGATGGTTTTCCCTGAGAGAACCCTGTACGACAGCTCAGTTGCCGAGCTTGTGGCCGAGGTCAACCTCAGGGAAAAGCTTGGGTTAAAAGACGGCTCGCTGGTCAAAATCTCGGCAACCCTTCCGCCCAAAGTTTTCTACGAAGGTTTTAAGCCAAGCAGCTCAGCGGCCAATCCTGCGCCGTAAAACCTTCCTCAATACGTCGCTGCTGCTCATAGGGTTGACCTTGTGTTTTCTCAACGTGACAACTCTCACCTTATACCCCCGTTCTCTGCAGAATTTCACGAATGCTTTCTTGATTTTCTTCTGGTCGTAGCCGAAGGCCACGATGTCGGGTTTCACTTTCTTCAACACTTTTTCGAAGGAAAGCGGGTCGTAGCCAATGATAACCTTGTCAACTGGCTTCAAAAACTCCAGCATTTTCTTCCGCTCAGTCGCAGCAAACACAGGCATCCTCCCCTTATTCCTCATAACCGTCCTGTCAGACGCCACCAACACCACGAGCTTAGACCTAGGTCCGCCGACCTTCTTCGCGTCTGAGAACATCTTCATATGACCTAGGTGAAGTATGTCGAAGGCCCCCGTTGTGAGCACAACTCTCGTTTTCACCATTTGAAATCCACCTCCTTCATAAGCCTCAACGCGTCCAGCAGACCCTCGGCATAACCTATCGAAAGCAAGGAGTCAACCATGTCGCCCGACAGCATGAACTTCTCCGCATCATCGACATAGTTCTTTACGTAATTAACATATTGTTCAAAGCGTTTTTGCTGCAGCACATGGTTAAGTATATTCCGGCATTTTTCCACATACCTATGCATCCTGCTTGCGAATGGGTTTAGAATCACGGCTTTTTCCAAGACTTCAGGACCTATCGCATAGGTTTTCACTATCTCCCGTTCAGTGAAATGGAGGCTCGATGGTATTATTAGGGAGTGTGGGGGCGGGGGAAGAGAAAGCTTCACTATGTCTTTGGCCAAGCCTGCCTTAACAGACGCGTTTTCCGAACCAAGCCTTGCAATGACGATTGATAATGTGTCACCGCTAATCACCTTCTTTCCGGTCTGCTCAGCTGCGTGAAGAAGCTTTTCAACCGCTTCGGCTGCTGTAAGCCCGCCGCTGGCTGTGTCCAACAGCAATAACGTGTGCAAGCCCCGTGACAGGTTTTCCTCAAGCGTGACCAAAGCCTGAAAATGCATATCCACGTTGTCGGATTTCGGGACTGTGGCTAGTTTGCCGAATTTGTAAACATGGAGGCCTGTCACGCTTATCGAAGCCGAAACTATCGAGACGCCGTTAACGATTTTCACCTGCACGTTTCTCCGTGCGGCCAACTCCCACAAGGCTGCGTGGGTGGTGGCTATCAACGGGTCGCCGGGGCAAAGCACTCCGACAACATTTTCACGCGCTTCGTTAACGATACGGCTCGCATCGTCCTCGAGAGTCTTTCTATCCGCCATCACCAATTTTCTCACGATGTTTTTCACGTAGACCAGAAGGTCGTCGCTCCAGATGCTGGTGTAAGTATCCACGTAGACTATGTCGCACTCTCTCAGCGCTTTCTCGGCGTCGTAGGTTAGCGAACCCCTGCCTCCGAGCCCTCCGCCAACAAGTAGCAGCACCATTTCTATTACCGTTATATTAAGCTGGTTATAATGGATTCTGGGTTGAAGGCTGTTGTCCTCGCCGCTGGTTATGGAAAGAGGCTGATGCCGCTGACCGCGAACAGGCCGAAGCACGTTCTGCCGATTGCCGGCAAACCGTTGATCAACCATACTCTTGAGGCTTTGGCTAAAGCCGGAGCGGATGAGATAGGAGTGTTGCTTGGCTACCGCTCCGAAGAAATCGTCGAAGCCTTAAAGAAGTTTGACGGCGCTAGGTTGGAGTACATTTATCAAGAGGAAATCGCCGGCACCGGTGCAGCCCTCAGGGAGTGTAGAGGATTTCTGGCTGGCGAAGAACATTTTCTCGTGGTTTACGGCGACCTGACGGTTACAGCTGAAGTCGTTCTCGAGCTTGTGGATTTTTTCAGGCGAAACATGCTCGACGGAGTCTTGGCTGCCGTCGAAGTTGAGGAGACAGGGCCTTACGGGGTTGTTGAGACAAGAGACGGGCTGCTGGCTAGGATTGGCGAGAAGGAAAGCCGACGCGGACCCATAAACGCTGGAATCTACATCCTCGGCGGAGAGGTTTTCGACGAGCTGGAGAAAACAAGACCATCCATAAGAGGCGAGATAGAGCTGACAGACGCGCTTAACAATCTTGCTGCGAAGGGAAGAAGGCTGGGCGTCAAGATGTTTGGGAAAGGATGGTGGTTTGACATCGGCAGGCCAGCCGACTACCTCGCAGCCAACCACACATACATCCGCAGGCTCCTTGGAGAGGGGATGATGGTTGGACCCCGCGTTTACCTTGGGAACAACGTCTCGTTGAAAGGACCGCTGGTCATAGCTGAGGGCGTCACGATTGAAGACGACTGCATAGTTGAAGGGCCAGCCATGGTCTGCGAAAGAGTCAGAATAGCTGCAGACAGCGTCGTCAAAGCCAGCCTGATCTTGGAAGACTGCTACATAGGGCCCAGTTCAAAACTGCAGAACTCCATCATCTGCGAGAAAACAGTGTTTGAAAATGGTGTTGAAGTAGTTGGCGGGGGTTTCCCCGCCTTCGTGAGCCCGCCGTCCACAACCGTGAGCAAGAGGCTTAAAGTTCCTTGAACCTCAACACGCTCCGGGCGATCATTTTCGCCAGACGCACCGGCTCAGGGTAACGGCCTTCAAGCGTAAACTTGTCGATCAGCTTTTTGGCATCCTCGACGCTCAACCCAAAACAACGGACGAAAACCTTAAACCCAGTTTTGAGAACGATGGGGTGTCTCTCTCCGTTCCTGTTGTGGACTTCAAGCCTCTGCGCCCAATCTTCTGGAAACCTCCTCTTGAAAACATCATCCAACCCTTCCGATTCTCTGTAGGTGATGCATATGAGCGGGGTCGACGTTGTATCGTAAAGTTTTCCAAGGTTAACTACGTTAAACCAGCTTATCACGCTGCCTCCGAGCAGGATGAAGTTTACGTCGTCTCTGTTCAAGCTTTTCCACATGGATATGATGGAGTCTGTTGAGTCCATGCCGCCCACCGTGCAGCTGGCCAGCACAAGCCCGTCGACCAGTAGGTCTGAGCGGATGACGACACCGGCCAAAACGGCTTTGCTACCAGCCTCCTTCCTGAAGCTCTCAGCTATCCCCAGACATCTTATGGCCTTCTTACCTACGTTCACTCTTGTCGGCAAGGGCTTTCACAACCGCCGTCCACGCCCTCGCAACATTGTCGGGGTCGTAACCCCCCCCCCCCCTCGCCAAAATCCTGCCACTGCATTTTTCCTCAGCGATTTTCTTCAGCGACGAGGCGGCGTACCGATGAGCTTCAGGTGAGTACTGAAGGTTTGTCAGAGGATCGCCCATCAGCGCGTCCGCACCGCACTGTAAAAGCAGAAAGTCGAACTCAAACTGTTTGATAAAGTTCTCCACTTCTTGGAAGGCTTTGAAGAACTCGCCATCCCCTGAGAAGGGAAGAAGAGGTATGTTTAGCTTTCGACCCTTGGCCTTCCCTCCGCCCGTCTCGTTCCTGAACCCTGTTCCCGGGTAGAGGGTTCGCCCGTCTTGATGGATGTCGGCGTAAATCACGCGTTCGTCGCTATAAAAGTCGTAGCAGACGCCGTCGCCGTGATGTGCGTCTATGTCCACGTAGGCCACGTTGTTGACATGCTCAACCTTGAGAAGATACTCGATGGCGATTGCGGCGTCGTTGAAGATGCAGAAACCGCCAGCCCTATCCCTTCGAGCGTGGTGAAGGCCGCCCATCGGGTTGAACCCAGCTGCAAACTCTCCCTTCAATATCCTTTTCAAGATGTCAAGCGTCGTCCCAACAACATACGAGGCTGCTTCGAAACAGCCAGGGAAAGCCGGCGTGTCACCGTAGTCCAGATATCCATGCCCCTGCCTGCATTTCTCCTCCACGAACTTCACGTAGCTTTCGCTGTGAAAAAGGAGAATCTCATCATAGGTGGCTTTGACGGGTTTGGTGAAAACAAGATCTTCAGCCAGCGAACTTTCTTTACCAAGAAGCTCATAAAAACGTTCAAGTCTAATCTTGTTAAGCGGATGGGGTTCTGGGAAGCTGTACTTCAAAAGCTCCTCACCTTTAGCAACCGCTATCCTAGCCATGTTTCCACGGAATGACATATGACACATCAATTTATACGTCTTCACATAATCCTGTAATTGGCTTGGGAAAGGTGGTTATGTTCCTGGACTTGGACTACTTCTTCGCTCAAGTTGAGGAGATTGAAAACCCTAGCTACCTGGGCAGGCCTTTAGTTGTCTGCGTTTACTCCGGCCGTACTGAGGACAGCGGGGTCGTCAGCTCGGCAAACTATCTGGCTAGAAAGCATGGCGTCAAGGCTGGCATGCCGATAAAAAGAGCCAAGCGTCTTCTCCCCAGCGAGGCCGTGTTTCTTCCCGTCAGGCTGGAACACTATGCTGAGGTCTCTTGGAGAGTCATGACGATTCTTAAGAAGCATTCTGACAGGATGCGTGTTGAAAGCATAGATGAAGCCGTCATGGAAGTCACGGAAACCGTTGGAGGAAGTTTCGAAAGGGCTGAGGAACTAGCCGTGATGGTTAAGAGAGAGATTCGGCAAGGCTTGGGTTTGAAGTGCAGCATCGGCATAGCTCCTAACAGGGTGGTGGCTAAGATTGCGGCCGACGCAGCGAAGCCCGACGGCTTGAAGACCGTCAGACCAGAGGAGGTAGCCGATTTTCTTAAACCGCTTCCGGCAACAGCTCTTCCTGGAATCGGCGCCAAAGCATGGTCTTATCTTGAGGGCATTGGGGTTAAAACAATCGGCGACCTATCTTCCCTTCCAATCGAGGTTTTGGCCAAGGTTTTCGGCGGTAAGAAAGCTCGTTACATCTACCTCGCATCACGAGGCGAGTTCGACGAGCCCATCGAGGAGAAAACCACCTTTAAGCAGGTCAGCAGAATAATAACATTGAAGCAGAACACGAGGGATGTGGATGAAGTGGTTTCGGCCTTGGCTCCCGCAGTCAACGATGCTTTGGCGAGGCTTGAGGCAAACAACCTCGAGGCAACGACGCTAGGAATTATAGCCATCGCAGCCGACCTCCGAACCGTCACGCGGCAAACACAAATAAGACCCGGTACATCTATTGAGGAAACCATGAGAATTGTCAGGAATCTTTTCTCAGAGCTTTTACAGGAAGAGGGTGGAATGGTTCTAAGGAGGGCTGGCGTGAGGTTTGCAGGGTTGAAGCAGCGTTTGGGCCAGAGCAGGCTTTCAAGCTACCTCCAGTGAGAAACAATTGGGCACGCTGCGAAACTTTATCAACCTTCTCGAGCCGATGCGGTTCTTCAAGTTCGCGGTGGTCGGAGGGATAGGGCTTTTGGTCAACACAGCCGTGCTCTACCTTCTCACGACCTATGTCTTCGGCGAAAAGCTTTACATGCTTTCAGCCGTCTTCAGCATGGAGGTCTCGATACTGAACAACTTTATCCTCAACGAATACTGGACCTTTAGGGACCGAGCGGGAAAGGCTGGTTTCCTAACAAGGATGTTGAAGTTCCACGGCTCGAGGCTCTTGGGTGCGGCAACAAGCCTCTTTGTCCTCTACGCGCTGACCGACTTCTTTGGAATATACTATCTGGTTTCCAACCTAGTAGCAGTGGCTGCGGGAACGGCTGTTAACTATTTGACGAGCAACTTCTGGGTTTGGGAATAAGCAGCTTATTACTATGGTTATATGCGGCCTATGAAGCGACAGTACCGAGATGTCGCGGACAGCAACCACCAAGAAGGTCGCCCTCGCCTCAGCCCTCAGCGCACTGGGCATCGTAATATCCCCGATGATGTTCGAATGGCTGGGCTCAAAGGCCTTCCCGGGCCAGCATTTCATAAACGTGCTGTCAGGCATACTGCTCGGCCCCTTCTGGGGAGCTGTGATAGCCATAATCATAGGAACTGTCAGAATTATGCTGGGGACGGGGACTTTATTCGCCTACCCGGGCGGAATACCGGGAGCGATAGTGGTCGGGCTGGCTTACATGATACTCACACGGCTGACCAGCTCCAAGATTAGGTATGCGGCCGCTTTGACGGAGCCTATTGGAACGGTGTTGATAGGGGGGACTCTGGCGATCGCAGTTGTAGCTCCCGCTGTTGGCCCAGCGGTCGGGCCTGCGGCCACCATGCTCCGCAACATCCAAACTATTGGTTTTTTCCCCGCTCTTCTAATCCTCTGGGGAGGATGGGCCATAAGCTCGTTGACAGGGGCCTTCGCCGGCTTCCTGTTCCTCGTAGCAGCCGACAGATACGGGGTTCTGGAACGCGTTCTACCTGCTAGGGCGAAGGTTGGGCAGAAGGCTTGAAGGTTGGCGTTGAAAGCCTTCTCCGCAAACGGACGATTATTTACGGCGAGGCTGGAAGTGGGAAGACCCGGCTGCTTGCAGAGTTGTTGAACATGCTGTCGAAATTGCTTCCCCCAAGCCAAATCACAATCATAGACTTGGCGCCTGATAGACTCGGAAACATAGGAGGGCCGGTGACACAGTACACCGACGTAACAGTCTTCAGATACCTCAGGCCTCTGAAGGTTTATGCGCCGAGGCTTATGGCGTCCAACGCCGAGGACGTGCTGAGATATGCGGGTCATAACGTAGAGGAGGCGAGGAAATGTTTCAGGCTGTTTGCGGCAAGCCCTACCAAGCTGCTGGCTGTCAACGACCTGACGATTTTCCTGCATGGAGCTGAGGCTGAGGAGCTGACGGAGTATCTGGATATGGCGGAGACCTTCATCGCAACAGCCTACTACGGTCAAAGCCTTGCCGAAGACTATGGAACAGGGCTGTCGGCGAAGGAGAGGGAGAGGGTTGAACGCCTGCTGGCTCTGGTCGACGTGAAAGTTAGGCTTAATTCCGAGCCGGGTCCCTAAACGGCGTGGCGCTCTGCGTCTTTGAAGATTATGCAGTTAAGAATTTTGGTCCGCTCACCGACACAAGACCCGTTTACGAAATGTTGTGCGGAACCTCAACGCTTCTCGACAAAGTCCTAAAACATCTCGGCAAAGACAGGGAAGTTTTCCTGTTTACCAGAAAATATCTCGAAGACATAGTCAGCGAAAGACATCCTAAAACAAGGGTTAACAGACAGCCGGACGGGGATGACCTGCTTTTCGTCAACGGATGTCTGCTTCTCGACACGGAGTCAGCTAGAATGGTGAGGGGGTTGAGGAGAGGTGAGGCCTTGCTGGTGGGCAGCAGGGTTGCGGCAGCGCGACTCGACGGTAAAGCCCTTCAGCCTGATTGGTTTGACGGCTTAGCTGAGATAGACCCATCATCCTCCATAAGCTCAGCATGCCACACAAAAAGACAGGCCACAATAACGTTAACAACATACCCATGGGACTTGCTGGAGCATGGCCCAAGGCTTATCGCCGCAGAAGCCTCCGGACAGCTGCTTAAGCGCAGAAATGTCTCTGGAAAAGCCTATTACAAGAAAAGCGTCGAGATAGAGGAACATGTCCTGATAGACGGTAGGAAAGGCCCTGTCGTCTTGGGCGAGAACGTCCTGGTCGAGGCTTTTTCGAAAATCGTGGGGCCGGCGTACATCGGGTCGGGCACCGTTGTTTTCAGTAACTCAGTTCTGTCGGGATGCTGTGTGGGTCCTGTGTGCAGGGTTGGCGGCGAGGTCGAGAGCTCCATTTTCATAGGATACTCCAACAAACGTCACTACGGGTACCTAGGCCACAGCATCGTGGGAGAATGGGTGAACATGGGCGCTGGAACAACGGTCTCCAACCTCAAGAACACATATGGAACGGTCAGAGTTAACGTTTGCGGGAAAAGAGTCGACACGGGGAGACAGTTTCTCGGCTCTTTCTTCGGCGACCATGTTAAGACAAGCATAGGTTGCATGGTTTCGGGAGGGTTGAACGTCGGAGTCTGCAGCCATGTTTACCGTCATGTGTCTGAGGACGTGCCGGCTTTCACAATCTACTGGCCCGAGAGAAAAAACGAGCTTCTCCTCGAGTCTGCGTTAGCAACAGCTAGGCGGATGATGGCTAGAAGAGGTATATCCCCTTCCGAGGCATACGTGAAAATGCTTGAACACCTATTCCACACCACGGCCGGCGAAAGGTCTTCCCTCAGTGTCAGACAGGGAAAGACCACCTTTTATAACACCTCGCAACATCCTTGAACATGGTTAAACGAGTTTTAACGGTAGCCGGCTCGGATTCCGGGGGCGGGGCTGGCATACAGGCCGACCTCAAAACATTCGCAGCCCACGGCGTTCACGGCATGTCCGCCATAACCTGCATAACAGCTCAAAACACCGAGAAAGTTACCGCCATCCAACCAATACCCGCGGAGATCGTCAGAGAGCAGATAAAGGTTGTGGTTGAGGACATAGGGGTTGACGCCGTCAAAACAGGCATGCTTTTCAGCAGCGAGATAATCGAGGCCGTGTCGGACGAGCTGTCGAACCTCAATACCCCCATCGTAGTCGACCCGGTGGCGGTGGCTAAGAGCGGCGCCATCCTGCTAAGAGAAGAAGCTGTTGAAGCGCTAGTAGAAAGATTATTTCCCCTGGCCACGGTCGTAACACCCAACATCCATGAAGCATCCCTTCTGACAGGCGTTCAGATATCTTCAACAGAAGACATGGTCTCAGCGGCTGAAAAACTCGCCGCAAAAGGCCCGAAAGCAGTAGTCGTGAAAGGAGGACACCTGCCTGGGGTAAAGTCTGTCGACATTCTCCTTTATGCGGGAAACACCTACATGTATGAGTCCGAGAAAATAGAGACCAAAAACACGCATGGGACGGGATGCTGTTTCGCGTCAGCGATAGCGTCCAACCTAGCCAAGGGCTATAGGATTCCGCAGGCTGTGAGGATGGCGCAGCGTTTCGTCGTCGAAGCCGTGAGGAGAGGTCTTCCGCTGGGCAGGGGACATGGGCCGATACATCCCACTGGACGGATTTACGAGAACGGATGCAGGATGGAGGCGCTGAAAAGCTTGCGACAAGCCTTGGACATGCTGAAGGATGTTGACGAATTCCCGAACCTCATCCCTGAATCCGGTTCAAACATCGTGACCGCGATAGAAGACGCTTCAGAGCCTGAGCAGGTTGCCTCCATTCCAGGCAGGATCGTTAGACTGGGCGACGGGTTCAAACCTGTTTCGGAGCCTTGGTTCGGCGGCTCGAAACACGTTGCCAAAGCCGTCATAACAGTCATGAAACACGACCCATCAGTCAGAAGCGCCATGAACATCCGCGTCGACGAAAACCTTCTCAAAATCTTCGAAACCCTCAACCTCTCAGTATCGTTTTACGACAGGGCGAAAGAGCCTGCGGAAGTCAAGAGGGTTGAGGGCATGACTATTCCGTGGGGCGTCGAGGAAGCGGTGAAAAACGCGGGCGGCGTACCAGACATCATATATCATCTTGGCGATGTTGGGAAGGAGCCGATGGCGCTCATCTTCGGCGAAACCCCCCTCGACGTAGTCCGGAAAGTCATCGCCATAGCGAAGAAGGCGGCAGGTGAGTCGAATTGAAGCCTGTTTTCGGAGTCTGTCTACCTAACTTCGGGAAACATGTATCAGCCGAGACCGTTGCAAGAGTTGCGGAGGAGGCGGAGGAAATGGGTTACGACTCGGTCTGGGCCACCGACCATCTTATACTGCCACCATCCCATCGGTATCCCTACGGAAACATCCTCGAAGCTCTGACGACCATGGCTTACGTTTCTTCCGTCACAGAACAGGTGAAGATAGGTTCTTCCGTCATCATCCTACCCATGAGAGAGCCCGTGCAGGTTGCAAAGGCTTTGGCCTCGATCGATTTCCTGAGCGGCGGAAGAGTGATAGCTGGGTTCGGCGCCGGATGGAGTGCTGAGGAATTTCAGAACATCGGCATGAACTTTAACAACAGAGGGAGGAGGTTCGACGAGGCGCTCAAGCTGGTGCGAACGTTATGGCGAGACGGTGAGGTTTCGTTCAAAGGCCGTTACTACAGTGTCGAGTCTGGAGTGTTCGAGCCTAGGCCTGTCCAGCCAGGCGGCCCTCCCGTGTGGGTTGGCGGAAACAGTGAGAAAGCCTTCAACAGAGCGGTGGCCTTGGCTGACGGATGGCATTTCACGGGCATTCCGCTTGAGACTCTCGCTCAACGGCTTCATCGGTTTCAGCCAAAGAACGGCTTCACCATCTCAGGCCGGCTTACAATCGACTTCACGGGCAAGTCCCCGAGGCTGACCAAGTCGAGGCTGGGTGAAGACAGGGTAATTCTTTCAGGCAACTTCGACTACGTCTCCGACGTCCTAGAAGACTATCTCGAGCAGGGCGTAACGTATTTCGCGCTCTACTTCGGCGACAAGCCTGCAGACCAGTATGTGAAGGACATGGAGGCGTTTTTGAGGGAGGTTGCAGCCAGCTACGTATAAATAACGCAGTCAAGATGCTTTGACGATGCGTGTGCCGCCCGTCTCAAGCCTCGCTCTGATGACAACAGTTTTCGCCGTAGCTACGATGGCGCTGGGAAGCTATGTAAGCAAAGTTGGAGCGGGGTTGGCGTGTCCCGACTGGCCACTATGCCCCATACAGTCAGATCCTTTCATAGTTCTGGAGTTCACCCACAGAATCATAGCTTTCACAACCTTCGTCCTCGGGCTGGCTACTTTCGTCCAAGCCCGCAAAAAAGCCGGCACCGCCGTTGGAAGACTTGTCTCATTCGGTTTCGCCACGCTCTTCGCCCAGGTCTTCATTGTTGGGGCGTTGGTCATCTTCACAGCCCTGCCGCCGCTGGTTGTGGCGGTGCACCAAGCCGTGGCTGGAACAGTCGTCGCGTTCTACGCGGCAGGCGCCGCGGCCAGCTGGCTTGTAACGAGAAAAAAATTAAATAGACCTGAGGAAGCGTTCACGCATGGCTGAGCTGAATGCAGCCGATTACGCCATTCTCGCATTAATCATTCTGGTCTTGTTCGCAGGTCTTCTGGCGGCGGGAAACATGGGAAACCTCTTCAGACCCTTGTCTCCGCAGACCGAAGCCATAAACCAGCTCTACCGTTTCATCTACATCTCCGGCTCAGCCGTCGGCTCCATCTTTCTCGGAGCCCTTTTCTTCATTATCTACCGCTTCAGGGAAAAAGGGGTGAAGTAGATGGAGAAGTCTAAAATCGTCGAAAACCTGACGATAGTCGGTGCTTTGATTCTTTTCGCGATAATCGGTTATAGCTCCTGGGTTGTTCTCAACTATCTTGAAGCAGACCGGCCCGCGGACGTTGTGATAAGGGTTGAGGCGAGGCAGTTTGCGTGGCAGTTCATATACCCGGACGGCAGGGTCAGCGGCGAGCTGAAGGTGAAGGCGGGGCAGACCGTCAAGCTTGAGCTCCACTCGGCTGACGTAATCCACAGTATTTTCATCAGGGATCTCGGGCTTAAGAAAGACGCTGTACCCGGGAGAACCAACGTTCTATACTTCACGCCCACTGTTCCCGGAAGGTATTTAATTCAGTGTGCCGAGTTCTGCGGCCAAGGCCATTACTCCATGATAGCTTGGCTGGTGGTGGAGTAATGACGGTGACGAAGGCCGAGGTTAAACCTGCACCGTGGTACAAGAATGTCTACAAGATATTGTCAACAACCTACCACGCCCACATAGGTCTGATGTATATCGCAGCCTCTTACGTCTTCCTGGTTGTTGGCGGGGTTTTGGCTCTTCTAATGCGCTGGGAGCTCGCAACACCCAGAGGAGGTTTTGTAGACCCCAACACTTACGCAAGCCTTTTCACCATCCACGGCACCCTTATGATCTTCTTCTGGGCGATGCCGGTCTTTGCAGGTTTCGCAAACTACCTTCTTCCAAAAATGATTGGCGCTCCAGACATGTACTATCCCAAACTCAATGCCTTGAGTTTCTGGCTCTTCCTGTCAGGAGGTATTCTTCTGCTGTCAAGCTGGGCGAACATAGGATGGACCGGTTATACGCCTCTTTCCGTGGTGACGCCAAACCCTGGGATAGACCTCTGGATACTCAGCCTCCACGTCGCAGGAACATCTTCCATGGTCGGGTCTCTAAACTTCATAATAACTACTTGGAGGCTCCGCCGCGCTGACATAGGTTTGTGGAGGCTTCCGCTGTTCGTCTGGTCCATAGTTGTCACCGCTTTCATCATTATTTTCGCAGTGCCGGTGATTGCTTTCGCCCTAACACTGCTGCTGTTGGACAGGAACCTTGGCACAGGGTTCTACCTCCCCAGCGCAGGGGGTGACACAATTTTATGGCAGCATCTGTTCTGGTTTTTCGGCCACCCAGAGGTTTACATACTTGTTTTACCCGCTATGGGCGTCGTCTCGGAACTGATACCGCGATTGGTGAAAAAACCCATAGTTGGCTATAGGATGATAGCCCTTTCATCAGTCTTGATAGCGGTTCTCGGGTTCGGTGTATGGGCTCACCACATGTTCACGACTGGGCTCTCACCCCTCACGCTGGCACCTTTCATGCTGATGACCATGTCTGTAGCCATACCTTCAGGGATTAAGGTGGTTAACTGGGAGGCGACTCTGTGGGGCGGTAAAATAAGGTTCAACACCCCCACGTTGTTCAGCCTCAGCTTTGTCGCAACCTTCATCGTCGGAGGAATCACGGGAGTCTTCCAAGCATCAATCCCCGTTGACTGGCATCTCCAAGACACCTACTGGGTTGTAGGCCACATGCATTTCATACTCTTCGGAGCCATCTCGCAGGCTGCTTTCGCAGCCACATACTACTACTTCCCCTACCTGACCAAAAGGATGTACAGCGAGACGCTCGGCAAAATCCATTTCGCCACCGCGAACATCGGTCAATATCTCGTTTTCATGTCTATGATGGTGCTGGGCTTGATGGGCATGCCACGAAGATACTACGCTTACGTCGAGGAGTTTCAGCCCCTCCACATCATAGCCACGGTGGGAGCCATCATAATCGGCATAGGAACAGCAATATTCTTGGTAAACATTCTCATGAGCTGGAAGTTCGGGCCGAAGGCCAGCGAAGACCCGTGGGAAGCCAACAAAAACAACATGCCAGACTTCCTCGGCGAATATCTCAACAAACTGGATGCAGCCAAGTCAAGAGCTGACGGAAATGCCCGGTAAAACACCCATCGACAAGGCTGTGGAGAAATATCAGACGGCGGCAGTCGTCGCAGCCATACTCGTCCACTTCTTCATCTTCGTCACAGCAATAGTCGTCCTAGTTGTTCTGAGACAGCCGCTCAGCGTCTTCGTAATGACACATGCAGGCCTGCAGGCCGCAGCCATCCTGAACGCGATTTTCGGCCACAGGGTTTATAGAAGATATCTGACGGCTAAGCTGGAGAAGAACATCTTAATTAAATGAGGTTGCAGGGTTTTTAGCAAGAGGTTTAACGGTGGTGGGTGCTGTTTGGCGTTCGAAACGGTAGCCCGTATAATCAACCCGATGCTGGTAGCTTTCAAACACATATTCTCTACTCCCGTAACCATAAAGTATCCCTTCGAAAGAACCGTGAACACCACCGGCGAGTATTATCGCTACGACCCAAAGGCGGGAATAGCCTATCCAGGCTACAAGGGCAGGCACATCCTTTACCTCGATAAATGCACGGGCTGCAGCCTCTGCGACATCGCATGCCAAAACATAGCGGAGGCGATAACAATGGTTTACGGGTTCAACGTCAGTTTACGGTTCAGCAAAGAGTTGATGGAATCCTTCAAAAAAGGGGATGAAAAAGTTGTCCAGCTGTTCGAGAACCTTGTCGACAGCTTGCACAACCCACCTAAAGTCATGCGCCCCAACTCGCATCCAACGCCGGATGTCAGTTGGACTGATTTCAGGGCCATCAAACAATCCGACGCTGGTTTTGAATGGATTCTCAACGCCGAACCCGTCTACGCCTACAGGTCTGAAGCCATCTTGGAAAACTATCTCTCACCCTTCATCGAATGGGCCAAGTCCAACGGCTGGGTGGACGAGGTTGTTGAGATGAAGGACGCCGACAAAGAAGACGAATATCACAGACTGTCCAACGGAAAATATGAGCTGATGCTATCGGTGAGGAAGATAGACGAGAAACTACCACATAACAAGAAGTCTTACTTTCCAGCTGTCGACTACAGCAGATGCGTTTTCTGCGGGTTCTGCGTCGACGCATGCCCCTTCTACGCGCTTGAGATGATGCCTGAGTACGAGATTTCGGCTTTGGACAGGCGTTCGCTCTTCTACAATCCGAAGCAGCTGGCTAAGCCAGGCATAGCCGGGCCGCCGGTTGAGATAGGTTGGATAGACAAGCTGTTGATGGTTCTGAGGGGATGGTGATGGCTCACGAGCTCTCGCCCAAAGAAAGGCCTGAGCTGCTAACTCTTCACCAAGGGCTGAGAAACATAGTCACAGCCCTGAGGCAGTTCCTCGACACTGAAGACTACACACATCTCGAGAAAGCCTTAAACATCCTCGAGACCATTAAGACCAACAAACACTACCACACCCTCTCGGGTAGGCTTGACTTGGAGAACAACCTGAAGACCATGCATCAAATCTATCAAACCTACGGCGGCAACATCGATGACTTTGTTCACGGCAGGCTCTTAGACCAAGTTGTCTACACTATAGTCAGGGCGAACATAATCTCCACAGGGCTCGAGTTCAAGCTAAAGAGAATGAGGAAGGGTTAAGCCGCTAATGTCGGCAGGTAGACCGTGAGGCTTACGAGGAAGAGGTTTACCAGCGATAGAGGTATCAGCAGCCTCCAGCCAAGGTCAAGGATTTTTTTGATGGTGATACGGGTGTAGACGCCTCTGAAGAGCATAACGACCGACAATACTATCAGAAACTTTACGAAGACCCAGACCGGCTGGAGAATTGTTTCAGGGATTCCGGGAATGGCTGGCCCGTGCCAGCCTCCGAGATATAGGTCGACTGTCAGGAAGACAAGAGCGTCCAGCTTTGTGTACATCGCCAGCTGAATGGTCAAGAATCCAACCGAGCCATACTCCACCATCCACCCCTCAACCAGCTCCTGCTCAGCCGTGGGAAGGTCGAAAGGTATCCGCTCGGCCTCGCTTACCGCTGCTATGAAGAAAACCAGAAATCCAATAACCTGCGTTGCGATTAAAGGCAGGGGGGTCTGAGCCTTGACGATCTCCACCAAGTCGAAAGACCTCGCAGCTATTATGACGCCCGTCAAGGCCAGGAAGAGCGGGATTTCATAGGCGAAAACCTGGAAAGCGAACCTTATCATGCCGATGAAGCTGTACTTGCTGCCCGAAGCCCATCCAGCCACTATCAACGGTATCGGCGAGACTGCGAGGAAGAGGAAGGCCAGGAGGACCCCTATGTCTGACCTGTAGATAACCCAATACTCGCTGAAAGGTATGAAGGCGAAAAGCATCGCAGCGAGCACAAGCGCAGCCATGGGCATGGATATAAACAGTTTCTTCCGAGCCCTAGCGGGAACTATGAACTCTTTCGAGAGAAACTTGACAGCGTCTGCGACCACCTGCAGCCATCCGCCGTATTTTCCCACATGAAAAGGCCCTATCCGCAGCATGACTCTCGCGAGAAGCTTTCTCTCATACCATACGGACAGTATGCCTAAAACGGCGACGAAGGTGGCGCCGGGAAAGATGGCCGCTTTTACGAAGGCCTCGCTGGCCAGAAACCTCACAAGCTGGTCGAGGGGTGGCGGTATGGCTGCCACCATTTTCTACAACCTCTGCGGAAGCTCCTTCAAACTGAACGCGGCGTAGATAGACGTGGCGCTTAAAACAGCCAGCAAAAGCACAAGGTTGAAGCCTGCTTCAGGTCTTTCCACCAAAGCCACGGCCGAAAGGAAAACAGCCACCGCCAAAACCGCGTAAGCAATGTAGATGATTGCGTAGGGAAAATACTCGACGGGGAAGGATGTTTCAGCCCATTCGAAAGGGACTTGACCGCTTTCGAAAGGAAGTCTCTTCCTCCTAGAGCTTCGTTTTGGCGCTAACAGCTTGTTGGCTGCATACAGTATCAAAGGCAGCAGCACGCTAAGTATAGTGTAGTAAATCAGAGCGTCAGCCTGAGACATCGTCCATATCCCTGCCCGCGATTATTTAAATCTGCATTAGCCTAGGGTTAACCTTGTGTTCAAATATTGTTTTACCTCTGAAACAGGGATTCTGTCCTGCTTCATAGTGTCACGGTTCCTTATGGTTACGGTGTCGTCCTCCAACGTCTGGTAGTCGACAGTTATGCAGAAAGGTGTGCCGATTTCGTCCTGGCGTCTGTATCTTCTGCCTATGCTGCCGCTTTCATCGTAGAAGACGTCAAACTCTAGCTTCAGCTGTTTATACAGCTTCTGCGCATAGCTTGAAAGCTCAGGCCTGTCGACAAGCGGGAAGACAGCCGCGGAGTAAGGAGCCAAGAAAGGATGTATTTTGAGGACGGTTCTCCCGTTCTCCACAGAATAGCCTAGCATGAGAAGAGCCAGCATGCTTCGGTCAACGCCCATCGAAAGCTCAAAAACATGCGGAACAAAGGTTACGCCGTCTTCAACAATCCTCAAATCAACTCCGCTGACACGGGCATGGCCTGATAGGTCATAGTCGGTTCGATTGTTGCACGCAACAAGCTCAACCCACTCTCCGTTTATCAGAACCTCAAGGTCCCAAGCCTCAGCAGCATAAAACGCTTTCTCATCTTCACCAAGCCTTCTGAACCTAAGCCTGTCCTTAAACACCCCCAGCTTCAGATAGAAATCCTGAATCAACGCTAGGTAGTAAGCGGCCAGCCAACTGGAAACAAGACCAGATGCGACAGCCTCCTCGCAGGAAAACGGCCGTAGCTTATCGTCAACGAGAAGATTAAGCTCGTAGCTTCTCACCTCCTCTTTCTTAGGGAATTCGTTGGCTCTGTGCGGAGCGTAGAAGACCTCAACCTCCGCTTGTGTAAACTCCCTCAGCCTGATGAGCGACTGACGAGGCGATATCTCGTTCCTGAAGCTCCTGCCTACCTGAGCCATAGCTATCGGCAGCCGTCTTCGCGAGATCTTGTACAGACGTAGGAAGTCAACGAATATGTTTTGACAGGTTTCAGGCCTCAGGTAGGCGTCCTCCGCCGAAGCGCCCACCGAAACCTTGAACATCATGTTGAACAGTGAGACGGGGCCTAGCTCACCGCCGCAAAGCGGACATTTGAAGGCGTGGCGTTTAATTATGGCTTCAATCTGCTCGGGAGGTGTTCTTTCAGGCACCTTGATACCTAGCTTCTCCTCAAGCAGCCTGTCTATCCTGTGAACCGCCCCGCATGCAGTGCATCTGCTGACGGGGTCTGCGAACGTGTCTATGTGGCCTGATGCGATGAAAACTCCTCGGGGAAGGATTTGCGACCCGTCAACCAAAACCATCTCATCACGCCGGACAAGAAGCCTGTGCCAAGC
>JAWBJZ010000031.1:0-16716 GCA_038832005.1 Candidatus Caldarchaeum sp.
AATCAGGGAGTTGCTGAAAAAAGCTGGCCTGGCTGAGGCTAGGCTGGAGGTTCCGAAGCAGCTGGCCTACGGCGATGTTTCGACGAACGCGGCGTTTGAGCTCGGTAAGAAAACGGGTCAAAACCCGTACCAGGTGGCGAAGGAGATAGCCAGCCGCATAGACCTTTCAACGTCAAGGCTTGTCGCATCCGTCGAGGCCGTTCCACCAGGCTATCTTAACTTCCACGCCCGGTGGGATGAGCTGGCTAGAGACATCCTCGAGGAAGCCGTTAACATGGGGAGCCGTTTCGGCGAAACAAACGTGGGACAGGGAAGGTATGTTCTCATAGAACATACAAGCGTCAACCCCAACAAGGCCCTGCACATAGGGCATGCTAGAAACACATGCTTAGGCGACAGCCTTGCTAGGCTTCTCGTCAAGACAGGACATAAGGTTTCGGTCGCCAACTACATCGACGACAGCGGCGCGCAGATGGCTGAGATACTCCTCGCGTTCCTCAAGCTAGGCTACAGCATCACACCGCCGCCGGGAGTGAGGTTTGATGACTACTGCGGCAGGATATACTCTGAGGTCAGCAGGAAAATCGAGGCAGACCCATATCTCAATGCTGAAAGGAGGAAGATCTCCGCGGCGTTGGAAGACCGTTCGTCAGAAGTTTTTACTCTAAACAGGTCTATCGTTGAGAGGGTTTTAAAAGACCAGCTGCAGACGTGCTGGAGGCTTGGAGCACGCTACGACATACTAAACCGGGAAAGCGATATACTGCTGTTCGACCTTTGGAGCGAGGTCTTCGAAAAGCTTCGTGAGAAAGATTCAGTTTACCTTTCTCAGGACGGAGTTAAGAAAGGCTGTTGGATGATGAGGCTGGACGACCACCCGACGCTGAGCAGGGAGGGTGATGAGGTGTTGGTGAAAAGCGATGGAACAACGACGTATGTTGCACGTGACATAGCATACGCGGCATGGAAACTTGGCCTTCTTTCACGGGACTTCACATATAGCAAATGGACCATAAACCCAGACGGCACTCCATTATACCTGACAGACTTTAACGGAGACGAAAGGCCGAAGTTCGGCAGCGCGGAGGCGACGATAAACGTGGTCGACGTGCGTCAGAGGAGGCCTCAGGAGATTGTGAGACACGCCTTAAAGAAGCTTGGAGCAGACCCAAGCCGTTACGTTCACTACGCTTACGAAGTTGTGTCGCTCAGCAGAGCCGACGCGGAGAAGCTCAACATAGCCTTACAGCAGCAATCGTTCGTCCACATGAGCGGGCGGGCTGGCATATACATCAACGTGGACCCGTTGCTCGACTACATTAAGGAGAAGGCTATTGCAGGCGCTTCCACAAGACATCCAGAATGGAGTCGTGAAAAGCTCGAAGAGGTCGGCGAGAAGATCGCGGTTGCGGCGTTCAGATATTTCATGCTCAGGTCCGACCCCGAAAAGATGATTGTCTTCGACAGCGAAGAGGCCTCAGACATTGAAGGCGACACAGGACCCTACATACAGTATGCTTATGCGAGGGCGACGCGGATTTTAGAGAAAGCCGATGTCAGACCTTCGTCGAAGCCATACAGCTCCCAGCTTGAGAAAGAGGAAAAACAGCTTCTCAAAACTATTGGAATGCTTCCCTTAGTGTTCGCGGAGGCTGCACGGATGCTTTCTGTCGGCAGAGTTGTCTCTTATTTAAGGGAGCTGGCTGTGGTTTTCAACGACTTTTATGAGCGCTGCCCTGTTTTAACCGCCCAAGAAGATGTAAAAGCCTTTAGGCTTGCTGTTGTCGAAGGCTTCAGGACGGCTTTGACGTCAGCCTCATGGGTTGTTGGGCTTCCGTTGCTTGAGGAGATGTAGCTAAGCGCCTCTCAGAAACGCAGCCAACAAGATTATCGCAGCCGCCATCGAGAGCCCAGCCATCAGATGAACCCTCATCAACCCTGAGATTTCACGGCAGACGGGGCATCTGTAAACGTCAGGAGACTCGTCGAGATGCTGCCTGACATGATTTGTGACCTTTGGATAAACCCTCAACGTAACCGACAGCGCGACCGCAAGGAGAAAAATGACAAACACGAGCTTGACGGACAGAA
This sequence comes from Candidatus Caldarchaeum sp., assembly GCA_038832005.1. Taxonomy (GTDB): domain Archaea; phylum Thermoproteota; class Nitrososphaeria_A; order Caldarchaeales; family Caldarchaeaceae; genus Caldarchaeum. The sequence goes on from JAWBJZ010000031.1 coordinate 2,092, forward strand.
GCTGGCCATAATGGCTGGACGAGAGCTGAGGCAACGCAGTTATATTCATCACCGCCACCATCCGATAAAGACCCGATAAGCTGACGACGGCTATGCTCAGCCATACAATTGTCAAAAACCGTTTCAGAACCTTGGGAACAAACCTTGCCCTGTCACGGAGGGATACCGTGGAAAGGCTCGGAAGCAAAACCATCAAGCTGTAGCCTACGCCGCCAATCCACAAAACCACGGCGAAGACATGCGCGGCATGAAAAAGCGTTGACAGCATGTGCCTCTCGCCGCTGCAAACTATTTATAGCTATAACAGGTTCTCACAAACATGCGCTTTGAGATAAGGAACAGGCCCGCGTATGCTTTGCTGGAGGCGGAGCTGATGCCCGGGGAGGCGATAGACGCTGAGGCTGGAGCCATGACCTACATGACCCCCAACATACAGGTTACTACCCGGATGAGGGAAGCCAGCTTTCTCTCAACCCTCGGCCTCAAGATCCTCGGCGGCCAATCCTTCTTCGTCAACCAATACCAAGCCGTAAACGGCGTTGGAAGGGTTGCGCTTGTGTCAGCGCCTTTGGGCGACATAGCTCACCTTAAAGTGTCGAGGAACTCAGGCTACATAATCCAAAAATCCTCCTACGTCGCTTCAAGCCCATCCATTGACCTTGACATAAAGTGGCAGGGCTTTACGAGAGGGTTGTTCGGCCAAGGGCTTTTCATGATAAAGGTCTCGGGTGAAGGCGACTTGTTCATAAATACGTTCGGAGCGCTAGAGAAAATCTCTCTTAGGCCTGGAGAGGAGCTGATTGTAGACAACTTTCACCTAGCCGCATTCTCGGACAGCTGCAGCTACGAGGTGAGGAAGTTCGGAAGCCTCAAGTCCACTCTTCTGGGCGGTGAGGGGCTTGTTGTCGCCGTCAGAGGCCCCGGCGACGTTTACGTCCAGACTAAGAACCCGGCCGAGTTCGCCGAATGGCTGTGGAGCCTGCTCGAGCCGTACGTGAGGTCGAGGGCGAGGTAGGCTAGAAGGCTTCAAAGCTCTGCCCGTATACGGGCACAATAACCTCGACGTCTATCTTTTCACGCTGAAGCATGCTTGGGTAGAGCTGTGAAACCTCCGTGTGAACTGGCACAACCTTCTTAGGCGATATTTGCTTGATTATGTTCAGTAGGTCTGGGCCTGAGGCATGGCCCGACGCATGTATGTGATGAAGCCTGAGCCGCAGCAGTTCCGCCCAGCGGTTTATCTTCTCCATTTCGAGGAACTGCTCCTCGGTGTGTGGCTCGCTCGTTGAGATAATGAAAGGCGAGCCGTCTGGAGGCTTGACGCTGGCCAGCTCGATTATGTCCTCGGCCCTGCTCAACACGAGCATGAATTTTTCAGGGCTCTGCCTGATTTCGTCCTCCCTCACCGTTGGAACAGAATCGATTAGGTTAGCCATCCATCTCGGGTAATCCGGTTTTACGTATCTTCCGGACCTCCGCCGCTCCAGGTATGCGACGAGCCTGCCGTCGGCCATCTGAGGCACATCCATCCTCAAGCCTTTTCCAGACAAGGATTTGAGGACGTGAGCGTGGTGGAGCGAGATGGCGGGAAGACGGCCCGTCAGCTCTGAAACCCTTAAGATCGTCTTGAGCCTGTCGAAGTCCAACATCCCAACCACCACAGCCACCAAACGCCTCCCAGCATCCAGCACTGTCTTAGTCATCAAAACCTCCACATCATCCTCCGAGCTGTTTACGCTCTCGGCAAGCCTAGTCCCTTCAACCACCAAGGTGTCGACTCCAGTCTTCCGGCATTCTTCGACGAAGTCTATCGTCATGTCTCTACGCGGACCGTGCATACGTATATCGCCAGTATAGGCTAGCACTCCTCCGTCGCCTTCAACTATGAACCCGTAGGCCGCTGGAATCGAATGGTCCACGTGAACGGGCCGGACGTTCATACCGCTGACCTGGAAACGGTCTCCGGTCTTGAAGACGTGGATGGTGCGTTCGGCTTCCGAGAAAAGGCTTTCAGCAGACTTTGGTTTCGACTCCTCTCGCGCTTTCGTGATTATCTTCGTTCCTTCGCCCATGTAGACGGCTATGTCGGGCCTGGTGAGGCTTACATGTCCGTAGTGGTCCAAGTGCCCGTGCGAGACTATGACGGCGTCTACGAAGGGTTGTTCAGCTGTAAGGGTTTCGGGCGCCAAGTCTGGCCTGTAAAGCCCTTTGAGAGGCGGGATGACGCCCGTCATGACGTAATCAGCTATCAGCGCGAACTTTCTCGGCTGGAGAAAGGTGCTGAAATACTCGTTTCTCGCGTTGAAGTCCAGGCCGAAGTCGAGGAAAATTCTTCCATCCACTCCTTCGAGCAGGATTTTGTTGCCGCCTATGCGTCCAGCGCCTCCGTAAACCGTGAGCCTCAACGCATAAGCTGTCGAAAAAGATGCTCAAAACGTTTACTCACAGCATCCTACAATCTTAAAAGAAGCGAAAACATTAGTTAGCCGTGCTGAACCCGGTCATAGTTGACGAACCGCCCGTCAAGCCCTACTACCTAGTGACAGGCTTGCCCGACATGGGTAACGTCGCGGGAATAGCAATGGAGCATTTAGTTAAGACTCTTGGCATGAAAGTCTTCGGAGTTATTCACGGCTATTGGCCTCCCTACGTCATGCACAGAAAGGGGGAGGTTGTGTACCGTCGGTCAGCCTTCAGGTTTTACAGAATGGTTGAGCAAAGGAGTTTCATAGTCATGACAGGCGAATACCAGCCTCATGAGCCTAGCTCCCTGTACGAGCTGGTCGAAGCTGTCGTCTCGTTCGCGAGGAGGCTCGGCGTAGAAAGGGTAATCTCCGTCGGAGCAGCACATAGGGGGTCCCCATCTCAGGGCAGGGTCTTCTACGCTTCCACGGGGCAGGAGCTTTCCAAGCTTGCCGAGCAGGCTGGAGCGGAGCCGTTGTCCGACGAGGGCTACATAACAGGCTTCAACGGGCTGGTTCTCGGACTTGCTCATGAGACAGGGTTAGAGGGCGTCTGCCTGCTGGGCGAGATCGACAACCCCGAAATACCTCAGCCACTCGCCTCACGCAACGTCCTGAGAGTTGTGTCTAAAATCGTCGGCATAGAGAACCTCGACACATCAGCCTTGGAGGAGGCGGCTGAGAAGATAAGGGCTCAGATTCTGTTTACTGAGGAGGCTTCTAGGATTATGAGGCAGTTTAGGCGTGCTCCGCCGGGAGTTGTTTAATCGTCTTTAAATAACGGCGTTATATTTCCATGGTTAGAATGCAGTTAAAGATAGTCGACCTCTACGCCAGCGTCGAGGGCAAGCAGATACTGAAAGGCGTCAACCTAACCGTCAGGGAAGGGGAGATACACAGCCTCATGGGACCCAACGGCTCCGGCAAAAGCACCCTTGCCTACGTGATAATGGGTCATCCGAAATACACCGTCGACAGCGGAGACATACAGCTTGACGGCGAATCCATAGTCAACCTGAGCCCCGACCAGAGGGCAAGGCGTGGTCTTTTCCTCGCCTTTCAATACCCTGTCGAGATCTCGGGCGTCACGCTGGCAAACTTTCTGCGAAGAGCCTACATAAACCTGAAGTACGGCGGCGACGGCGACAAGTCGAAGGAGAAGATCGGCGTGGCTGAGTTCCAGAAGCTTTTGAGGGAAAAAATAGAATTGCTGAAGCTTGACCCCTCCATAGCTCGACGTTATCTGAACGAGGGTTTCTCAGGCGGGGAGAAAAAGAGATGCGAGATTCTCCAGATGGCTATACTCTCCCCGCGCATAGCTGTTTTGGATGAGACAGACTCTGGACTTGACATCGATGGTGTGAAAATAGTTGCCGAGGGTGTTAGAAAGATTTCTCAGCAAACCGGTATGGGGGCTTTAGTCATAACGCATTACCTGCGGATACTTAACTATCTTAAGCCAGATGTAGTTCACGTGATGTATGGTGGACGTGTAGTAGAGAGTGGGGGATACGAGTTGGCCCAACTACTGGAGGAGAAGGGCTACAGCGTCGTGGAGCAGAAATACGGGCCTGTCAACGGCTGAGCGGCTGCACTGTTAAACGAGCCCTTACCGCTTTGTAGACCGGGATTGCGACAGCCGAGCCAACAACGACCTGCCCTATGTTCAACGGCACCTCAGTAACTGGTATAATGTCGGGTAAAACTTCGAGGACAACCGCCAGAGACTCGTAGAGAAAGTATCCCAGAACCATCACCAACCCTGCTGCAAGCAGGGATAGAACAAGCCAGGCCTCCGTCTCCTTCTTTTTGAAGACGTAGTAGGCTGGGACGGCCGAGCCTAACAACGCTAAGAAAACCCATGTAGTCGGATAAACCAGCAGCTGGAAGCTCTGTCCCGTGTAGAAGACCACTTCAACGGCTCCGCTCATCAGGTAAACACCGACGAGCACAAGTGTTATGAAGTAGAGTCCTACGACGCCCGCTGACAGGGCAACAGCCCTACGCATCGTAAGGTTTCTTAGCCTTCGGTAGAGAAGGGCTGCAGCAGCGCCCTCAGCAGCCTTGATGACCAAAGTGCCTGGGGCGAAGACGGTGTATCCGAGAAGTATGTCCGCTAAAGCCGAGCCTACACCGCCGGCGAAGGCACCTACAAAAGGTCCTCCAACCAACGCCGAAAGATAAACCATCGTCTCCCCCAAGTTAAAGTATCCACGTGTCAAGGGGAAGTAAACGCTCAGTACCATAGTCGCAGCGGTAACCAACGCTGTGAAGACAACCGCCATGGCTATTGTAGATGTTTTCACGTTTTCTTAGGTTTGTGGTCTTTTTATAAACCTTTCATTCAAATAATGGGGATAGCTTGAAAATCTGTTTTTTCTTAGACGACTCTTTCAAGTGCTGCAAAACTTTCTGTGTGTCCAGTTTCCACAGAAAACGTTCGCCCTCTGCAAGCTCTCTCACAGCCCTGCTTGCTATAGACACAAACCCCTTCTCGTCTCCTTTCTGGAGGTGGACAAACGCTGCGGCAGCGAGTATAACCCCGTGGAGCGCTTTTCTCAACTTGCCCTGCGAAACTCTCCAAAGAGGTTCCAGCCTTTCATGCGCTTCCCAGAAACGCTCAGAGTCGAAAAGCTCAACAGCTTCCCTGAAAACCGTGTAGGGGTCTGAGACTGTCGTTCCAGCAACCTCAACCGTCTCAACCATCCTAAACCCGTCGATCACAGGAGCTTTGTCGGAGAGAAGGTCTATCTCTACGTGATTTGTCGCAACCCGTACGTCTACGACGTTAAACCCAGCCTGCCTCAGCTTCTCCATCAACAATGGTCTGTCTAAAGGCTTAAGCCCAGTGTTTTCCACGATGATTATGTATCTCTTCAACTCTGTGTGCTGTCCAAAACCCACTGTAGGTATGGCTTGTTTACGTCCGCTGGCTTTAGCTCAACGATTTCAGGTATTTTGTAGGGATGCTCAAGCGCTATTGTCTCTTTCAGCTGTTGAACCTTTTCCTCACTCGTCTTAATCAAAAGCAACACCTCACCGTCCTCGACGACGCTGTTGTCCCACCGGTAAACCGAGTTAACTCCAACAAGGTTTATGCAGGCGGCCAGCCTGCGTTCGACAAGGCTTCTACACCATCCAGCGTAATCCTTGTCACGCGGGTATGTGACAAGCAGAACAGCCATCATAACGTCAAACAAATTCTGTAGCAGGATTAAAATTTTTGAAAAAATGGCTGCATCCATACCGGCTTAGAATGTGGGCAGGGTCGCTTCGGACCTTGATTCAAATGAGCTCGACGCCTTTAAATTCTTGTTATGCGAAAATCGTTGAGAGACAGTATGTTGCCTTACGCTCCTTGGCTGGCTTGGGTTATCCCGCTCGTCGGCAGCGTTTTCGTGCCTGTTTTCTTCAGAGCTGGGAAGCGGGTTGGCGAGGTTTTCTCTGTGGTTGTCACGTTCACGGCCGCTGCTTTCAGCCTTTCCATGGTACCCGACGTTTACGGCGTCGGCTCTCATGGATTGGTTGTTAAAGTGCCTTGGATCCCGTTGGGAGAGGGTAAGTTTGTTGAAGCAAGCTTACTTGTGGACCCTCTCAGCGTTTTGATGGCCTCCATCGCCACAGGCATAGGCGCTCTGATAATTCTTTACAGCGTAGGCTACATGGCCCATGAAGAGGGGCTTCCGAGATACTACTTTTTCATGCTGTTCTTCATAGGCGGGATGACGCTGCTTGTCATGTCGGAGAACTTTCTAATGCTCTACGTGGGTTGGGAGATAGTAGGGCTCTGCAGCTACGCGTTGATCGGGTTCTACAACAAAAGGCCTGAGGCGAACCACGCCGGCATCAAAGCCTTCGTGACCACGAGGGTTGGGGACGCCTCGATGCTTGTCGGCATAGTTATTCTCTTCATCACCTTCGGCACCTTTAGCTTCACAGGCCTTGAGAAGGCCATGCACGAGGCTGTAAGTGCTGGAATAGTTTCCACGGCTTTTCTGACAATCCCGTTGCTTCTTATATTCGGCGGCGCTGTAGGCAAGTCCGCACAATTCCCCCTGCACGTCTGGCTCCCCGACGCCATGGAAGGGCCCACCCCCGTCTCGGCCCTAATCCACGCAGCCACCATGGTTAAAGCGGGGGTGTACATCGTTGCGAGGATGATCTTCACGGTCATTCCTTTTGAAGCCTTTCCACCCGCACTGCTGGCCGACTGGTACATGGTCGTAGGCTTGGTCGCTGGTTTCACAAGCTTCTTCGCCGCAACTATGGGGCTTGTCTCGCCTGACATCAAGAGGGTTATCGCCTACTCGACCATAAGCCAGCTGGCGTTGATGCTTGCGGCTCTGGGAATGGCGTCTGAGATAGGTTTCTTTGGAGGGGTCTTCCACGTTTTAAGCCACAGCATTTTCAAAGCCTTGCTTTTCCTTGCAGCGGGAGCTGTGATACACGCCGTCCACACGAACAACCTCGATGAAATGGGGGGCTTGCGGGCAAAAATGCCCATAACTTTCTGGACCTCGACCGTCGGCGTGCTTTCGCTGTCAGGAGTCCCGTTGTTCAGCGGGTTCTGGAGCAAGGACATCGTCATCGAGTCTGCGCTGGACGCCGGAAACCTAGTAGTTTTCCTGTTTATGGTCGGAGCCTCCGTGCTGACGGTGACATACAGTCTAAGATGGCTTTACAAAGTCTTTCTCGCACCACCAACACACCACGTTGAACACGCCCACGAAGCACCTTACGTTATGACGGTTCCACTCATGATACTTGCGGCCATGTCGGTCGCAATAGGTGTGACTGGCCCGTTCTTTGAAGAAATGTTCCACGGCTACCTAGGCGTGCATGCCGAGGTCTCGACAAGCATCTTGACCTACGCTACTTCAGCAGCGATTATAGCATCGGGGGCCGGGCTCTGGTACATCTTCTACTTTGGGGGAGTCAAAAGCCCTGAAGAGGTTAGGAGGGCTGGAGTAGGAGCCGCGCTGCATAAGCTGCTGGTCAACAGATACTATATCGACGCTTTCTACTACAGGGTTTTTGTCGACGGGTTAGACAGGGCTGGTTCAGCGCTTCTCAGGTTTGTCGAGCTTAAAGTCATCGACGGGTTCAACTACGCACTCTCACGCGCCACGATCTCGTTCGTCCAGTTCTTCCGAAACATCCCGACAGGCGAGAGCAACATCAACATCAGCGGCCTGATAATAGGCCTCGCATTGCTGATAGTATTGTTTCTTAGGTTTCTGTTCGGATTTGCCTGACAGTTTTAAGCTGGAAAACGCATTTCCTGCCGCCCGACGCCCTGCATTCCACCTCTGAACACGCAAGCCCTCGCCCCGTCAAAACCGTAGACAGGCCTTTCAGCATGTTTGCTAGATAGTTCTCGCATGCCGGACCCTGTGTTTGCAATCCTCGGCAGAATGGACAGTTGCTTATCTCAACGGCGTAGGCATCTTGCCCAAGCTTCCTAACCTTCGCCTTCAGCTCAGCGACATCTTCCAAAGCGTCCTCCAACGTCTTCTCCAAACCCCGTTTAGCCATCTTCGCCTGAAGGCTGAAGGCGTACAGCCTTGCGTACAGTTCCTGCAAACATCCAACCAGGCTTCCAGAATCGCTCGGTTGAGACGTCTTTTGTGCAACCAGCTCCGCCACGTTGTTTAGCACATCGACCGCCTCTCCAGAGCATAACAGTTTAAGCCGTCTAACGCATCTTTGCTCCAGCTCCGTGAAGTCGGTCGCCTCCCCACCCTGAAACGGCGTTTTACCAAAGTTCAGGACGCCTTCCCTGACATAGGCCGCCATCTTCGTCAAAACCCTGTCGAACTCGTCGGGGAAAACCTGTTTTAACCAAGAGGTTTTCCACCCATCCATCTCCTTCAGCATAAAGAAGTCAGCTAGAGAGTGCACGCGGTAGTTGCGTTGGGCTATAGTCAAGATCGTCTCCTGGTCCGAGGCCATTTCTTGTGCAACAAGCCTTAACTGACCTATGTCCATCGTCATTTCTCCAGCGGGTTTGATTATTAATTCGCCCCCTTCAATTGTGTAGCTCACTGGCTTAAGATGGTATTCGTCTTTCGCAATCCTTATGGGGATAAAATATTGTTGGATGGCGTTTTGTACACGTTCTACGGAGATTTCTATCGCTCCGTCGACTAGGGCGGCGAGCTTTCTCTCGAAGTCAACGAAAGTTTTCTTGGGAATCAGGTAAAACTCAACGTGGCCTGTTTGCTCCACCTCAGCCTGCCAGAAGTTCAGAAGCTTCAGAACTTGGTCTGACCCGTGCTTGACAAGTAGCTCAGGCAGGTATGAGTGGATGAGTATTTGGGGATGAAGGCTTCTCCTCAGCTTGTTGACGGTAATCGAAAGCTCTTGAAGGTTCTCGATGTTTACAGGGATTCTCCATCCACCGTCGGACCAGCTCTGCCTCGGAGACACCAGCTCCTTTAACGGCCGATGTTTGAACAACGCGTGGAGAAAGGCTCTTCCCTCGCTGAAAGTCTCGTCGGAAACCATGACAGTCATGCCCGTATAGAACGTGACTATTTCGTCGAACTGCGGATTTGCCGTAAGGATGCGTGAATCTGCCTCGGGTTTCAGGTCGGACGCACCTTCATGAACTTGCTCCATCTAATTCTTATTCCCCATAATAGTATTTTAGCATTATGACCAAACGGCAACAAAGAAAGACACACAAACTCTAAACTCCTCGGAAAGCCGTGTTTTGGCCGTTTAACCTTTCCGCCGAGTATGGCCTTTTGCAGTTTTTATGGCCATTCTTGTGGCTGGGTTTTTAAACATAGTATAGGTTTAAATATCATTATGGCAAATCAAAACGAAAAACTTTTCTTCAGCCAAACAAGCAACACACCGAGGTAAAATGATAGGAATAGTAAACGAGGTAAAAACCCTGCTGACAATACGCCCGTCAAAATACACCGTAATAGCATTGGCCGTTCTCGGAACGTTACTTCTATGTCAGCTGTTAGTTGGAGTCTATGCCGGTGAGCCAATAGACGCCATCGATTAAACACGTATTACCCAACTTTATTTATTTCGCATCCACGGTTAGTTTTTGCAGTTTCTCAGCAAAGATGGCCAAACGTAACCACTTCTTCTGATCAAAGTGTTCCGTGGGTACCGTGAGTCTAACGATATCCAACGGCGCTATTTCGAATTTGTAGTGTTGTTGTAAATTTATGGTTAGAGGTACATGCAGTCGCAGTAACGATCCGTAGTTTACGTTTCTAACTGAATGCAAATAACTAATCTTCACATTGTCAGTAATGTGGTTCTGCATGGTCTGTAACAGGATTACCCTCATATCTTTATGCAAGGCTCTCCTGACGGGTATGTACCCTGTGATTAATCTAGACCCTTCTACATGTTTTTCTCTGTGGTAGCTTAGAAGCTGGGGTGCGATATCATATCTTTGGGATATTGTATTCATTTTCACTGTTGGTTCTTTCTCAAGCTCCTTCAAGACCAACAGGTCTGTTTTGTCGAACTTTACCATGCTTCCGTTGACGGACATAGGTATTTTCGGCACGTCAACTCCTTCTATTTTGTCGGCCCATCCCTCCCTCGTAAAATCATACATTGCAAGCCACATGGGCTGATAGTATCCGTCAACTATGTTGTGTAACTGGTAGTTTTCGAGCACGCCAGCGTCTTGGAGAAAGCTGAGCATTTTTTGGTATGTTTTTCCGTCGCCTTCGGGCGGTACTACCTCGAGCATGTATTCGCGTTCTTGGTTGAGTGAGGCTCTGTAGACGACGTAGACTGAGTCGAGCCAGCGGAGGAAGTTTTCCCTCTTCTTTCCGTCGATTTGTTTGCTGAACCTTATGAAAGCAACGTGGGGCGAAAGCCCGAGGGCCCTGTAGTCAACCACCGGCAGGAACCTGAAGCCCGCTTTGTAGAACCTCTTCAGGTAGTATCGGCATGTCTCGACGGGCATGTCCAGCTCGTAGGCGATGCGGGATACACGCGTCGGACCATATTTCATGGCAGCCGCCACTACGGATGTTAAAGCCCAACGGGTTGGTGGAGATGACAGCTTCATGCATTAATAGCTGTGTTTAATTATATTTATGTGTTGTCAAAACGCGCGTCCCCGCAGAGCTTTTTCCGGCTGTTTAGTTGCTTCAAGGCTCTGTCAACCATTAAATTGTAGTTTAAGAAACTGAGGCCGATGTTGCCGGGAACGGTTTTGGAGCTTCCCCTTCTCTCCGTTGCCGTCATCCTCCCCATTGTCCTAACACCTTTCACGTTTTTAGCTGGCCGCGCTGCCTCCTGGCGGGCTGCAGCGGTCTTCTGCAACATGGCCCTTCTAATCCCGTTGGCCATATTGCTATACTTAACGCCGGCGGTACTGGCCGGTGGTGTCTTCCACGAGGAGTACGAGTGGGTTCCAGCTCTGGGTTTGACGGTCAGTTTCGTCCTCGACAGCCTCAGCTACCCATTCGCCCTTCTCATAACCGTCTACTCGGTTAAGTACCTGGAGAGAGAACATGGTTTGACAGCCTACTACACATTGCTGCTGCTCTTTGTGGCAGGGATGATAGGGGTTGTGCTGGTCACCAACCTTTTCCTCTTCTACATCTTCTGGGAACTGATGCTGATACCTTCATACGGGCTGATAGCCTACTGGGGTACGGGCAACCCACGTCTCATAGGCTTCAAGTACTTCATCTTCACCCACGCAGGAGCCCTCTCGCTTCTCATCGGAATAGCGTGGCTCGCCGCACTGTTCGGCAACCTCAACATCTTCGAACTCATGACCCTGGCTTCGACACAGGCTGCCTCGTTAAAGCCTGTTCTCACGACAATAGCTGTACTCATCTTCATAGGCGCGGCTGTCAAGATGGCTGTTTTCCCGTTCCACACCTGGCTGCCTGACGCCCATGCCGAGGCTCCGACGCCGATAAGCGTCCTCTTAAGCGGCGTGATGATCAAGACCGGGGTTTATGCTTTGGCGAGGCTTGTGCTGGGAGTACTGCCGTTTACCTTCGCAGACATACAGCTTCCAATAGCTTTGTTGGCTGTTGCGAGCATGTTGTGGGGAGGTGTCATGGCTCTCGTTCAAACAGATGTCAAAAGGCTGCTGGCTTACAGCAGCATAAGCCAGATCGGTTACATCGTGTTCGGGCTTTCCACAGCTAACGTTGTCGGTATTCAGGGAGGGTTGTTCCACGTGCTCAACCACGGGTTCGCCAAAGGCCTGCTCTTCATGGGCGCCGGAGTTCTGATACACACAGTCAACGAACGAGACATAAGGAAGCTGGGGGGACTGGCCTCGAAGATGCCTCTCACAGCCATAGCCATGCTTCTGGGCGGGCTTTCCATAGCTGGAACACCGCCTTTAGGCGGTTTCATGAGCGAGTGGATGATCTTCTCAGGAGGGGTTGAGGCTGGATGGACCTGGCTTGTCGCCATAGCGGTGTTCGCGACAGCTATCACGGCGGGATACTATCTTAGGATGGTTAGGGCTGTGTTTTTCGGCGAGGGCGTGTTGAAAGCCCATGACGCTGGAATAACCATGGGAGGCTCGATGTCGCCGTTGATAGTACTGGTTATCGTGCTAGGCTTCCTCGCAACACCGCTGATATCTGTGATAGGAACGTCAGCTGCCTCTCTTTCACTTTCCATCCTCACGCGATAGGTCGTCGAGCCTCTCCCTGATTTTTGAACCCAGCTCAGCTGCTAAAGTTTCTCTAATCTCAGGCCTTGCAACAAGCAGGACCAGCTCAGCCTCTACTTGGGAAGAGCCTCTGCTCTTCACAGTAAAGATAGGTGGAAAACGTTGGTCTAAGTGGACCTTGTATTTGTAAACCAGCTTCAGAAGCTCGGCCTCGGCCTTGGGTAGGCTTATCTTAGACGATATCGATACAGGTATGGTTACCCGCTGAGAGGCTAAAGAAGACTTGTTAACGCATACATCTTTGACGAAAACCGAGTTGGGGACAGCCACGACATAACCTTCATCGTCAAGAAGCAGAGTAGCTATCTGGTTTATCTCAACAACCTTCCCAGAGAAACCAGCTATTTGAATGCTGTCACCCGATTTGATTGGTATGTATATCCCTAAAAAATATTTTGACACAATGTTCGACAGAATGTCCTTTGAAGCAATCGCAAACGTTACTCCTGCAACTGCTATCAGTAAAAGCAGAATGTCGAGATTTAGCCCAAGCTGGTTTACTGCGAGAAGCAGCCCTACCAACCATATGAAGACCGAGACCCATCTTACAACTTGGTCGGCGACAAGCGGTGGGACAAGCCGTAATCCTTTTCTGAGAATCGTGCCGACAAACCGTGCTGAGATAAAGGTAGCCAGCAGAATTCCAGCAACTACAGCTACACGGACCAGCACAAGTGTTACATCCATGACCTCAACCAGGTTCATCTTGTTCACCTTCCCCTACGGCCTTCAATACTTTCAGCTCGTCGTTTAACCCTCGCTCTATGCTGCATAGCTCAACAGCTTTACGGGCGTTCTCTCCCATCTCAAGTCGCAGCTTCTCATCCCCTATCAATTTGCTCATAGCCTCCGCAACCTCATCGGTATTCTCAGTGTTCACCAACAGCCCCGTTGATTCGTTTTCAACCAGCTCAGCTATGCCGGCTGAACTGCTTACAATCGCAGGTTTTCCATAGAGCCAGCTTTCAGCTACCACTAGGCCAAACCCTTCAGCTCTAGAGGGCAGCAAAGTGAAGTCGCATCTCGCATAGACACATCCGAGCTCCTCTTGGCTTAGATGGCCGGTGAAAACGACATTGCCGCTCAGCCCAAGGTTTTCCACAAGTGACGTCAGCTTCTGTTTCCACAATTCTGCTTTAGATAGGCCAAGCCCTTGACGACTGCTTGAAAAACTTCCGTCCCCAACTATGACGAGCTTTACCTTCGGAAAACGTTTAACAACCTTCGCCATAGCTTTAATCGCCAGGTCGTGTCCTTTCATAGGGTCAAGCCTAGCCACTAAAGCTATTACAACATCGTCATCCCCTAAGGCGAACCTGTCGCTGAGCTCACGTATTTTTTGGCTGCTGGGGACTGGATATTCGCTGAAATCTATGTAGGGATAAACATGGTAGGCTTTCCCTTCGTAGCCTATTTTCCTCAACGAGGCTAGGTAGGACCTGCAGCTTACCACTACAGCATCATAGGAGTTGAAATATTTTCCCAGGAAAGGAGCCCAGTCGGCGGGAACGACCTTCTCATCGAAAGGTATGTGCCACCGGAAAACCTTAGGCTTCAACGTCGCCAGCATGTGTCCTGTGGGTATCTGCTGGAAGTCATGTATGTAGAAAAGGTCGAAGTCTTTTCGGCGGTCTAGCTCCATCAAGGTTTCGCTACAAACTCTGTTGTAGAGGTTGTAGTATGCGTAATCGTCTAGCCATGCGAGCTCTGTGATAGAGGAAGGAGGATCGTCGGATATGCCGTGGAAGATCTTCCACATCTGTTCTTTTACGACACCATAGCTTTTAAGATAAGGTTCGTCGATCTTTACGTTTATAAGCTCTATTCCGTCTATCCAAACCCTGTCGGGTCCTCTAGGGTTAAGGGAAACCCAGCAAGCTTTTTCCAAAACACCTTTTTGAATCATGTGGCGGAGGAGAGGGTAAACCATCCTCGTCACCCCGCCCGGCGAGAAAACATAGTCCTCACCCTCCTTCAGTAAGCTGATGTCGAGAACGTTGTCTGAACCTTTTACGTTTCTTATTAGCCGTATGAGCGGTGTTTGCGAACATAAGGCTAAACGCATTCTGAAGCTATTTTTCGTAGGGCTGATTTATCCATTGCGTTTAGAGGGCTGGCCTCCTTTTAAGACGTGCTGTGTCTATTTTCTCCGAGAGTTCTGGAAAGTTCTCTCGAAGATAAAGCCTTATAAGGTATAGGGCAGCTGCCAGAGCCACAACGCCCGACGCTACTAAGACCCACCGTGGGTAAAAAAGCGATTCGGTGAGGAACAATGACACTGCAACCCATAGGGCTGGCGAAAAAAGGAAGAACAAAGCCACGGTAGCTTTCGTCAGCATAAGCTTGTCGGCTAGCAGGCGGGCTATGGACGAGTCCCATCCGTCTGAAAGCTCGAGCTGTGACACGAGGTCGGGTGAAAGGTTGTAGAAGACTTTCCCTATTGCTTCGAAGAGTGGGGGTGTTGTTGCTGCG
>JAWBJZ010000031.1:16726-21587 GCA_038832005.1 Candidatus Caldarchaeum sp.
AAATCCGGTCTTAGCCAGGCTCTTTTCACGCCGTCCTTGGAGACCAGGTAAATGTTTTCGCCTTCCGTCTGCATCAGAAGCCCTCTCCTCTTGGCAAACCTTTCAACCCTGACGATTGTTTCACGGGTTATCTGAACTCCAGGGTTTTTCAGAGCCATCCCCAGCATGGGCGGGTCTGATGGAACGTATCTGTTGACCACGAAAACGCCGTCCCTGAACTCGGGCATCTTCTCCTGGATGACTGTTTCGGGCGTGTTTTTCTCCAGCTGCTCTCTAACATGCTTGTAGGCTTTGACGAAGGCTTCCGACATCTCAAACCACCGGTGCCTACGACTATTTATGCATGAGCTCAGACGCTACCTGTTTCATAGAGAAAACACGCAACCTCCCTGCCCTCCTCAAACCTGTACAGCGGAGGCTCGATGACATCGCATTTTCCTTTAATGAAGTAGGGGCATCTTGGATGGAACCTGCAGCCCTGCGGCGGGTTTATGAGGCTAGGCGGCTCCCCCGTGACTATTTTTCTGAAAGCCATCCTGTTACGTGGGTCAGGGTCAGGTATCGCATCTATGAGCGCTTGGGTGTAGGGATGCTTAGGGCTTGAGAGAACTTTCTTCGTAGGACCTACCTCAACGAATTTACCAGCATACATCACTGCGATCCTGTCTGAAAAATACTTCGCCGTCGCCATATCATGGGTAATGTACAGAATGGTCAAACCGTATTTTTGCTGTATTTCCCTCAGAAGCAGAAGTATCTCAACTCTTATGGAGGCGTCAAGCATTGTGACAGGTTCGTCGGCAACTATGAAGTCTGGGTTCGAGATGATCGCACGAGCTATCGCAGCCCTCTGCCTCTGGCCCCCACTCAGCATATGCGGGTATTTTGAGGCGAAAACCTCTGGCGGGTTGAGCTTTACGTCGCTTAAAGCCTTCAAAACTTTCTCCCTTCTCTCCTCGCTTGTTCCTATCTTGTTTACCACAAGAGGTTCCTCCACTGCTTTGTAGATCGTGAAACCAGGGTTTAGGCTGGAGTATGGGTCTTGAAAAACCACACCCATCCTACGTCTGATCTTTTTAAGCTCATCTTCTTTCAACTCTGAGATGTTGACGCCGTCAAACAATATCTTTCCGCCGGTGGGTTTAACTAAGCCTATGATTGCTTTTCCCAGGGTAGTCTTCCCCGAACCGCTTTCGCCGACCAATGCCAATGTTTCGCCCCGACGTATCGTCGAGCTTACGCCGTCAACAGCCCTCACGTAAGAGGTTACGGAGAAAAGCTTCCTGACAGGAAAATAGACCTTTACGTCTTCTAACGTAAGGATTTCTTCCCTGGTTGTCATTTCCGCTCCTTTTCCAAGAGCCAGCAAGCAGCGTAACTTCCATGGTCGGCTTTAATCATCGGCGGATCATCAACGTCGCATTTTCCTCTGATAACATATGGACATCGTGGATGAAAGCTGCAGCCATTTGGAAGGTTTATGAGGTCGGGCGGCGCACCTGGTATGAAGCTTGGCGGCCTATCCTCCCTGAGAGTCGGGACGCTGTCCATCAGAAGCTTCGTGTATGGATGATTCGGTTGCAAATAGACAGATTCGGCTGGACCAATTTCAACAATCTTTCCAGCATACATCACAGCCACGCTGTCTGCAAGCTCGCTTGCTAGACCAAGGTCGTGGGTGATGAACATGTATGTGAACCCCATCTCATTCCTGAGTTTTTTCAATAAGTTCATTATGTTTGCTTGAGTTATGACGTCTAGCGCTGAAGTTGGTTCGTCAAGTATTATCAGCTTGGGTTTGGTGGCTAGTGACATAGCTATTAAAACCCGTTGTTTCATGCCGCCGCTTAGCTCGTGGGGGTAGCGTCTTCCAACGGCTGCGTCAAGCCCTACGAGTTTTAAGGCATTTAACGCTTCTGAAACAGCTTCCTGTCGGCTGTAACCCATGTTGATGACTAAAGGCTCGGCTATCTGGTCTTCAACCCTCATGACGGGGTTGAGTGAGTTCATGGCTCCTTGGAAAACCATGCTTATGCCTCCAACCCTTACTTTTTTCCGGAACTCTTCCTCGCCCAGCTTCATAATATCTGTGCCGTTGAATATTACAGACCCTTTGTAGGCGCCGACGTTACGAGGAAGTATTCTGACTATTGCTATGGCTGTTGAAGACTTGCCTGAGCCGCTCTCGCCCACTATCGCGAGCGTTTCACCCCGTTTGATTTCAAAGCTTACGTGGTCGACGGCTTTGACAACACCCCTTAAAGTAGAATAGTAAAGAACCAGGTTTTCCACCTTCAGTATGCTGGCGGACATTCTGCATCACTGTTTATTGCTTTCCCGGTCTTGGTACCAGCCGAGAATTCCATGAAGCCCGAATACTATTCCGGCGAGGGACATCGAGTAGATGAACAGGCTGAGAACGACGTCTTTCTCTATGACACCAATAACCATCAGCAGGGATGCTATAAAGGCGGTGAAAAGAAGGATGAAACCCGTCAAAATCTCGGACACCTCCCGACCGTTTTTGAACATATTGTTTAAACGCAGTTTAAGCGGTTGAAAAAGGTTCATATCTCTTTCAGCCGAGGGTTGAATATTTTGTCGAGCGCGAATCCTATGAGGGCGAAGCTTATAGAGGTGGATGCCAGCAGGGCGGAGGGTATAAGAACCCAGTAGTACTGGCCTTTGAACAACGCTCCTGCGTAGAAAGCGTCTTCTATCACCTTGCCCCACGTAGGAGTTATAGGGTCTCCTATCCCGAGTATGGCTAAAGCCGCCTCCAAGAACACAAAGTCTGCGGCCGACAGGACAACCGAGGGTATCATCGTCGGCAGAACACGCGGTATCAGATGCAGGACTAGGATTCGAAAGTCCCCCGCGCCGTATGAACGCGCTGCCTCGATGTAAGGTGATTCACGCAGCTGCAGGAACAGGGCCCTGTAGTTTTTGACTCCTGGCCCGAAGGAGCTCAACAGAATCACTATCAACAGGATCACCCATATGTTGACTTTATAGAGGGTTGAAACCATTATGAGCACTGGTAGGAAGGGAAGGACTAGAAAGATCTCTGTAACCCTTTGCATCGCCATGTCAACGGGTCCTCGGAACCACGCGCTCACGGCGCCGATGCTCATCTGGATCAACGCTATAGAAAACGCTGCTGAGACTCCGAAAAGCAACGCTACAGGTGTTCCCCACAGAAGGGCTATTCCTATATCACGTCGTAGATGGTCTGTTCCAGCCCAGCCATAGACTTTTCCGTAAACGACAAGTTTCGCGTCAAAGTCTGCGTTGGGTTCGAACAGAAGCCCTTCGATCAACAGCTTGTACTCACCTTTCAAAACTTTAACCGTGCTGGGGTTTAGGATGCTTTCATCTTCTACTCCAAGCAAGATTGTTGTAGTGGGTATGATGTAGGGCGGTTGCCTGTTTAGCTTTCTTTCAATTATTTTGTTCAGCTCAGTTGATAACGCTGTGTCAGCTGATATGTAGAACCTGTCGTCTCTCGAGATTGTTGTTTTTTTGAGGTCAATGTGTGTTCCGTCAGGCTTTACCCAGTTTATCGTTAGCTGGGGTGGTGAGGTGTTGTAAGAGGATTTTAGGAAGAGGTTAACTTCGCTGGGGAAATCGTCATAATCATACCTAAACCTTATCTCGACCCTTGATATCTTTATGTTTTCACCGGCTCTTACAGACACCTTTATGACTTCAGGACCGGGTTTCTGCGTGTCAAACACCAGCGTGCTGGGCAGTTTTGTGGAGCTGAAGAGGTTAACCCATGCAGGTAAAGCGTTCCGCGGGTTGTCGAGCCAGGTCTGCTCCCCCGCCCGCCAAAGTCTCGCAGCCTCCTCGAAGGGAATAGTGAGAACAGTGTATATGGAAACGGCTATCAAAATGCACAGTATTCCAACTCCCACGAGAGACGATTTGTAACGGAGAAGAGGTTTTACTCTCATCATCCAGCCATAACACCCGTCCTTACTCTCGGGTCTAGTATGGCGTAGACAAGCTCAAGGACGAACACGGTTATTGCGAGGAGGTAGGCGTAGATAACAACCAGCCCCACGAGGACGGGCGTGTCGAACGTCACTGAGGCTACGTAGAAAAGGCTTCCGACACCAGGCCAGTTGAAAACAGTTTCTGTGATTATGGCGCCTGTCCACGAGGCCAGCAGGGTTAACGACAGGTCGGTTATTATCGGTGGCAGCGTGGGCCTGAGAATGTAGCGTCTTCTAATTAAAGGCTCAGGTAATCCTTTTGCTTTAGCCACCTCCACATAGTCCTCGCTCGAAAATATGAGGAAGAAAGTTCTCCTTGTGTATGTGCTTATGAAGAAATAGGCGGTCAGCCATGATAGTATGGGCAGTATCATGTGACGCAGCACGCTCAAAGCGTACTCGAAACGGTCTGTCGGAGGCGGGACGTCCACCATCCCTCCATAGGGTAACACTCTCAGAACTGAGGCAAATATCAATATGAGAAAAAGACCGTAAAACCATCCTGGCAGAGATGACATAGGTGTTAAAAGGGTCATTATTTTGTCTATTCTGCTGCCGTATCTTCTGCTGAGGAAAAGCCCTGTGAAAAGACCGAGGAAAAAGAGTATGAGCTGTGTTGTCGTGAAGAGGAGGACGGTGTTAGGCAGTCTTTCCATGATTATTACCCTAACGCTTCTTGAGCCGCTGTCGCTGCTGATAAACAGCGACCTTCCCAGCTCCAGGGAGAGAGCATCCCGAAGATAGTTGAAGCTTCTCACGATGAAAGGCTGGTCGAATCCCAGCCGTTTCAGCTCATTCTGGTACAGCTGTTCGATCAGGTTTCTTACCTGAGTTTCGTTCAACGCTCTGTTCGCAGGGTTGGC
>JAWBJZ010000032.1:0-21525 GCA_038832005.1 Candidatus Caldarchaeum sp.
AAACCTATAAGACGGCCGAGGCCTACCCCAACTCTGCATCACCCAGGGATTTGAGGGTAAGGCTCTCGGCCATAGACCTTAAGTTGACAGTCCCGTGAACATTACGGCTGTTTTTATCTTGAAGTCGTCGCGGAACAACGCAGCTTCGTCGACGTAGACGTGGTCTGCTCTGTATCCCCTGAGTGTGTCGGGGTTGTTTGGAAGCGAGATTATCCTGCTGCCGTTTCCGAGAACAGCAGACCTCATGCCCGACAGATGGGTAAAGCTGTATGCGACACCACGGTATCCGTAGCTCTTAGACGCCAGCCTCTCCGCGAAATTCTTCACATGTCTAAAGATCTCCAGACACTGTCTCATCGAGTAGCTCACAAGGATTATCGTCGACCCTGGCTTTAACACGGCTTGAGCCAAGGCTTCCACCGCTATCGTGAATGTTGCTCCAGCGCCCCGCGGTTTCAAAAGCACTCTAAAACGAGAGCCGTCGTCGATGAATTTTCTCTGCCACGGGTAGAGTTTTACGTTGATGTCGGCTAGGTTGAGGTGCAGCTGAGCGGCTTCACTTGTTTTCATCACCGCCTCCCAAAGCCTCGTTCAACATCTCCGCCATAATCCTCTTAAGCCTGTCTGCGTCCTTTCTCGTTCTTGCACGGCCTTCGACGACGAGATCTTCGCCGACGTTTCTGACGACGCAGCTGACTCCCATAACTGTTTCAACTGGTTTTTCCTGCTCAACCTGTTTTCTCCCACTGCTTCTTATGAGCCAGCTCACACCGTCCCACCCCCGCCTAGAACAGCTTCCTCCAAACGCTTCACCTTAGCCGTCAACACGGCTATCAACGCCTTCAAGTCTATATCTCCTTGAGAAGTTCTAACCTCGGCGGGCATCTCCTCCGCCAGGAAACCCAGCTCTGGCCGGCCTTTCCGAACATATTTTTTGACGGTTGGAAGACGCAGCGAGGCCAACCCGTTCATATCAGCTTCTACGATATCTGATTTATCGTCTGTTTTGGATGGTATCGTGATGTTGGCTGAGACAACGTCTAGAAAGTATTGGTTCGACGAGCCTAGCGAGAGTGGTTTAACGGGTTTTATCCCGTCCAAGCCTATCAGCAATGCTTCGCCGATTAAAACGCCTTCGCTGGTTGAAGAAATTTTCTTCTTAATCTTCTCGGCAGCCTCCTGCGGAAGGCCTGTCTCCCCGTCTATCCACCAGTCGCGCATCACACAACACCCAGAAGGTCTGCCGTCACCCTTCCCTTCAAAACGTATATTTTGGTTACAGGGGCCCTGAAGTTGGGGTCTATTACTACGCTGTCCCCTGCAGCCGGGAAATAGATGTTTGTCTTGTCGTTGAGCCTTGCCAGCGTGTCGGCCGCTTCGGCTCTAACCCTCATGAGATAGAGTTCTGTGAACCCGAAGTCCCGTGGCGTGACGGGGTTTTTGTTGTAGTAGAGCCGTGGCTCATAGCTTACCTGGTTGTAGGCGCCGTTGCCTCTTACAAGAAACCTTATGGGGTTTGAGGAAGATTCTATGATTTCTGGGACGCCGCTAACAACATCCCAGGACAGCGTGGTGTAGGTGGTTGACGTGGTTGACTTTTCCGTGTGGGGTGTTATTAGTGCTCCTGACGATGTGAATGGTCTTGCGTACACGGTTCCGCTGGCGGCTTTAACCTGTATGCTGAGCTTTGGGCTGTATGAGCCGGGGCCTAGGTAGTATGTCTTTGTGTATGTGTGGCTGACGGCTGAGTATTCGGAGTAGGTTTTGCGTATGAGTAAGTCATGTGGCTTGTAAACCCATGTCGAGCCGTCATAGAAAGCGCTGTGTTCTTCTGCAAGGTTTCTCGTCGGAACATGCCAAGGGCTACCGCCTGTGTATGAACCTCCCCATTGGAGCACGTAGCAGTTGTTTACGTCAGGTGAGCTGGGGCTTGAGAGAACAACGTAATAATAGCTGGTTGTGTCTTGAATTATACGTCTAGAATCTTCTGCTGGATATAGGCTTGTCCAAGCTGTGGTTGTTCCTATCTGTGTGCCTGGTACAGATAGCTCGCCGAGCTTGCTGTCGGGAATATAGGCTAGCGTTTTGATTACAGTTCTGAAACGATAGTTTGTTCGTCCCGCACTCGACCATGTTGAGCCGCTGTTTGTCGAAACCCATGTGCTGTGAGGTGTTCCCATGTCGGGGAAAACTGTTGACCATGGGACGTTGTATTCTATATAGCCCGTGCCGGACGACATATATGCTATTAGGGTGTAGAGGCCGGGCGAAAGCTCTAAAGGCGGGTTAAACCAAATTATTCCATTTGCGTCGACCGAACCGCTGGCAAGAACCGTTGAAGACGGGGAGCCGTCTGCGTTAGCTGTCCTAACCTGTCCCCTATCTGGCTGTGGTGATGGACCAGCCGGCTTCATTCCTCTTAAGATTATTTTGTTCGGATAGTTTACTGTACATCCTCTCCACGTCGTGGTTGAAACACTATCATAAACGCCGCTGGAGCCTGGGTCAACGTAGAAGGAGTCTTCTAGGTAAACATTTGAAGAGCGGCTCATCGTGTATATCTCAACCTTCAGGTCGCCGGGGTTTCCAACCTTTCTGATACTTGCCTCAAAACTATCCCAGAACTCAGCCGCCGCCGCGCTGTTCTTCCTGATTATTTGCCCCAGCTTTCGAGAGCCATAAACGGCCAGCTCGGTGGGAGAGCCTACGTCGGCCGGCGTATAGGTTGTCGATGCGGTGGATGTGTTGAAAGTTTGGTCGGATGGCCATGTCTTGTTTGTGACAACATCCAGCGGCTCTAATGTTAGATAGGGCCAGCGGAGGGGGAAACCCTCCAGCTCCGTGTAAACGATCTGGCTCAACCACTCTCCCTCCAGACCAATTTAGCATATTTGATTTTAGGCGTAAGAGCCGAGGCGGAGGGCCGTGAAAGCATAAACCTCAGCTTAATCTTTTCCCGCTTCACCGGGTAGAAGAAGTGGTCGCTGTCTATGTTGAATTTTGGCAACGTGGAGACAAAACCAATCCAGTCAACGGTGTTTGTTGGCGAGCCGACGGAAGTCATGGTTGAGATTGTTACCTCGAACCGTTGCCAAACACCTCCCGCCAGAGACAGAGACGCTTTCCGATAATTGTTCGCATCCGTGTAAAGCCGGACCTCAACGCTTCCCGGACTGAGCGAATAAAGATAGACGACGAAGTATTTTTGACTTGAGATATCCCAGCCCAAGTTTCTGCCGGAGGGGTAGTATGCCTCTACGTAGGCGCCTGTCTTCACGACGTTTATGGAATGACGGTTGACCAACCCCATCGCGGAATCTGTTAAAACACCGCCGTCTGCTTTCCATTCGCTTGCGTTCCCCTCGGTCGCGCTTCCCGTAACATGCGGAAGATACTCTATTTCATACAACCTGTCGACCTCTGATTTTATTGTAGTGTTGTCGCCGCGGAGAAGGTTGGCTTTTACGCTACCCTCTCCAGCATCGAAGTCGTAGATGACACGCAGCCATTTGGTGAACGTCTCCGACTCGGGTGTGAACCCCCATTCGAAAACCCCGTTTGTAAACCCTGATGCGAGGACTACATAACCGCTGTCGTCCAAGACGATGTTTGAGCCGCTGTCGTAAACGAGAGGTGGTGAGTTGACGATTCTCACCGTGCGTGCTTTCGCCTGTATCTTCGAAGCCGCTTTCAACGCATCTATCAGAATGCTTGTTGAAGCAACCTTCTCCTCGGTTATGGAGGGGCTTTGGCCAAACTTTGCCGCCACGTCTCCTCCAACAGCTTCTTCGAAAAACTCTTCGAACATCTCCAGCCTACCACCAAACGTCAGTCGATAACGTAGCTCGTGTGGGTCATACTCTATCTCGAGGAGAAACATGTTGACGTTGTTTAGACCTAGGCTGGGGAGGTTGACTTTGACTGTGTCGCCTAAATCAACGTTCAAGGCTTCAAAATCCGTCTGAGTCGTTTCGACGGTGAGCTGTTTTCCATATTCTTTGTTTAACTCAAGCCGGATGTTTGCACGTCTCAGCGCCTCGTTTGCGTCGGTGAGGAAAGGGTCGTGGACGACGACAGGCAGGTCTCCCGCACCCTCGCTGACGTCAGCCAAAACCTGACCGCCGGCGCCAACGTAGATGACTCTGTTCTTCAGCTTCCATCTGTCCTCGGAGTATTCGGAGGAGATGATTTTAGTGTCGTCTATTGTGGCGGCTGCTGCCCCAACGGTCTTCGGCTTGAAGAACACCATCTTCCCCGGCTTCATCCTGAGCCAGTAGTTTGTTCCACGCGCCACGTTTTGCATGATTTTTAAAACAACCTCGTTCTGAATGTCCCACTGACTGTTCAAAGCCGGCGTAGTATCTTCATCGACATTGGTGACGTTTACCCCCGTCTCGAGGGTTGCCAAATCCTTGATGATTGTTCCAGCCCTGGTCCCCGTCGGATAGCTTCTGAAAACCACGTGACGGTCGTAGAGAATCAAGTCTGTGTAAGCGGTTATCTCGCAGCGGGCTACATCACCTTCGCGACGTGTCTTCCTCGCCTCATAAACTACACCTTCGAACAAAGTAGACGTGTTTTTTCGCAGCCTAACCCTTGTTCCCACACCGACTGTCTCCACAAGCTCGGCCTCGAGAGATTCTAGGCTGCGCGCCGAAATCCGACGTCTGAGACGTGTGCATTTTCTTGTTTTGTCAACCCAGTTTGTGCTGTCGAAAACCTCGAGGTAGAGCATCATCTCACCTACATCGCCCGCAGACGTTTGACAATCTCACGGCTGACCGTCTCAGCCAGCCTATCCGGGTTAGAGATACCAGACACGTTCATGTTCACGTTCACCGTTATGCTGTGGCCCACGCCTCCCCGTCTAAACCATTCGGCCACGTTTCGGGGAAGAACCATCTCGCCGGCGTGAAGTATGGCTGGGCCCGTCCAAGGAACAGACCATGCGCCACGTTGGTATTCTTCGAAGAACCTGCCGCCTGTCTGGTGTACTATTTCCCCGCTCGTCTCCGTCTGCTGACTCTGCGATGTGACCGTCACATGTTCTTCGACAATCCTGTAGGTTACAGTCATGCCGTTGAGGCTGTTGAGTGTATTTATCAGATTCTGAACGCTTGACGTGTTGCTTTCCACAGCCTGTCGCGTGGTCTCCAATGCTTTCACAAGCATGCCGTGTAGAGAGCCTGCAACATCCGCTGCGTCAACTCCCAGCGCATTCAACAATCCCGTGAACTCCTGCTGCGTGACGATGCCGTCTGCAAGCGCGTTCACGAGGCTGTTCATCACCGACGTGAGCATATTTCCCGCGTTGACGGCTCCCAGCATGTAGAGCTGGAGAGCTTGCTGCTGCAATGTGAGAAGCTGGCTTACGTAGTTTACCGCCGACTGTGCTGCGGCGAGATATCTTGCGCTCGCTGCCTGCTCCTCGGTCAACGTGGTCGACATGCCGAGGGCTTCGTTGATTCTCGCGAGGACGTCGTAGAAGTTCAGGCTTACGGTCAGGGCTTGGGAGGCTGTTGAAAGGTCTTTGACAGCCTGCTCTGCGGCTCTAACAGCCATGGCAACCTCAGCTATCGACGTCGAGGACTCCAGCGACATGCTGCGTGCAGCTTCAGCTATTTGACGGAAGCTTTCAGGAACCTGGGCGCCGGCCTGCACAGCCTGCTCCACAAGCCGTTGAATGTTCTCGTCATAGACCGCTATGGCTTCAGCGATCCTCAACGCTTCCGCGACGCTTATCTCACCAGCTTCAACCCAGAAGGCGATTAAGCTGGAGGCCTGCTCTTCAGTGATCCTTCCCAGAACCCTCAGCTGCGTCTCAAGGTATGCGAGCTTCTGGTCGAACTTGCTGTCCACGAAAGCAGCCACGATACCCCTCCATGAAGTCACAACAGCGTCGAACGCCTTCAAAACATAGGGCCCGACCATCTGGTAGATTGATGAAAGAGATTCGCCTACAACTCTCTGAAGCCTGTCGGTCTCGGCTCTGAGCATCGCAGCCCTTCCCTCAGCCGTCGCCAGCGAGTCCTCAAACACCTTCAGAGCAGCTCCGGTCTTCGATATCTGGTTTACAAGCTCGTTGAACGACTCGCCCATCTGAGCCAGCGTAAACAACGCTCTTACAGCCCTGACGTCAACGCCTGCAAGCCTCCGTTGAAGAACCTCGAAATCACCGCCCAGCTCACGCGTTCTCACCAGCACTTCCGTCATTACGTCGCCCACAGACCTCAGGTTTTCGCCAGCGTCTCTGATGGGGACGCCCAGCTTTCCAGCAATCTCGTAGAGGCTTGACAGAAGCCGTGCCAGCTGGGTGCCAGCCTCCTCCGCAGAGCCCAGCCTTCTCTCCAACGCAACAAGCCAGGCAGTCGTCTCCTGCAGCGAGAGATTCATCGCCCTAGCCACGGCTCCGACGTTGGCCAAGCCTGCGGCAAAGTCGCCGGCAGTTCCGACCCCAAGCCTCGAAGCGTTGACGAGAACGTCAACAACCTGCGACGCTCTGCCCCCCTCGACGCCGAACTGAGCCATCACCTGGACAAGCTTGTTGGCCGCTTCGCCGAAATCAACACCCTTCAAACGCGCTAACGCAAGAGCCGACCTGAGCGCGTTCACGGCTTCAGAGCCTGAGAGACCTGCTTTCACCAGCGCCTCTAAAGCCCTCATGGCCTCAACCCCCGACACAGCCATCTCCCGCGCGGCCGCAGAAGCAGCAACCCTGAAAGCAGCAGCCAAGCCAGATACCGACTGGCCCGCCTCAGCCGTAAGAGAAGCAAGCCTCACAGCAGACGATTCAAATTCAGCGAAAGCCTTCAAAGAGCTTTTGAGAAAGTCTTGGAGATAGCTGCCGGCTTCGAAGATGGCTATGCCGAGGGCTCTCTTCAAGGCTGACGAAAGAATCGTGAACGATGACTCAAGCCTTCCAGCCTCCCTCGCACCCACGTCGCCAAGCTGCTGAAGCTGCGCCCTCGCGTAAGCAACAGCTTTGCTCAAGTTGTCGTCGGCCTCGAGCAAAACCTTGACAGTAAAGTGCGGTAGAGGCATCCTAAGCTATGGAAAAGGATGTCTTTATCTGTGTGAAAATCTCGCAAACCAAACATGAGCGAAAAACCTAGGCTACGTGCATACATGGAGGAAGATGAGGTGAACAATTTTGAGAACGTTTACAGGGAGACCGGCACAAGATATGTTATTGATTGGTTTGTCTGGAAAACTGACGGAAGCTTTCCGTGGCCAGACTGGGAGCCACTGCTAACTGTTTTCAGCGAAGAAGACGATGTCAAAACATGTGCGGTTAGAAGAGCGTTCAGATGGACGGTATATCAAAAGGATGAGATAGCTTTTCAAGACGATGTTTTGGAAATCTTGTTTGAAGGACAAAATCACCATCCCATCATAAGAACATACAGCAGTCACGAAGATTTCGACACACGTAAAAACAATTTTTTGCAGATATCTTGTACACCGGCCAGAATACAAAAGAATGATGTTCCTGAATACGCCAGGGATTCTAAAGCGCTATTATGGAAGTTTCCTTCGCTCAAGCATTTTGTGGTTGAGCTTTATCCATATGTGGTAAACACTCCTTCCGTCGATGAAAAGGTTGTAGAATTACTTTCGTGGGACTGTTAATATGACCGATAGACTGTCTAAGGTTTTCTTAACTTCGCGAATCTTCCCAGCGCTGAGCATGGCTCTTTGGTTGCGCAGCGTTAGCGCAAGGCTTTCTTTAAAGTCGCCTCCATGTCTCCCTTTTTCAAGCTCTTCCAGAGCGGCAAGAAGCAACAGAATGGTCTCCAAGCTTTCTAACTCTTTCTTTAATATCTCTATCTCTACGTCTTCTTTTTCAACCAAGCCGCTTGAATATTCAACTGTTTTCAAAATATGCCGCCTCACCTCAGCGGGAGACGTGCGTAAAATGATTCTCGTCGCTCTCAATGCTCTCCTTATTCTCTCGCTCCTCTTGTTATCGGCGTGAATCTCCTCAAGCCATTCCGTTTCCTTCACAGCCTCTTCAAACTCGTTTAATGAAGCAGCGTCTATCGAGAATGAAACAGGAGCAACACGCTTATCATTTATTCCAACCATCTTGGTCGATATCGGTGCCTCTACGGTATATTAAATAGTTAATAAGATTCTAATAATTAGAATAGTTAAAAGTTAATAAAGCAGTAGCCGCCAACACGCCCTTCGGCCCCAAAACACAGAAAGCTTAAGTGGCCTGCGTTACAACAAAATGTGTGAAGACTGTTAGGCAGACGGTGAGCTGCCCCATATGCAGAAGCACCAACATACTTCCCGCGAGAGTTGAGGAAAACATACCTCAGGCCTTCGAATGTCTCGAGTGTCAGACCCAGTTTAGCATACTGCGGCCCAAGATAGTTGGGTATGAGGTTGTGCGGGAGGAGGCTGAGAAGGAGAGAAGAGCGCGGGAAAGGAAAAAGACTCTGGCAGAGATACTTGACGGCATACTGCTCGGCTGGCTTCTCCGCCGCTAGTTTTTCCTGACGTAGAGGCTCCACTGCGAAGGGTTGAACTCGTTGGGAAAGTCATAGAATACTGCGTGTCTGTTGACGACGAGCCAGAGATTCACGTTCAAGACGTGCGTCGCGTTGTAGTCCACGTAAACGACGCAGACAATCCTGTTGTAGAGGTCTATGACGTTGGTGTTGTCGACGTCAAGGTAGACGGTCTTTCCTTCAACAAGCCTGCGCAAAGCCTCCGTCGCCTCAGCATAACCCGGCTGCCCTCTCTCAGGAGTGTTGACGTCTGCGAGCCTAACCCTTCCAGCTGGAAACGCGTCGAAAGTATCTCCGTCGACAACCCTGAATACTCTGGCAACCACATCCACATGTTTTCCGCCCACTAGAGGGGTGCCGTATACTGTTGTCGCAGCAGTCGCCGTTGTTGTCACCATCTCCCTAACCGTGTAAGAAACTGTTGTCGGAAGCGTCTGCGTCAACGTCGTCGTCCTCAAAACGGTGAAGGTTGTCGTTGAGGCTCTGTCTCCGTCGGCAAAATATCCGAGGAAAAACCCTGCAAGGAAGAGGGCGAACACCACCGCGACGCCTACACGCATGAAAACATTCTTCAAAAGCGTCAGAAATACCTAACCTTCCAAAAACTTATTACAGACTGACCAACATGGTTTGTTGAGAATTGTCCTCCCAAGAGAGAAAGTATGTTTTCGGCTCAAGGGAGTGGTTTGAGTGTTTTGTGGAGGTTCTTAACAACGACAAGGAATACAACACCGCCGCCAAGGACTGGGAAGACCCGATAACCCTGCTTGTAACAAACCTGCCTCCAGCCGTAAGGGAATTCTTCAAAAGCGAGCAGACAGGGGCCTGGCTGGACCTCTACCACGGCAAATGCAGGGCCTTCGAACTGGTGAAAAGTGCTGAAGAGAAGCAGGCTCCCATAATCATCGCAGGAAGTTACGAGAACATGAAGAAGGTGGCTCTTGGAAAGCTGAACCCAACTGTTGCGGTCATGACAGGCCAGCTCAAAGTTAAAGGAAATTTGGCGAAGCTCTTAGCTAACGCTGCCGCGTCATCGGCTTTCGTTAACGCTTTGAAGAAAGTTCCCACGGAGTTTTTGGCGTAGGCGATGGATATGAGGGCTGCAAGATGGTACGGGGCTGGTGACATAAGAGTTGAGGATGCCGCAGAACCCGAGATAAAGTCGGAAACAGACGCATTAGTCAGGCCTACGGCTGCGGCAATATGCGGAACAGACCTCCATGTTTTCAAGGGAGAGCTTACGTCGGTTCCAGGAGCGATAATGGGCCACGAGTTCATGGGGGTTGTCGAGAAAGTCGGCCCAGCTGTGAGAAAGTTTCGAGAAGGCGACAGAGTTATTGTCTCATGCTGGGTTGCTGACGGAGAATGCTGGTACTGCAGACACCAGCTCTACACACAGTGTTTTAACATAAACATCTTCGGCATGGGCCCTGTCTACGGCGAAAGCTTGGACGGGGCCTTCGCAGAGCTTGTACGCGTACCCTACGCCGACACCGTCCTGATCAAAGCACCTGAAGACGTGTCTGACGAGAAGCTTGTCACCGTGAGCGACAGCCTTCCGACAGGGTTTGAGGCTGTTGTGAACGGGGGGATGAGGGAGGGTGACGTCGTCGTTGTGATCGGATGCGGTCCAATAGGGCTTCTAAGCGGAATGTGCGCGGAACTTCTCGGAGCCTCTCAGGTGATAGCCGTCGACGTAGTCCGCGAACGGCTTGAGGCAGCAAAGAATCTCGGGTTCAAGACCATCGACGGCTCTGTGTCCGACGTGGCCGATGAGGTGAGGAGCATGACTGACGGAGTGGGTGCTGACTTTGTTGTTGAGGCGGTTGGCCGTACGCGGGAACCGCTTCTGAAAGCCATCGAGGTTGCGAGACGGAAGGGAACAGTCTCAGTCGTCGGGTTCCACCTGCATGAATACACGATTCCTTCGGGCCAGCTCTGGCTTACTGAGAAAAAGCTTGTCTTCTCGATAGGAGACCCGATAAAAAATGGTGAAAAGCTCATCAGGTTCATTAGAAGCGGCAGGCTTGACCCAAGCAGGATAATAACCCATAAACTCAGCCTCGACGAGGTGCCGCACGGCTTTGAGCTGTTCACTAAAAAACAGGCTTTGAAAGTCTTGGTTAAGCTATGACCTCTCCATGACGGTAGCCTCATCGTAAACTCTTTCAGGCGGAACGCATCCCTCAAGCCAGATTGCTGCCAGCGTCTGAAGGTCGGGAGGCGTTAGGTTTGCCTCCCTGTCTATGGTGACGTCTATCACAGCAGGCTTACGGGATGCCAGAGCCTCCTCCAAAGCCGGCCTGATCTCCTCAGCCCTGCTCACACGTCTCCCGAAACAGCCCATGGCTTCCGCAACCAAGTCATACCTCGCGTCGCTGAAGTCAACCCCTATGTATCTGCCGCCAGCCATCAGCTTCTGAGCACCCTTGATCATACCCCATTGCATGTCGTTCAAAACGACAGCCACTATCTGCGTCCCAAGCCTGGCGGCGGTCTCAAGCTCTTGGATGTTCAGCATAAACGCTCCATCGCCTGAGAGAAGGTAGACATGCTTCTCAGGCTTGGCTAGCTTAGCGGCTATCGCGTACGGAAGGCCTGAGCCGAGATGGCCTGAGTCAGCAGCCCAGATGAAAGTGTCTGGCTCGTACACGCGGTTTAGGTAGTGGGCCCAGACTGCTGTGTTTCCGCCGTCCACTACGCTGATGGCATCGTGTGGAAAGAAGCTCCTAACCTCTAAAATAGCCCGTAAAGGATGTATTGGGTAAGAGGTTTGCAGGGCTGTTTCGAAGAAGCTCTTTATCCAGTCGTCGACAAGCTTTCTCAGCTCCGAGAGGTTTCTCCCCTTTCTCAAAGGCATATTTTTCAACTCGGACAACAGCTGTCTCAGGACAGCTTTAGCGTCGCCTACTAAAGCAACGTCAACAGGCCTGTTGAAGCCTATCATCTCTGGGTCTATGTCCACCTGTATCCAGCGCTGGACACCAACCTCTCCCCAAGGAGGGGAACGGCCCCAGAAGTCTGTGTCGCCGAGCTTGCCGCCAACGTGGAGAACCACGTCAGCGGCTGACTGCACAGCCAACGCCCCCGGGCTTCCAGGTATCAAGCAGTATACCGAATCCTCGCTCACCACGCCTCTGGACGCCAAGCTCGTTACCACGGGGGCCTCAAGCATTTCAGCAAGCATTCTAACCTCGTCGGAAGCCCCGCTCCTCAAAACCCCCGAGCCCACATGTATGAGCGGGAGGCTTGCGTTGGCCAGCATCTCCGCAGCTAATCTTACAAGGTCCGGGTTTGCCTGAGGGGGTGACGTGCATCTGTACATGGCTGGTTTTTGGAAGAACGTCGTTGTGTCTGAGACCTCGGTTTCGCCGTAGAAGATGTCTGAGGGGATGTCGAGGTGGACGGGGCCCATCCTCCCAGACAAAGCTGTCCTGAAAGCTCTCTGGACGAGCTCGGGAATCCTGTTTATGTTGTTCACGACAGCGCTCCATTTTGTAACCGCTTTGAAGAGGGTGTGTTGGTCTAGGGCTTGCATGCTCCCGTGGTCTGGATAGCTTCTCCAGCTCTGGTTCTGCGCAGTTATAATTACCATGGGTATGTTGTCGGCGTAGGCTGGATAAACTCCTGGCACAAGGTCTGCAGCACCCGGCCCAGCTGTTCCAACGCAGACCGCAGGCCTTCCAGCCACACGGTAGTATGCGTCAGCCATGTGTGCAGCCGCCTGCTCATGTCTTGTCATGATAAACCGGAGACCTCTCCTCACGCCAGTCCGGTAGATTGCGTCGAGAAAAGGCACGAACCTATCTCCTGGAACTCCGAAAACATACTCAACCCTTTCACGCAGCAAACATTCCACAAGAATCTCTCCACCAGACATCTTGACCAAGGAAACCACCGAGATTGAAGAGTGTTGGAGGGGATTTATTCTTTTAAGCCGTCTGTAGCAACTCTCTGAGAGCTTCCGATAATGCTCTCCGCATGAAGCCCCGTGGTGGAAAACGCGAGGTTCCGAACTCGACGTAGCCAGCGTAAGGCGCTGCAGCCTCCACCATGTACTTTGTTTTCCCCACTTTTCTGTGGCTGATGCTTTTCCTCAGCCTGCCGGTTCTGACAGGTGCGTATTCCCTGGCTTTCTCAGCCGTTTTTACGGCCGTTTCTTCAAGAAGTTTTACAACGTCCTCGACGGCTTTATCACACTCATTCGACAACCCTTTCAAAGCTTCTCCAAGACCGTGTATTCTTATCATTTCCTAGTCTTCCTTCGCACTTGTTTTTCGAAGGCTATGGGTGCGAGAAGGTAGTAAAGCATCTCAGCACGTGTGAGCCTGAGCCATTTCCTCAGCGTGCCGAGCATGCCGCGTCGCGCTATGAAACCCATCACTTCGGCGACACCATGTTTTTGAAGGTCTATTCCGAACATACTTCTAAACTCCTCAAGCCTTGCTTTTTTCGCGGGCGCCGTGTCTGCGACGAAACGATGCATAAACCCTTTCGTGAACGGAACCAGTTTTTCCATGCTGCTGAGTATTTCGACGAAGGCTACGTCAAGCCTTGGCATGGACATCTGCAGAAGCTTCCGCGCAACACCTATACCCCTGAAGCTCGGGTGGACGACAACACGTTGTATCCGTAGAACGTTGCCAAACCTCTGGGTTAGATACCATTCTGTGTCGAAGAAACGGCTGAACCCGGCGGGCTTCAGGTAGGGATTTGAATAGACAACAACTCCGACAACCCTACCCTCCAACACGGCTCTGAAAATTCTGACGACGCCGCCGAGCCTGTGGCTCCGGTAATGCAGGAAGGAAAGCAATCGCCAGTCTTCGGTGGAGCCTTCCTCAACCAAAACCTTGTTGAGTAGGCTGCAGGGCTTGGGCTTAGGGTCAAGCCTGTTAACCTCAAGCCTCGGGCCGAAATGTTTCACGATGTAAAGGCTGGGGTTGAGGTCCTCGAGCAGGTCGTTAACCGCTGTCGCAGCTATAAGGGTGGTCTTCCTCTTTCTCGCAAAACGCTGCAACGTGTAGGCCGTGGCTTTCGCAGTCTCCCTGTCAAGCGAGGAGCAGAACTCGTCGAGCACAACGGTCTTAGCACCCGAGCCGACGGCCTTGGCGAAGATGAAACGCATCCTCTGACCGTCGCTCAACTCATCGAAACACCTGAACCAGGTGAAGACGTCCGACAACCCCGCGGCTGAAAGCGTTTCCACACCTTGGTAAACGTCTCCACCCACCAGGTCTATCAAAGGCCTGTCTCTCCTCACCTTCACGTTCCACGAAGCAGCAACAGGTGCGAAGTCGGGATGCTTCGCCATCTCAGCCGCGAGATGCCGTATGAGAAGAGACTTCCCGCCACCACTCTCACCCGTAACATAGACGACGTCACCTGGCTCAACCTCCACCTCAGCCTCATCGTAAACAGGCAGCCTAACATCTTCGAGCCCAAGGCCCATAAGCTCAGCCACCTCACCAACCCTCTCAGACCTGCGGACGACGCCGTCAAACACCTTCGTCAAACCAGTCCGTAACCCAGCTAAACCAAGCTCTCTTCGGCCCGGCTTTGAAGAATCATCATAAACCACGGGGATTCTGAAAACCGTCACGCTGAATGCGGTTGCTGACTGTGTTAAATCACTCAGTAGAAAACGGGTAAGCCACGCCGTCTACGACGACAACCAATCCATAATCCCGCCTCAGATTTTGAGGAGGCTTCAACCCACGCTCCTCAAACCTCGTCCTAACCATCGGCAGCGACAACGCATAATCCACGTGTATACAGTCGCGGCTGTGGCAGTAGCTGCAGAAGGCTTGTAGGGACGCGAACACAACCTCCGCAGTAACTCCAAGCAGGTTGTCCTTAACAAGCGCCCTTGTCTCGTAAACGTTGACATGCTCAAGCCTCTTCTTAACCAACGGCTTAATCAGACCCTGCTCCTCGAGAAAGCTGACCAGCAAGTCCACTGCAACATCAGCCCTGCTCCTGTGGCCATGAAGCTCCGCATAATCCTCCATCAAGTAGGCGTCCAAAGCCCGGGCGAGAGACTCGGGAATCTTCACCGTGCAGTAACCATGGCCCTTGGCTGGTGAATCACCGAAGACCCTTCGCTGAACCATGCTTGACTCATTCTTCTTCACTGTTTTTAACCCCCTTCCCCACAGCACGACAGCATGAAGCCTGCATATATCCATGGGAGATGGCCGAAAGTGGAGAAAGAGATGTCGCGTTTGTCCAGCAGCAACACAAAAACGACATCGCATAAACCTATGGTGAGGAGAAAATTCCGCAGGCTTCAGCTCAGGATAACTGATGAGATGCACCGCTGGCTGGCTGCAAAAGCCGTCGAAAACAAAGCCTCCATCGCATACGTTCTCCGACGGTTGATTAGGAGAGAGATGTGGAGGGAGAGAACCCATGCCTAAGATGTTCTCCAAGCAGAGCGCCTTCAAAACCATTTTAACTCTCGGCGACACGCTTGCAACCATCGCTTCCGAGAAAAACCTGCAACAGATGACGGTCGGCGTCGGAGAGCTGCGACGCCTGCTCAACAACGGCGAGAGAAGAGGCAAGTCCATCCTCAGCCTAGCCCTCCAGCGTTTCGCAGCCTCAAACATCTTCCAAACATCGTCATGGGTTCTCGAGGTTGTTGACGTCAAGAAACCCATCCTCATCATCAGGAGGCGGTGAAAATGTCTGAAACCATAATCCTCGAAGTAAGCAGGCTGAGGAGAAGCCGTTACAACCCACGCATGGTTCAAGACCCCGAACGGAAACGGATCCTCCTCGAAAGCGTAAGACGCGAAGGGGTTAGACAGCCTTTGCTCGTCTACCCAGCCGGCGACGGGTTCTACGAGGTTTTAGACGGCGGCCGGAGGCTTGAGGCAGCGCGTGAAGCTGGGTTGGAGAAAGTTCCCTGCATATTCATCGAGCCCGAGGACATACCGCGCAAGTCGCTCTCCATCCACTTAAGCCAAGACGACCTCACGCCAGAGGAGCTCGTAACATTCGTCGAACGTCTCGTCAAAGAGGAGGTCTTCAAAAACGTTGATGAGGTCTGCAGGTATCTCGGCGTCTCGAGGTCTTGGTACTATCAGCTGAAGAAAGCGGCGAAGCTCAAACCCATGAGAGAAGACGTTCCAGTCACAACTCTTGCACTTGTCGAAAGATACGGTCTTACGGAGGAGAAAAAGCAGCAGGTTCTCGACATGCTGGCTCAAAAGCCTCTTCCACGCAACGTTTTAAGACAGGCTTTGCGCATGGCTTCCGAAAACCCTGACGTCGACCCCGTGAAAGCGATTGAGATACATTCATCTTCCATGCCTCAGAGGCTTGAAGAAAACGTTCTGACCGCTTCAGGCTGCTACACCTACTTCCTGACAAGGCAGACGAGCGCTCTGGAGTTCACAGCGCGAAGAGGTGTGGAGACCGTCTGGAGAGCCGTCATCCCGCTTGAAGACCTGCACATAGTTAAAATGCTCTGGCAGCAAGCGTAGCCGCTGAACATTTTTTACCTCGCATAATCAGCGAGCATGCTGTAGAATGGGATACACGGTCTTTGAGAAAATCTGGAACGCCCACGCCATCGACGAACGCGAAGACGGTCAGACACTCCTCTACATCGACAGACATCTCACTCACGAGGTTACGTCGCCGCTCGCCTTCGAAGGGCTTAGGGCTGCTGGAAGGGTTGTCAGACGCCCTGACCTAACTTTCGCGGTCATGGACCACAACGTCCCCACATCAGACAGGTCAGAGCCCGTCCGCGACCAGATGTCAGCAGCCCAGATGACAGCCCTCAAAAACAACGCCAAACAATTCAACATCATGCTCTTCGACTACTTCAGCCCGTTCCAAGGCATAGTCCATGTTGTAGGGCCTGAGCTGGGGCTTACGCTACCCGGAATAACGCTCGTCTGCGGCGACAGCCACACATCAACCCACGGAGCGTTCGGAGCCCTCGCCTTCGGCATCGGAACCAGCGAAGGCGAACACGTCTTCGCCACACAGACACTCTGGCTCAAGAAGCCGAAGAAAATGAACATAAGGCTGACGGGAAGTCTGCCGAAAAACGTAACAGCCAAAGACATCATCCTCTACATCATCAGAAGGCTTGGCACAGGCGGCTGCATAGGCCACGTCGTCGAATTCACAGGCGAGGTAGTCAGGAAAATGAGCTGCGAGGAGAGGATGACGTTGACAAACATGTCGATAGAGGGAGGTGCGCGGACGGCGATAATCGAGCCCGACGAAAAAGTCTACTCCTACCTAAAGGATGCACCCTTCAGCCCGAAGGACGGCGAATGGGATGAAGCTGTCAAATACTGGGAGAGCCTGAAGACAGACCCGGGAGCAAAATACGACACAGCCCACTCCTTCGACGTCTCAACCCTCGAGCCTCAGGTGAGCTGGGGAACAAACCCAGCCATGACAGTCGGAGTCACCGAAACAATTCCCTCACCCGACGACTTCGACGACCCAGCTGAGAAAAAATCAGTCGCAAGAGCTCTCGAATACATGGGCCTTAAGCCAGGTATGAAGATGTCTGACGTTACGGTTGACACAGTCTTCATAGGCTCTTGCACAAACGCAAGACTTTCTGACCTGATTGATGTGGCTCGTCTCGTCAAAGGACATAAGAAAGCATCGGGCGTCAGGGTTTTGGTTGTCCCAGGCAGTCAGCTGACGAAACGGAGAGCCGAGAGGATGGGCTTACACCGCATATTCATCGAGGCTGGGTTCGAATGGCGCAACGCAGGATGCAGCATGTGCATCGCCATGAACGAGGACAGGCTGAGGCCTGGAGAACGCTGTGTTTCGACAAGCAACCGCAACTTCGAGAACAGGCAGGGCGTAGGAGGACGGACACATCTCGCAAGCCCTCTCACAGCAGCGGCCACAGCCCTCACAGGAAAAATCACAGACCCAAGAACATACGAGCTACAAGAACTCTAACAACTCAAATCTCAGCGCTTCTCAAAACCCCCACATACTTCCTAGCGGCGTTATACAGTTTTGAACCGTCGGTCACAAGATCTAAACCGTTCTGGATAGCTGCTTGGAGATAGACGGCGTCGTAGAAGGTTGTGTTCTCTTTCTTTGCTGTGGCGTTAAGTTAATCGGTCTTAAGGTAAGGGAGCGGATAGACTACAAAACTTCAGGAACGCGTTAGACCATTTGATTTGGGGATGTGACGTGTTGCTGAACTGATTGAAAAGTTGATGAATATGATGTGGAAGCACGGTTTGATAAAATTTACCTAATCAGATTTTTCTTGTTTTGGCTCTTCCGATGTAGTACTGTGCTTTTTCGCGTGTCTGGATGTGTAGCTCGAAGGGAGGCCTCACACCAGCTCTCCAAAGAGCCGACCGCACCATCACGTGGTCTTTGTCCGTCACTATGAGAATGTCTATGTCGCTTGAGAGAGTGTGCCTTCCTTCAGCCACCGACCCAAAAAGATAAACCTCGGCGTATTCATCCACTGCCAGAACAGCCCGCTTCACCTCCTCCAGATGTTTCTCCAAGTTGGCGAAAACCTCCCTCCTCTTCAAAGCCTCTTCGATGAGAAGCTTTTCAGACATTCTCCATCAGCTCCCTCACAGATTTCGTAACTCTCTTAACCTCTTCTCTTCTATACTCCCTCGGCACGTGTCTCGAGGTTATGTAAGCGTCCTCGAGCAAACCCAGCTCGGTCAGATGCTTCTCCAACAACGTTCTAACTACTTGTTCTTTGCCGCGTGAAACATTTCCCAACATCTCCAGCAGGGATGTGACGCTGTGAGTGTGTGGGTAGTCGACGCCGTTCTCCAGCAGCCTCGCCTTCAGAAAAAGCTGGAGAGCCTGCTCCAAACTGAACATTGCCAGGTCATAGTAGCCAACGCTCGTCTGATACCCAGCCGTTTCGAAGAAACGTTTAGACCTTGTCAGAAGCGTCTCTATCTCTTCCTTCTTGGGCATCGCCATCTGTGTTTAGCGGTAGCGCCTATTTAAGCAGTCGCTGAAAGAAAATCGTGTCGGCAGTCGTTGATGAGGAACTGTAGGTTCGTTTCCAACGCTGTTCAATGAGTTGGAAGCTGTGCATAGCGGTTGCTGAAATGGTTAAGCAAACTGTTGGCTGGAAGTTTCCGCAACATATTTTAACGGAGTGGTTTTGTGTGGTTTTGGTTTGCTGTGGCGTTATAGGTTTGAGTATGTTTTGCCCGCGGGCCCTGACGTGGTTTACGGGTTTTTCCGCAACACTGAGAACATGGGGAAGGTCTGGCCGGCGGAGTTGGGGATGAGGGTTGTATCCCGTGAGGGTGATGTTTACACAGTGGGTTTCAGGCTTCTCGGCCAGTTTTTCACAGCACGGTTCAGAATACAGGAGCTTCCAGGCTTGAAGCAGCATCATGAAACCCTCGACTTCCCCTTCGGCAGGCTCGAGCACACCATCTCTGTTGAGCCGAGCGATTCAGGCTCGCTTGTAGTAGAGGAGATGATGCTGCGGTCGCGCAACCCGTTCGCAGGCCGTTTCTTCAGAAAAATCCTCCAATACCGAGCGCAGGCCATCAAACACAGCTTCGGAGTCGCTGAGAAACCCGTTTACCGTGACCCGTTCAGAATCAGCCTAGCGGCAGGCAGCCTGATGAGCGTCGCTGGAACCGTTGCTGCTTATGCGCTGCTGTTTCTCCAGCCTTTCAGCTTCACGGGCGGACGTTTCATCGCCGGCATCATAGCCTTCATGCTTCTCTGGTTCTTCACCCACGACATCGCACACTACGTCGTCGGAAGAATCGTAGGCATAAGGTTCAGCAACTACTACATCGGTCTCAGCAACATAGTCAGACTCGCCGTCATACCCAAACCATTCAGAACGCTGCCCATCGCGCTTGGATTAAAAATCGACCGACAAGCCAGCAGAGCCACGCCACGTGGATACGCAGCCATGTACACCGCAGGCCCGCTGGCCTCAATGCTCACACCCCTCACAGTACCGCTGACCATGCTGTCGACAAACCCGTCGAGCATCGCCGGTCTTCTCCTCCTCGCCTTCGCAGCAGCCAACATCATCTTCACAGCCGTCTTCAGCCCCAAAGCCGGATGCTTAGCCAAAGCCAGAAAAGCCATCCACAAAAACCGCCGACAAAAATGAATCGGTTTTAGCATGCTGGCGCCGCACGTGAAGCTTTAGCCATGATAGAAATTTTCTTTGGATGAGCTGCAAAAATTTTTGACAGCTTTTCCTATTTCGCGCAGCCATTCTCGCTCGGCTAGGAGTTCAACGGCTTTTGCCAAAGTTTTTCTTATGTCTCCTCCAAAGTATCTATCAGTGATTTCGTTAATGATTTGTTTTGGGTTTTTGTTTTCGCTCTGTAATGGGTATTTTTTCTTGAAAGCCTCTGCCACCTGCTGTTCGAGGTTTTGAGGCACCGCGAATACGCTAACCCTTACTGCACGATCTGATTTACCGTCCTTAAGCTCTAATGTATGTCCATCCATCATAACGTTCACAAGAGGTTGTACGTTGTGTGCTTTACATGGAGTGTTCACATAATTTTCCAGCTCCGTTTTCAATGATTTGAACGGCTCCCTGTCCGAGTCGGCTATTAAAATGATTGGCGGGTTTCTCTTTTCTCCCAGCAGCTGGCGTTGCAGCTTGGCGGTTCGTTGGAATATTTTTGGAACGCCTCCACCAGCTGTTATCAGGATCTCAGACGAAGAAAGCCGCGCCCTCCGCTGAAGCTGCTTAAAATCATCACAGCGTTTAAAGACAAATAATTCTTGTTGTTTGAAGTATTCTTCGACAAACTGTGCGTCACGTTCTCCCTCGCAAACGACAATGCAGCGGGGCACTCAAGCACCCCTAAGGTCCATCTCGAGCTCCTTTACTTCGGTTGAAGCCTCTTCTCCGCTAAGGACTTCATAGTCTATCTCGCCTCCCACAAGATACATCCTGACAACCTGAGTGATGTCTTCGGCTTTCTCGAGCAAGGACTCCAAAAACTCTAAGTTGTGCGTTGAAAGAAAAACCTGCATCTGATATTTTTTAGTGTATTCTGCCAAGTGTGAAGTAACTAGCTCTATAAAGCCTGGATGTAGGTTTGCTTCAGGTTCTTCGAGAACCAGCAGACCATCTTTCGCCAGAGCGGCGGCGAACGCAGAACGCAGCAAAACTTGGAAACCGTCACCCGTTAAAGAAACGGGCAGTGGTTTATCTAAGCCATCCAGGAAAACGAAAAGCTTGTCGCCTATCGTTCGCAAATCCGTTAAATAGCTTATCTGCTCCCTCAACGTCATCAGAGTATTTTGGATAAGCCCGGATTGGACAAGCTTATTGTAGAGCATGGTTAAGCTAGGCTTGTACACAGTTCCTACGTAGAAAACGTTCGACGGAGCTGGCCTGTCCCTAGCGATTATAGACAACTGCTCTAATTCTTGAACCACAATCACCATATTTTCAGAAGATATGTCCATTAAACAGAGTTTAGGAAGCGACATTAACTTATCCAGTCTTCGTTTCATCATATCGGCCTTCTCCCTTGTATCATAGTGTGATGTTAACTCTCTATACACGTGTTGTACAATCAGATTTCTAGCTTGGTCACGGCCGAGTTCGGGTAAATCTTTTTCACAGTAATTGATGAAAAGCTCTCTTGTTGTAGCATTCTTCGCCTCTAGTTTTATCCGTGCTTCTTTGTATCCCATTTTAACCCAGTAAGACAAGCTCGTTTCCTTGCCGAGTATGGGTGGGAGCAGGTCGTTGTTTAATGCGTCTGCATAACCTGTTGGCGATGTTGCGGCCAGGGTTGCGGCTTCGAGGACGCTGGATTTTCCCGTGTTGTTCCGTCCCACGAAAACGTTGATGGGTTTTGTGTCGAGCTTCATCTCGCCGATGCCTCTGAAGTTCTCCACATCCAGCCTGTTTATCCACACGTCCAGCCCATCTATTGGCTGTGTCTACCAGATATTAATCTATTGGCTGTGGACATTCTCAAGGGATGCTTTAGGTATGGGGGCTGGGGAAGGCTGAGACATG
>JAWBJZ010000033.1:0-21401 GCA_038832005.1 Candidatus Caldarchaeum sp.
CAGCAACTCCCTGATTTCTTCGAACAGGTTCTTCAAGCCCGTGATAACATTATATGGCGAGAATTAAATTGTGAGCTCGCGTGCGCCGAGCATGCGTACAAGAATATGGTGGCTTCCAACCTTGCTGATAACGGCTGCCGCCTACACGGCTTTAGGCTATCTTCTACTCATGCCTAGACAGGCGGCCGGTGCCGATACGGCGCTAGCCACCTTTCTACCTCATGCGATAGCAGCCGTCAACACCCTGACAATCTTCGTGTTGTTAGGGGGATATGTTTCTATAAAGAAGAAGAAGGTAAGATACCATCGGTCTCTGATGCTCATGGCCTTCGCACTGATAACAGCTTTCCTGACGATGTATCTCGCACGTCTCTATCTTGGTGGGGTCAAGCATTTCACGGGCCCCGCTCTTCTCAGGGATTTTGTCTACCTGCCAGCGCTAACCATTCACCTTGGCCTCTCCATCCTCTCCATTCCGCTAGTTCTCTACAACATTCTCACTGGCGGGTTTCTGCCCACGGCTGAGGTGGGCTCAACCTTGCATAGGAGGGTCGGCAGATGGGCCGTGAGGCTCTGGACGCTGAGCTTAGCTTTAGGCGTCCTCGTCTACATCCTCCTCAACTATCTCTAAACATTTATTCCTTCGGCTGATGGTTTGATGTTGTAGAATGCCCACTAACCTTCCGGCTGAGGCTCAGGCGAAGCTCGCAAGATATCAAGAGGCCAAAACTGTTGAGGAGAAGATAAAGGCCATTGAGGAAGCTCTGTCTCTCATTCCCGACCACAAGGGCACGGAGAAGATGAGGGCTAAGCTGAAAACGACTCTTGCGAAGTTGAGGAGAGAGCTTGAGAGAAAGAAGACGATGAGGACATCCCGTCAAGATGCTTTCTCTGTCAAAAAGGAGGGGGCGGCAACGATAGCTTTGCTGGGTGTAGCCAACTCGGGCAAGTCAACCATCTTGCAGAATTTGACGAACGCTAGGCCTGAAGTGAGCAGTTACGAGCTCACGACGACGAAACCCGTTCCCGCCATGATGTATGTCGAGGATGTTGGCGTCCAAATGGTTGAGCTGCCCGCAGTCCTCACTTCCAGCCTCGACGAAACCCCCTTCGCAAACCGAAGCATAGCCTTCGCGAGAAACGCTGACCTAATCGCTCTAACCTTGGACTGTTTCGGAAACCCGTTAGAACAGCTTGACAAACTCCTAACGATGCTCGACGACGCGGGAATCATGCTCGGCAGCAGAAATTTCGACGTTGTTGTTGAAAAGAAAGACAGCGGTGGGATAAGGATCGTCACGTTCGGACGGTTTAGAGGGACGCATGAGGAGCTGCAGCAAGCTCTTCAGCAAATTGGGTTGAGGAACGCTGTGGTGAAAATATACGGCGAGGCAGGGGTGGATGAGGTGGTTGACCACGTCCTACATCGATCCGTTTACAAAAAAGCCATCATCGTAGCTGGCAGAAGCGACGTCTGCCCTGAAACTGTTCTAAAGGCTTTACGGGAAAAGGCCAAGAACCTTGGAATCGATCTCGTGCCT
The DNA here is from genome assembly GCA_038832005.1 of Candidatus Caldarchaeum sp. Lineage (GTDB taxonomy): Archaea > Thermoproteota > Nitrososphaeria_A > Caldarchaeales > Caldarchaeaceae > Caldarchaeum. The sequence goes on from JAWBJZ010000033.1 coordinate 1,542, forward strand.
GTGAGCGACAAAAACCCTTTGACATTCATGAATTTCAAAAACAAGGCCTACAGCCTTCTGGACCTTGTCAGAGTTTACACGCAGAAAGATGGAGTTGTAAACCGAAAGCCCGTCGTAGTCAGCCGTGGAGCAAAGGTCGCGGACCTAGCATTCATCATCCATAAAGAGATTGCCAGAAACCTGAAGTACGCCAAGGTCTGGGGGAGATCGGTCAGAATTCAGGGCCAGCGGGTTGGGCCGTCTCATGTGCTGCAGGACGGTGACGTCGTGGAGCTTTTCATATAACGTTAAAAACCGGGCTGGAAATCCTGTGCACGGTCGGGTTTGAGAGTTGTCGCAATAGGCGGGCCCATGTTCGTCAACGGGTTCAAGCTGGCGGGAGCGGAGGGAATTGTCGTCAAGTCGGCTGAGGAAGCGTTTCAGCTCGTAAAAGACCTCATGCAAAGGCAGGAGGTTGGCTTGATAATTTTGTCGGAGGATTTGTCCGAGAAGTTCAGAAGCGACTTGAACGAGCTGCGGGCTAGGAAGCCAACACCGCTTGTTTACGAGCTACCGCCTCCCGTTGGACGGCCGAAGAAGATAGACTACCGCGCATTTCTGAGAAGCGTTTTAGGCGTCTAGCATATTTTTTAGTCGGCGTTTCAGCCTTGTGGTGAGCTTGTTTGGCGGCTGCAACGTTGGATAAGGTGGTAAGCGAGGTTGTGCAGGAAGCATTGAACAACATAGCGAAAGGCTTAGACGAAGCCGAGGCTGAGGCTTACAGAATAATTGAGCGTGTCGGGCAGGAGGTTGAACGGGAGCTTGCCGCAATACATGACGCAGGCAAAGCCGCCAGAGAGGCTGCGAGACAACGCATCCTGAGCACAGCCGAGATACAGGCTAAGAACATGGCGATAGCCGCTGTCGAGGAGGAAATATCCAAGGTCTTCGACGAAGCGATGCGGAAGCTGAGCAGGATTGCTTTGGAAGATTCGTTCGAGCCTGAGATGAAGAGGCTGCTCGACGAAGCTGTCGAGCTGATAGGAAGAGATGTTGTGGTCGAGTCAAACGAGAGGGGAGTATATCTCCTCAAAAAAATCTTGCAGAAAACAAAGTACAGAGTGAAGGTCAGCGTGGAGGAGAAGCCGATAAACACTGTGGGAGGTTTAAGAGCCCGCTCCGCAGACGGCACTCTGAGGTTTGACAACACCTTCGAAGCACGTCTCGAAAGAATCAAGCCGCTGCTCCGCAACGAAATAGCCAAGATGATACTTCGAAAGGACTAGCTTTTGAAACAAATACTTCTGACGAACGACGACGGGGTTAGGAGGCCTGGGCTGTGGAGGCTTTATGAGGTTTTAAAGAGTGTGGGAGAGGTCTGCGTTGTTGCTCCCGAGTCGGCGAGGAGCGCGACGGGCATGAGCATTACTCTCCACAAGCCGCTGCGGCTTCGCAAAACTCTCGTCAACGGCGTCAAGGCCTTTGCATGCTCTGGAACACCGTCGGACTGTGTCATCGTGGGGTTGCGAAAAGTTTTGGGAGGTAGCCCACCAGATTTAGTGGTTTCCGGCATAAACGAGGGAAACAACGTATCTCTTCAAGCTGTCTATGGAAGCGGGACGGTTGCAGCGGCTGTGAGGGCCGCGTTGATGGGAATCCCATCGGTTGCCTTCTCTCTAGCGTTTCCTGAGGAAACACAGGTCAGCCACGCATGGCTTCGGAGAAGAATGCGGGATGCCGCAGACCGTGCGAAACCAATAGTTGAATGGGTTCTGGCTAACGGTCTTCCCGCAGGCGTTGATTACCTGAACATCAATTTCCCACCCGACGTTGACGCCGACACGCCTGTAAAGGTCACTCGGGCGGCGGTCGCGCGATACGTCGAGGTTGTTGAAGAGAGACGCGACCCGCGCAAGCAGCCCTACTACTGGCTGTACGGACACCTGCTGGGGGAAAATGAGATGGAGCCCGGGACAGACGCATACGCCGTGTTTGTCGAAGACGCAATATCCATAACGCCCATGAGAGTTGATGCGTCGTTGGTTGAAGGCAGGGTTTTGGACGGGCTGGTTAGATATGTGAGCGGGAAAGCATGAGGATTTAAACAGGCTTTAACCGGTTTAAGTGGCTGACGATGGTCAAAGCACGTTTCAGCTCAGGGGTTTCGTGGACATGGTGTCGCTGAAAGAGAAAATCGAGCTTATGAGACAGGGAATAATCCATCGCTACGTCATCCCAATGCTGGAGTCACGGGGGTTTATGGTTTCTGACTGGAAGAGACCCGTCTCGTTAGAGGATAAAACTTTGCGTGACGAGGGATGGATGGCCCTCTACACCGTCTTCACAACATGGGAGACGTATTCCCGGAACGCGCCTCTGCACGTATACTTCAACACCTTTTACGGCGACATCCACGAAAAAGCCTACAGAATATGTTTCGTGGAGTTTATACTCAACAAACATAATTACAGACTCCCCCCGGCCGTCACGGGAATCTTCACCAGACTCAACACGGAGAACGGCTACTACTGGAAGCACAGGATACCGGTAAACCTCGACATCCCCGAATCAGCCGTCACCGACATCGACAGCAAGTATGACGAGCTATTACTTCTGCTGACGAGGTCTAAAGTCATAGACTAGATTTCTTTATCATCCTGAGAACGATTGAAGTGTTTGTCTCGTTAACTCCTTGAACGTTTCTTATCTCCTCAATGACCTTGTTTAGATGGCTCATCGACGGAACGGATATAATCGCCATAACGTCCCTTGCTCCCGTTATCTCGTAAACCTCATCCACCCCGTTTATCTTGACAAGCTTGTCAGCAACCTCCGGCGTTGGAACAGAAGGGGTAACCGAGACGAAGGTCACGGCCATGACGTTGTAATCTTTGGCCAGCTCGATGGTGAAAGACTTTATGACACCTCTGTCCACGAGGTTTTTCACCCTTCTCCTTACAGCGCCTTCCGACAGGTTGAGCTGTTTGGCTATATCGGTGAAGCTCTTCCTCGCGTCTCTCTTCAGAATCTCGATGATGGCTTTGTCGGCTTCGTCAACCTCCGCCTGCATCAACATACAATCGGGTGCAAGGTTTGTAATAGGCTTTACACAATAGTTAAAAAACAGTCTTCTAAAATGTGGGACAAATGACGGTGCGTGTGGGAGTTGTCGGCGGGTCTGGATACACTGGCGGCGAGATTCTGAGAATTCTCGCATCCCATCCACGGGTGGAGCTCACCTACGTAACATCCCGAGAATACGCTGGAAAACCCTTGACAGTGATACATCCGCATTTGAGAGGCTTTTTCTCCACACTAAAGTTTTCGGAGGTCTCTGTGGAAGCGATTGCGGAAAAATGCGATACAGTGTTTGTCAACACGCCGCACGGCGTCTCTTCAACGCTAACACCCCGTCTTCTCGAGAGAGGGTTGAAGGTGATAGACCTGAGTGCGGACTTCAGGCTCAAAAACCTCGAAGAATACAAGCGATGGTACCAGACGGACCATCCCAGACCAGACCTAGTCGAGCTAGCTGTTTACGGGTTGCCTGAGATTAACCGAGAAAGGCTTAAAGGAGCGAGGCTCGTAGCCTGCCCGGGATGCAACGCAACAGCTGCGCTCATCTCGCTAATACCTGCGGTGGAGGCGAGGCTCATCGACTTGGACCACATAGTGGTTGACGTCAAGGTTGGCAGCAGCGAGGCAGGGATAAAGCCTTCGCTGGGAACGCATCATCCGGAGAGAGCCAACGTCATACGGCCATACGAAGCCGACGGACACCGGCACGTAGCTGAGGTTGAACAGGAGCTGTCAAAAATAGCTGGTAAACGTCTGAAAGTTGCGCTCGTGCCGCATGCGGTCGGAAGCATAAGAGGAGCATTGGCCACCTCACATGCATGGCTTTCCGACACAAACGTTGACGAGACGAAGATTTGGAGGACCTACGCTCAAAGATACGGCAAAGAGCCTTTCATCAGGATCGTGAGGGGAGCGCCCTTCCGATATCCAGACCCGAAGTATGTGGTCGGAAGCAACTTCGCGGATGTCGGATTTGCTGTGGAAACAAGGATAAACAGGGCGGCCTTCTTCGCAGCCATAGACAATCTCATGAAAGGTGCTGCTGGCCAGGCAGTTCAGTGCATGAACATATCGCAGGGGTTCGATGAGACGGAGGGTCTTAAGCTCGCGCCGCTGAGGCCTGCTTAAGCTTTTAAGGAGAGTGGACGAACGCCTCGACGTGATAGTGGTGAAGGCTGGCGGCAGAGCGCTGACTTCAAACATGGAAAACATTCTAAACTCGGTCGCAGCCCGCGCTAAGACCGGCGTCGTCTTCGTCCACGGCGGCGGAGACATCGTCTCCGACTATGAGAAAAGACTCGGCATAGAGCCTAGGATTGTCACCTCGCCCTCCGGGATAAGGAGCAGGCTGACCGACGAAGCCGAGCTCGAAGTCTACGCCATGGTGATGGCTGGAAAGCTGGGCAAAAAAATATCCGCATACCTCAACGGCAGGGGGGTCAAGACAGTCAACGTGGCTGGCGTCGACTCGGGGTTGATAAGGGCTCAGCGGAAGAAGAAAATCGTTATAGTCGACGAGAGGGGCAGAAAGAGAATCGTTGACGGTGGATACACTGGCTCGATAACATCGGTCGATGCCGATACTGTGAGATTCTTCGTCGAAAGCGGCTACCTGCTGGTCGTAACCCCCCTGGCGTTGGGCGAGGAAGGTGAGATGCTCAACATTGACGGCGACTCCGCTGCTTCCGCCCTCGCGTCCGGTGTTAAAGCCGACGCGCTCTACCTTCTCACCGATGTGGAAGGCGTGATGCTGGACGGAAGACTAGTCAACCGTCTGACTTTGTCTGAGGCCAAAGCCGCCCTCGGCAGGATTGGGCCAGGCATGAACCGGAAGGTTATGGCCGCCGCCAACGCCGTCGAAGCCGGCGTGAAAAAGGCGGTTATCGCCTCAGGTTTGAAGGATGACCCGTTGCTCGAGGCCGACCGCGGTCAGGCCACCATTATCGAGACTTAGCTCCGTTTCGACAAACAGTCAAGCTCTGTTCGACAATCGTACCTTTTATCATTTAAACGTAACCAAACAAGCTTAGGAACAACGATTTATATTGGAGTAATACGAAAAAAGCACAGGTGTTTGGGAGTGGTCAGCATTGCGTGCCCTGTTTGCGGAGGCGGTGTCGAGGTTCCAGACGATTCCCTTCCAGGGGAGCTCTTCGAATGCGGCGAATGTGGGGCAAGGCTGGAGTTCTTCGCCGACGATAAGGGAGCCAAGTCGTTGAGGGTCGCTGAGGAAGTTGCCGAGGACTGGGGACAGTAGCAGATGAGGGTTGGGCTAGCTTATGACGTTGTAAGGTTTGAGGAGAAGTCTCTCATTCAAGCTGCTAACAACCTTGGACACACGGTCAAGCCCATCCACGTGGTTGACCGTGAGTTCTGGCTGAACGAGCCGAACGGATACGACACGGACTTCATCGTGCAGAGATGCGTCAGCCTTAGCAGAGCGCTTGCAACAACCACAATATTCGAGAGAATGAACTGCGTCGTGGTGAACAGCTTAGATGTTTTGCGTAACTCTGCCGACAAACTGATAACGTCATGCCTTCTCGCTAAAAACAACATACCGACCCCCGTCACGGCGGTCGCGTTCAAGAAGGAAACAGCTCTATCGATAGCTCGGAAGATGGGTTATCCTGTCGTAGTCAAACCAGTTTCAGGCAGCTGGGGTCGGATGATAGCTAGGGCCTTCGACGAACAATCCCTAGCCGACATATTAGAGTTGAGGGAGAACATGCCGAACCCTCAGATGAAAGTCCACTACTTGCAGGAGCATGTGGACAAGCCTGAGAGAGACATAAGAGCTTTCTACGTTTGGGGAGACGTGCCAGTAGCCATTTACAGGGTTAGCAAGAACTGGAAAACCAACACAGCTTTAGGAGGTAGGGCGCATCCCTGCGCCGTTACAGACGAGCTAAGAGACCTCGTGGTAAAAACTGGCGACGCTCTCGGCGGCGGAGTCCTCGGAGTAGACATACTAGAGTCGCCTGAGAAGGGATTGCTCGTGAACGAGGTAAACGGTGTCGTCGAATTCAGGAACACGGTGCTTGTCACAGGATACGACCTCGCATCAAAGATAATAGCCGACACAGCGAAGGCCATACGGAGATGACCGTTAAGCTTCTAAAATTTTCAGCCCCCCGTGGAATCAGGGTTGTAAAAGCCGAGGGACAATATGTCTGGGATGACACGGGTAAAAAATATCTTGACTTCTACATGGGCTACGGCGCAGCATTCCTTGGACACAGGAATCCCAAGATAGTAAAAGCGTTAACCGAGCAGATGGGCAGATACTTGACGATAACGCCTGCGTTCGACACGGACGTCATGGACGAGTGCTTGGACCGGCTGGGAAAAATTCTTCCCCCGCATCTTGAGAGGGTTTTCTTCCTCAACAGCGGCTCGGAAGCCTGCGACTTGGCCTTGAAGATAGCGAGAAAGCTGACCGGCCGAAAGAAGATTCTCGCCTTTGTGAACAGTTTTCACGGCAGGACGATGGGCTCGCTGTCGGCCACTTGGAACCCCAAGTACCGTGAAGGATTCGACCCATACCCGTTCGAAACAATCTTCACGCCGTACAACAACGCGGAAGCCGTTGAAGAAAAGCTGGGAGAGGATTTTGCAGCCGTCATCCTCGAGCCCGTCCAAGGCGAGGGCGGGATAATCCCAGCAACGGATGATTTTCTGAAAACGGTTGAAGAGAAATGCAGGGATGTGGGGGCTTTTCTGATAGTGGATGAGATCCAGTCAGGCTTCGGCAGGACAGGGTTTGTCTGGGCCCATCAGAAAGCCGGTATAAAGCCCGACATGCTAACCGCCGCCAAAGCCATCGCAGGAGGCTTCCCAGCCAGCCTGGTGGCCGTCACCGAGGAGATTGCATCGCGTCTCAAGGAAACAGACCACGGGTCAACATACGGAGGAAACCCGTTGGCGTTAGCGGCCATAACCGCAGCCGTTGAATTGTTGATCGAAGAAGATGTGCCTTCACAGGCTCATGAGAAAGGCGCGGCCTTGGGAGAAATGCTGGCGAGATTCGTGGACGAAAACCGAGGTTTGTTCAGGGGCTTTAGAAGAGCTGGGCTGATGATAGGAGTTGAGATGCGTTCGCAGCCCGGGACCTTCATAAAACTGCTTCAGAGAAACGGTCTGATTGGGTTCAAGGCAGGGTTGACGGTGCTGAGGTTTCTGCCACCATACCTGATAACGGAACAGGACATGAAAACAGCCGTCGACGCCATGGTCAAGACAACAGAGGAATACAAAACACTACCGGAGAAGTCCGAGCCGCTTCAAAACACCTTGTAAAACAGGCTCGCCCACCTCGTAAGCCTCAAACCAAACCCTGTAGAACGGTTTATCGACTTTAACAAGCTTTGAAAGGTCTGTTGGGCTGGAGCTGACGATTGCATCGCATTCTACCGCGGCTAGCGTTCTCTCCAAATCCCTAAGCTGTTCGGGAGTGTAGCCAACGGCAGGCACAACAGGGCCTATATGAGGATACCGAGCGTAAAGGTCTCTGATTATTCCGGCTGCGTATGGTTTTGGGTCTAATACCTTTGCTCCGGCTGAAACGGCCGCCTCATACGCCGCTCCATAAGCCATCCCACCGTGTGTTACCGATGGCCCGTCTTCGACGACACAAACCCTCAAACCTCTCAGCTCCTCCCTCCTCTCAGCATGAAGCATGGAAGCGGTCTTGGCGATGGCAGCTCTCGGATTAATCGCGGAGAGCTTGGACTCGAGGATTCCGACGTTCTCGGGCGTTGTTTTGTCAACCTTGTTAATCACTATGACATCTGCCATGAGCAGGTTCGTCTCACCGGGGTGAGTGTTGGTCTCAAGACCTGGCCGTGTGGCGTCGACGACGGTTATGTGGAGGTCAGGTTTAAAGAAAGGAAAATCATTATTCCCACCGTCCCACACTATCACGTCCGCTTCCGCCTCCGCCTGCCTTAAAACAGCCTCGTAATCAACGCCGGCATAGACAACCGTCCGTTCACGCAGATGTGGTTCAAACTCCTCCCTTTCCTCGACGGTGCAGCCATGCCTGTCCATGTCTTCAATACTTTCTAACCTCTGGACAATCTGTCTCTCCAGAACTCCGTATGGCATGGGATGGCGTACCACAACAGGTTTGACGCCTGCCTCCCGTAGAAGCCTGACGACATACCTCGACAATGTGCTTTTGCCTGCGCCTGTCTTCGTAGCGGTTACCGCGACAACTTTCTTGGAGCTCTTGAGCATCGTAGACTGTGGGCCCAGCAGCATAAAGTCCGCGCCCAAGGACAAAGCTAAAGAGGCTTTGTGCATAACCTCTTCATGAGCCACGTCGCTGTATGCGAAAACCACAAGCCGAACATTATTCTCCGTGACAAGCCTCGGCAGCTCTGCCTCATCGTAGATAGGTATCCCTTGAGGATAGAGAGAGCCGGCCAGGGATGGGGGGTAAACTCTTCCCGCGATTCCAGGTATCTGAGCCGCCGTGAAAGCCACGACCTCGTAATTGATGTTATTTCGGAAGAAGACGTTGAAGTTATGGAACTCATGGGGCTCCGGTCAGCCGGAAACCCTATCACGTCCCGCCGCTCCCATGATGAGAGTCCTAACCCTCTCCATGCAGGTGAGCCGTCATCCGTCGGGTAAAAACCTTGTCCAAACGCTTATAATGTGACAATTTGAAGGGATGACGACGACAGTTGGGAGAGTTGCGGGCGTTGGAGGTTTACAGGGAGGAAGCGGTCTCGACGTTGGTCCAGCTTCTCGAAGTCTATACACCGCCTGGAGAAGAGAGAAGGCTGGAGAGAACCTGGTTTAGAATATGCGGCGACCTAAGATACCACAGGGTTTGGCGCGACGAAGTTGGAAACTACTTTGCCTCTGTTGGAAGCGGTGGAAAAACAATCATGCTTGTCAGCCACGTGGACACCGTCCCAGGGGAGCTAAGGGTGAAGGTTTCAGCCGGCAGAGTGTGCGGAAGAGGAGCGGTCGATGCGAAAGGGCCTCTGTCAGCTATGCTTCTAGCGGGTAGCGTTGTAGGGGACATGCTGAAGAACTCAAGGCTTATCGTGGCCGGATTGGTTGACGAGGAGGGGATGGGCAAAGGTGCGAAGAAGCTCGTTGAAGAAGGAATACACGCGGACTCGATAGTGATAGGCGAGCCAACGGGAACCTTTGGGATAGCAGTGTCCTACAGGGGAAGCATAAGCGTGAAGTTAACGGCAAACGCCAAAGGAGGCCACGCATCGGCTCCATACATCGCGGAGTCAGCCGTCGAGAAACTGTTAAACCTCTGGAGCATGGTGAGCAAAGAGTTCAGCGGAAAGAGATACGAGGAGATAACATCTGCTCTGACGACGATTCACGCAGGAGACTGGATAAGCAGAATACCGGACAAAGCAGAGGGAAGCATAAACATAAGGTTCCCCCACCCCTACACGTCGAAAGACATCTTGGCAAAGCTTGAGACATACGTGAAAGCCAGCGGATGTTCGATGGAGATAGTTGACGTAACGGAGCCTGTGGTGACAAGCGTGAACAATAGAGCTGCACGCGCCATGCAGCGTGCCATGCTAAAGCTGGGCTACAGACCACGATTCGTCAAGAAAACGGGAACAAGCGACATGAACACTTTGGCCGCGGTCACAAAGGACATAATAGCATGCGGACCAGGTGAGTCGGCGTTGGCTCACACCGACTCCGAGTCCGTAGACATCAACGACATAATAACGGCTGCCAAAATATACTCTGAGTTCGCGAAAGAGATGGATTTACTGCAGTAGCATGCTAAGCGTTTTATGAAATCTTTCTTTCTCACTTACAACCTTTTCGCTAATGGAGGCTACCTCTTCAAGCATTTTTCTCGAGAGCGCTGCGACGTAGCTGGACTTTGCTGAGCCCTCAACAGCATATGCCTCAACCGTTCTGCCAGCATCCATGAGAGACAAAACATCCTCGACGTCCAACTCGACCTTAACAGATTCCTCCTCGAAGAGCTGCTTAAGCGAGCGTTCGTCGAGCTGATTGGCTGAAACAAGCCTGCTTATTCTTCCCGCCACAGTATGGGCTTTTCTGAAACTCACTCCGTAATGAAGGGTCAGATGATTTGCTATCTCGACGGCCGCTGTCGGAGGACTGCATGCGGAAAAAGCCTTTTCACGGTTAACCTCAACAGTTGCGACCATTTTCCTGAGGAGGTTTAGGCTTGACTCAACCTCGTCTATTGCGGCCCAGAGCTTGGGAGTTGTTTGTTGAAGGTCGAGGTTGTATCCGCTGGGTTGTCTCGTGAGAATTCCCGTCAAGGCGGCGAGGATTCCGAGAATCTCCGCAGCCTTCGTCCTCATTATCTCGGCGACGACAGGGTTGCGTTTTTGAGGCATTATGCTGCTGGTAGCAGCGTACTCCTCGGGCATCCGCAGCAACCCAAATTCCTCAGAACAGTAGAGGACTATCTCCTCGGCGAACGACGACAAGATGACTGTGATTATCAAAAGCTGGCTCACACAGTTGAGGAGAAAATCTCGGGAAGCAGTCGCTTCCAACGCGTTTCTGCTTATGTCACGGAAGCCCAGCAGCCGTGCCAGATAATTTCTGTCTAGCGGGACCGAGGTTCCTGCAACGGCCGCGGAGCCGAGGGGAGATTCTTCGCAGGCCTCTATAATATGGCTCAAGCCTGGGACGGCTTTGTAAAGCCTTATCGCGTAGGCTTGGAGTATGAACCCAAACGTCGCTGGCGCTGCACGCTGCAGATGGGTGTATACGGGGAACAGGGTTTCTGAATCTTGGATGCTTCGCTCGAGGAGAGATTTCACGGTTTCCAAAAGGTGGAGTAGGAGGTCGTAGGTTTTTTGCTTGAGCTTCAGCTTAATCGCTGCAACTACGGCGTCGTTCCTGCTCTTGCCGAGAGCCAGCATCTCCCCCACCTCGGGAACTCTCTGCGAGAGCATAGACTCTACGTAGATATGGATGTCCTCAACCTGTTCAGGGATTGCTGTACGTGATTTGATTAACGTTGCGAGGAATGCAACGGCCTGGTCCGCCCTATGCTTGCTTATAATACCCAGTTTTTCGATTGCTCTGATGTGTGCGATGTTGACGTAAACAGTTTCATCGAATATGTGGTGGTCGAATGATGACGAAGACGTGTATGCCGCTGCATCGGCATCCATTTTCCGCTGTAAAATCCCCTTGCGGTGAGGGGCTTCCTCCATGTTATTCCTTCTCTCTCAAAGCGCTGAGCTTCGTCTCCAGGCTCCAAAGCTTTGAAAAACCTTCGCCAGCCCTTTGGTCGAACACGCTTTCACGGGCGTAGGTTATGTAGTCGCGTGAGTAGAGAGGCTTCTCCCCCCTTCTTCCAATAATCCTAGCCGCTCCCTTGAACAACCTGATGCGCACCTCGCCTGTAACCCCTTGCTGGGAGGCGTCTATGAAGGCGTCGAGCGCCTTCCGTAACGGGTCTGCCCACAACCCGCCGTAAACCATTTCAGCCCAAGCAGCGTCAACCTGCTGCTTGAAGGCCTGCATACGTCTTCCAAGAAACATTTTCTCAAGGTCGGCGTGAGCGTTTATCAGCAGAAGTGCGGCTGGAAGCTCGTAGACCTCACGCGACTTTAGGCCGACAACCCTGTCCTCGATGTGGTCCACGATGCCGAAGCCGTGCTTGCCGCCGACAACATTAAGCTCCCTGATTATGTCGAGGAGATGATGTTTGCTTCCGTTGAGCGAGACTGGGATGCCGTTCTCAAACCCTATCACAACTTCCTCGGGCTTGTCGGGCGTAAGCTCTAACGGTTTCACCAACTTGAACGCTTCGGCGGGCGGCTCGGTCCAAGGGTCTTCGAGCTCAGCTGCTTCGATAGACCTCCCCCAAAGGTTTTCGTCGACGCTGAACCTGCTCTTCACGGGGTTGACCGGCAGGTTATGTTCGAGCGCGTATTCTATCTCCTCATCCCTGCTCATGTTCCACTCTCGCACAGGCGCTATTATCTTGAGCTGTGGTGCTAGGTAAGAAAAGGTCGCGTCAAACCTAAGCTGGTCGTTTCCCTTCCCGGTACAGCCGTGGGCTACGGCGTCGCATCCCTCTCTCAACGCAACCTTGACAACCTCTTCAGCGATAAGCGGCCTGCTGATGGCTGAGGACAGCGGGTAGCTCTTCTCATACAAGGCGTTAGCCTTGATGACTCGCGTCACAAACTCGTCCACGAACCTTTTCTTAGCGTCAACGTTGACGTGTAGAACGGCACCGCTTCGGTAGGCTTTTTCCTCAATCTCCTTGAAATCCTCTTCCTGGCCTACGTCAACCGTTACTGTCACAACCTCCGCGTTATACTTCTGGCCAATCCACTTTATCATAACCGTAGTGTCGAGGCCGCCGCTGTATGCAAGGGCTACTTTCATTGTTATGGATGTGTATAAAACCTATTCTTAAGCATATGGTTATTCGGCTTTCTCCTGCGCTTTCAGAGAGGCTTCCTCCAGCTTTTTCATGATGGAATCTCTTGTCAGTACGCCTGCTTCGAGAAGGTTGACTAAAGAGTTTGGCGACGCTTCGCCCGTGACCCTTCCGAACACTCCTTTGATCTGCCGCCATTTCAAATTAGTGTTCCCGCTTTTGGACTGGTAGATGACGCCCAGCACGTCAGCCACTTTCACGAACCTGACATCCCGCATCTCCTTCAAAGGTATCTTTGAAACCGCCTCAACATAGATGGTTCCCTGAGAAGAGTCTCTCTCGGGGAAAACCGAGGCATCGTGAAGATAAGCCTGCGGGATGTATGAAGCGCATGTGTTCAGTATCACGAACTGCCTGAACTTCTCCAAATGTGTTTTCTCGTCTATCAAGACCATAAATCACCACCCAACGTTTCTTGAACGCCATTCAATCCGCGTCTCCTTCTTCTTGGGCAGTATTCTGTCGAGTATGAGCTTAAGGCCCTCGTCATCTATGGGAAGCCTAACGTTTCCAGTCTGTGAGACCTGAATCAAATACGACTCGACCCTCTCGGCTATTTCCGGCTTTATCAGCCTGAGGTTGTTCAGCCTCTGCCTCGCCTCAGGTGTTAGGATTGCACGCAGCGCAGCCGCCCGCTCCAGCTCTCTTTGACGCTTGGCCTGCTCTTCCGCTGCCCTTGCCTGAAGCTCGGCTAGCCTCTGCTGTCTGAGTCTTTCAAGCTCTTCGTCTTCGCCTGACATCCGCCTAAAAACTCTGAAACACTGGGATATATTTAACCTGATAGCCTTTTAAAAAGACTCCAGCTCCATTAGGCTCAGCATGTAGGTTTTAGACAGCTCTTCAGCAGAGGGTATCTTTATCCTCAAGCCGAGGAGTTTGACGACGGCCTCGATAGCGCGTCTTGCAGCGAAGAAGTCGGGGGCCATCTCAGCTGTTTCAACGAGCATGGAGAAGTTTTTCAACCCAGCCTCGGACGCGAGTACGGTCAACAACCCGGCCGCCCCCACTATCTGGCCGGTGTATTTCACACCGTCGACAATCTTCATCCAAGAATTGAGAAGGTTCTGGTCTGTGGATGAGCAGAATATCTCCCTCCTCTCCGAGACACTGTCCTTCCCATACCCGCCTATCGTCAAAACGGTCTCGCACCCAAGGTTCTTGGCTACTGTCACTATCTTCTGGCATAGGTCGTACTGTCCGTAGCTTGTGGATGGCTGTGCGTTGCCGTAGAGCATGAGAAGTGGAGGTGTGTGCTCAGCTAGGTATATGTCTGCGAAGCTGAAGACGAGCTTTCCCTCCGCTATGTATCCTATGGCTGGGAAGAATGGTGAAAAAAACCTGCAGAGCCTTCGGGACTTGAGGTTTCGCAGCAGGTATGCTACCGCTACCTTCGCCACGAGGCCTATGCCTGGAAGGCCTTCGATGAGAACACCGTTCAGCAGCCTGATTTTGTCCGCACCATCCTCGAAGCTTATCTCCGCCTCAAGCATGGCAGTACGATGTTTAAGGATGTTATTAGGCATTTTTCAACCGTCTTTATAGCGAAGCTCCAGCCAACCTTTGTGGATGGAGCTGGAGTTCGAGGTCAAGCATAAGGATTTGCTGGGGAGGGTTGGTGTTTTGACCGTGGCGGGTAAGAGGGTGACGACTCCTGCCTTCGTCCCCGTAATCAACCCTCTCAATCAAGTAATCCCCGCAAGCGATATGAAGAAAGAGCTTGGATGCGAAATTGTCATCACAAACTCCTTCATAATCTACAAGAGGCTTAGCGAGAGGGCGGCCGAAGGCGTCCACAGCATAATAGGCTTCGACGGTGTTGTCATGACCGATTCGGGCGGTTATCAGGTTCTTGAATATGGCGAGGTTGATGTATCGCCCGTGGAAATAGCACGCTTCCAGGAGCTGATAGGCTCCGACATAGCTGTGCCGCTAGACAAGCCAACGGGGCTTGTCGGCAGAAAACAGGCTGAGAAAACCGTTGAACAGACTCTTCAAAACGTCAGGATGACGATGAAAGAAGTTGGACGTGACAGCCGTTGCGTATGGGTTGCGCCCATACAGGGAGGCGTTTACACGGACTTGATTGAGAGATGCGTAGACGAATACAAGGAGATGGGGTTCAGCATGTACTGTTTGGGCAGCCCCACGCCTCTGATGACCACTTACAAGTACGAGCCTCTCGTCGGCATGATTTCAGCCGCGCGGCTGAGGATTAGCTTTGGAAAACCGCTTCATCTATTCGGAGCAGGCCATCCGATGTTGTTCTCGCTCGCGGTAGCGCTTGGATGCGACCTCTTCGACTCCGCTTCCTACGCTCTCTTCGCCTTAGAGGACCGTTACATGCTGTCCGACGGAACCGTCAGGCTTGAACAACTCTCCACCCTTCCATGCTCCTGTAAAGCATGTCAGATGACGAGCGTCAGAGAGCTGCAGACGATGCCGAGAGGCGAGCGGTTCAAGCTTCTGTCATGGCATAACCTGAACGTATGCTTCCAAGAGCTTCGTCAGGTCAGGCAGGCGATTTGGGAGGGAAGGTTGTTCGAACTGCTGGAGAAAAGAGCCAGAGCCCATCCCGCTCTGTATGAAGCTTTCCAGCGACTTACGTTAGACGAAAGCATCGCATCAGCCTCTGCAAAGTTGACACCGCTATCGAAAAAGAGAGGGCTTTTCCTTTATGACCGTGTTAGCCTCAGAAGGCCTGAGGTGAGGCGGGCTATGTCTCTCCTTGAAAATTTCGAGATGTCGAGGAAAGTCTCAACCAACGCGGTGTTGATCGACTTCCGTGTCACAACTGTGAAAAACCAGTCGAAGCTCCTTGAGAAGCTGTCCAGCCTCGTCGGAGGCGAAGGTTTTGAAATCTACACTTACGGCACGCCCTACGGACTTGTTCCTTTCGCCTTGTCCAACGTCTACCCCTACTCCCAGACAACCTTCACATCAAACTTGGTAAAGGACGTTGAAAAAGAGCTACTTGAAAAAATCCTCGAAACTCTAAGGAAGAAGATGTTCAAACGAGTTCTGGTCGTGGAGCGAGGCAAGGACGTCTACCCAGGCTTTACCAAGGTTCTCGCTAGGCTCCTATCCGAAAGGCTTGATGCGGAGGTTTTGCACGTCAGCCTCCGATAACGCCTAAATACACGGTTCATGGATTGTTGTGGAGGCGGGCCGGTGGTCTAGCCTGGTATGACGCCACCCTGACGCGGTGGAGGTCGGCGGTTCAAGTCCGCCCCGGCCCACGTTAAAGACTCGCGTCCGTTTTAAACACCCTTGTCCAGGTTCCTGACTCGCCTGACATTCCAGCTTCTTGCCAGACCTTTACGTTTCTGCCGAGTCTGTGGCTGAGAAGGCCTGCGAGGAAGCCTTCGTGGAAGCTGCATTCGAACAGTCTGCCCAGCTCAGGTATTTGGCCACATATCGTGCAGTCTGAGATCCTTACCGTGAGCGGGTCTTCGCTGACCACTTCAAGCTTTCCCAGAACAAGCTTCCGCCATATCTCTGAAAGATGGGTGAAAACAGCTCTCAGGTCATGTGCTTTGAACGATTCCGAGGCTTTCCGTCCCATCTCCTCTCCCAGCTTCCTCATCAACTCTTTCGAGCTTATGGAGAACTGTCTCTGGAGAGGGTTTACGGCAGGTGAGAAAAAGGCAACCATGCTCACTATGTCACGCCAAAACCTTTCCTCCTCAACCCCAACAACGGACATTCTCAGATATGATTGCATTCACGTAGGATAAAAGCCGTTGTGTTAAAGCGTAAACATTTTCCTACGGTTTTATCAACACCTTTAAGGTCTCGCTTGAGGAAGCCTGTTTGAAGGCGTTTTCATAGCTGTCCAGCCTGTATACATCGTCAACTAGCTTCTCAACCTTGACAACGTTTCTGGCAAGAGCGTTCAACGCTGGCTTGAAAGGCCCGCATCTTGAGCCGACGATTCTGACTTCGTTGACCACCACTGCTGAAAGATCCAGCTGGTATGTCTGGGCTATGGTGGACTTTAGGATTACGGTACCCCTCGGCTTGACAAGTTCGACCGCTTGGCCGAAGCCTTTCTCCCTCCCCGTGGCTTCGACTACAAGGTCATAAGAATGAGATGCGGTGTTGCTTGCTTCTTTTAAAGCGTTTATGCCCAATTCTCTGAGGATGTCCAGTTTCCGGTCATGGCGGCCGTATACGTCAAGCTGCGCCACCAGCGGTGCGAGAACTTGGGCGATCAAGATTCCCAGCCTGCCGTCGCCGAGGACGGCAACTTTCCAGCTGGGCTCTACTTGAACCTGTTCTAAAACCTCATAGGCCGCTGCCAATGGTTCTGTGAAGACCGCCTGCGTATCGTTTACGTTGTCAGGTACGATGTGAAGGTTTTGTTCGGGCAGGGTAAGATATTCTGCGAAGGAGCCGTCCCTCCCTCTTATTCCTAGGACTGTCCTCGTAGGACAGTGTCGCATAAGCCCCTTTCTACAAAACTCGCAAGTGTTGCAGCCGACGTTTATCTCCCCTACGACCCTCTCTCCTATTAAGGCGGGGTTAGAAGACTCTTCTACTATACCGACAAACTCGTGGCCAAGCACTCCTCTAAACCCCCCGTAACCCTTCAAAATCTCAAGGTCTGTTCCGCATATTCCGGCGAGAGAAACCTTGATTAAGGCCTCACCCCTCCTCGTCAGACTGTATTCGTCGACAAGCTTCAATTCTCTACCGTCGAAGTAAAGGGCTCTCATATCACGTCGGGGAAAACCACGCCGTAGCCGTTAAGCCTTAGGTATACCGAGAAAGCAGCCAAAAACGCCAGCAGCAAAACTACCGCATAGTCTAAAGGCCTCATTTTTATCGACAGGTAGTAGGAACGCTTAGCCATCGGTACAAACCCTCTGGACTCTATCGCCATCGGAAGGTCGCCGAACCTTCTCATCGTTGTTATGAAGAGGGGAGCTATTATAGCGGCTGAGTTTTTCAATCTTGAAAATATGTTGCCCCCTGCTACGTTCACCCCACGCGCCTGCTGCGCTGCAAGAATCGTAAGCCCATCCCCTACCATAGTAGGGATGAATCTGAAGACAGCTGAAAACCCGAAGGCTATCGGATACGGGATGCCGAGCCGTGTCATAGCGAGCTCAAGCTCTTCAATCCGCGTCGTCGTGAGCAGAACAAGCCCGGAGAGGACCATTGCGACCAGTCTGAAGGCCACCGCGACGCCGTACATGACCGACTCTAGCGTGAAGGAGACTCCAAAGAACGTAGCTATGAAAGTTGTTCCACCACGTCTGAACAAAGGCCATAGAACCATGCTCATCAGCGCGAGGGAAAGCAGCCCAAACCAAAACAGCTTCAGCTGGCTGAAAGTCCGTGAGGCAAAAACAAGGGATAACACCGACAACAAAACCAAGCCTGTGTAGAGGGGGTGGTTGAAAACAGACGACCAGATGAAAACGCAGACAACTAGGAATATTTTTGCTCGTGGGTCAAGCCTGTGCAGGAAAGTGTTTTTGTCTACGTAGAGAATGTATTGAGGCACGGCCTCCCGCGGAATCGACTAAGCGCCGCCATATAAATTAACCAATACCCGTGTAGTGGAGAAATTCGTCAACCGTAAGATAGGTTTGGCCAAAAAGCTTGTTGGAAAGCTTCACAACAGTGGGAACTTCGATGTCATATTTCTCCAAGAAATCTATCTGTGAAAAAACCCTGCGCGTAGGGCCGTCCATTATTATTCTTCCTTCCGACATCAACACTGTTCTGTGACAGTATTTTGCCACAACCCACATGTCGTGTGTTATTGTTATTATCGTTGTACCTTCTTTACTGAGCTGGGCAACCAAATCCATTAAGGCGGTTGTTTCGCCTGGAGACAGCCCAGTCGTGGGCTCGTCGAGTATGATTATCCGGGGGTTTAACGCCAGTACCGAGGCTACGGCTACGCGTTGTCTGTCAGCTTTTGGCAGGAAGAAGGGGTCTTCATCGAGCAAGCCTGATATGCCCAGCATTTCTGAAACCATCTTCACACGCTGCTCGATTTCCTGCAGAGGCATTCCAGCTGCTTTCAAGCCGTACGAAATTTCATCCTTCACAGTGCTTGAGAAGATTTGGTAGTCTGGGTTTTGGAAGATGTATCCAACGTCTCTCCCTCTTATCATTACGCCGAATTTCGTCATATCTCTGCCAAATATCTCAATCCTGCCTTTTGCAGGCTTTAAGATACCGGCTATAAGCTGGGCAAGTGTCGTTTTTCCGCTGCCGTTCTGTCCAATGAGCCCGACAATCTCAGCCTTGTTCACCGTCAGGTTGACACCGCTGATCACCCACTCTCCCTTCTGGTAGCAAAACCAAATATCTTCAAGCTTTACAGCCGGCTCCTCCGTGTTTTTATTATGCTCTAACGTCTGTCGTGCCGAAAAGCCTTTTGGAAAAGTATTTAAAGCTTCGGCTAAATCAAGAGGGTAGAGTTTTCTGTCCGGAAATATCCGGCTGAATAAAACCGCCGTGTCGGGAGGATGCAGTCCAAGTTCCGACAACAGTTGAACATTGCTCAAAACATTTCTCGTCGGACCCTCTAATATTATTCTGCCATCGTGCATGACATAGACTTTATCGGCGAAAGCAGCGACTTTTTCTAGGTGATGGTCTACTAGCAAGAGGGATTTTATTACTTTCTGTTCGAGAAGTCTTCTCGCAACTTCGTATATTTCTCGTTTTCCAGCGGGGTCGAGGTCGCTTGTAGCTTCGTCGAAGATTAATAGTTGGGGTTGGAGGGAGAGGAGCGATGCTATGGCGAGTCTCTGTTTCTGACCGCCGCTTAAAGCAAAACTGTACCGTTTCTCCAGTCCTTCGAGGCCGGTGTCACGTATTGCTTTAAAGCATCTCTCCCGGATTTCTTGAGGTGGAAGCATTAAGTTCTCGGGCCCGAAGGCAACTTCGAGCTCAACGGTCGTTCTGAATAGCTGGGACTCATAGTCTTGAAAAACCATGGCGCATTTCCTGCTTATCTCACCCACCCTCTTTCCTTGGGTTGGTTCGCCGTCGACCAAGACTTCGCCCCTGAAGTCGTCGTAGGCTCCCATGTTAGGTATTATTCCCGCGATGGTTTTGCACAGTGTTGTTTTACCTGCTCCTGTAGGGCCGATGATCGCTGCAACCCCCTCTGATATTTTCAGGCTAACCCCTTTCAGAGCATAGTCTTTGGCCCCCCTGTACTTTACCCAAACATCCTTAACCTCAACTAAGCTCATAAAAAATGGGGTTGTTTGGTTAATCCTTGGCTAAGAGAGCCATGCCCACGGCGAAGATCAGGATGAAAACACCGCCGGTAGCTAGAAGTGACGCTCCGCCGAACCCTACCGTTGGTCCGAAAAACAACGCCTGCCCCACCC
>JAWBJZ010000034.1:0-20888 GCA_038832005.1 Candidatus Caldarchaeum sp.
TCGAAGCGTAACGGTGGCGGCGGCCCCCCTGAGGTGGCAAGGGCCCGCACCCGCCCCCGCCCAGCACAGAACACTCGGACACGCTTATGGGAAGGCTGCGCCGCTGCGTCTTAGTGCTGCTCCCTCCCGGGCCTGACACGGTTCGACGCATTAGGAGGCTGGGGCCCTCCTACGAGGGCCTTGCCCTCCTGCGACGCCCCTACCCGGCGTGTTCTCATCGCCTCTGTGCAGCACGGCAGGCAGGCCGGCCGCAAGCGCCCTCACGGGTTGTCAGGCCCCCGCGTGTAGCCCGTCTCGGGTTGCAGGGAAGGGCTAGCTCCCCGGCCTTTCCCGCCGCCACCGTAGTATGTATGTGTCGAAGTGTTTTTAAGGTTTTGACCGGTTGTTTAGTTTTGTGGCTCGGGTTTTAGTGGGTTGCTGCGGCTGGGCTGTCAAAGGCGGTAAGAAAGCGTATTTCAGCAGGTTTCCAACCATAGAACTGCAGGAGACTTTCTACAGGCTTCCGCGGTTAGAGACGGCGAGGCGGTGGAGGGAGGAGGCGCCTGAAGGTTTTGTGTTCTGCATGAAGGCTTGGCAGGCGGTCTCCCATCCCGTCTCAAGCCCCACCTGGCGTAAGGCTGGGCTGAAGGTCGGCAAAGAGAAGCAACAAAGATACGGGTTTCTGAGACCTGTGAAAGAGAACTTTGAGGCTTGGGACATGTCCACAGAAGTGGCTAAGGCTCTCGGAGCTAGGATTGTTGTTGTGCAGACCCCGCCCACCATGCCCGCCGACGACCAGACGTTCAAAAACGCCGTCGAGTTCTTCAGGTATGCGGTTTCTTCGGGGTTGATCGTGGGCTGGGAGCCGCGGGGAAAAATCGCAGAGCTAAGACACGTGGTCTCAGACATATGCGTGAAGACGAACATCATCCACGTAACTGACTTGCTGAAGTCAAGCCCTGCATCCGAGTCGTCAACCCTCTACACAAGGCTTCATGGGCTAGGGAAAAAAGAGGTCAACTACTCGTACAAGTACACCGACGAAGACCTCCGAAGGCTTGCAGAGAAAGTCAGCGAATTCAGCGTCGAGAACGCATTCGTCATGTTCAACAACGTTCACATGGCTGATGATGCTGAGAGGTTCACAAAACTTCTGCAGCTAGAGGGGAAGTGTTAGACGACCGAGGAACCTGCCTATACCGTCTTTCTCCATTTTTGCGGCGAGGCTTTCCGCAACCCTGCAAGGCATGGTGTTGGACATGGCTTTTACATATCCGTCGCCGTCGCATAAAACCAGAAGGCATAGGCTTTCATCCTTGTTGACTATCGCGTAGAAGTTTTCCTCACCCACCGGAACCCAGCCCTCAGAGGTTTCCTTCACGATCATCGCCGCCACCGCCATTCCCGTGTATTTGGCGAGAAGGCTCTGCGACCTTGCCGCAGCCTCCTCCCCCATCCTCACAGCCTGATAATATTGCATGAAAGTAAATTTTTGCGGGAGAATTAAACCACTTCGGCTAAAGCTTATCAACATCCTGAAAGCTGTTTAACGCATGATAATACGTGTTTGGACGTGTACTTTGAAGGCAGGGGCTGAGAAAGCTTTCGAGAGGTTTGCTTTGGAGGATGCGCTACCTCTTTTGAAGAGGCGGGACGGCTGTTTGAACGCGTTCTTCGGCGTCGACGACTCGAAGCCTGCGAGGGCTGTCGTGGTCACGGTTTGGCGGGACCTTGAAGCGTTGAAGGGCTTCACCGGCGAGAACTGGCGAGAACCCTACATCCATCCCAACGAAGCCGGGCTTCTGGCGGAAAAACCCAAGGTCGAACATTTCACCCTCCTAGGCGGGGCGTGAGCTGTAAACCGTGAAAGGTTTCCGCGACTCTAGGACGCGACGGTTTCCAGCGTATTATCCTGACACTACCTTAATAACGTCCTCGTTTCCCCGAGAGAAAAGCCTTTAAACCCTTTTTCAGCCTTTAACGCTGAAAGGAAATGGGCAAGGAATTGCTGGTTGTTGAGTCAAGGGTTAGGGAGGCCCTACCTGAGGGGATAAGGCTCAGCGCCGACGCTCTGGAAGGGCTCGACGCGGTCGTCAGGGAGCTGATAGCAAAGGCTGTCAAACGATGCCAGGCCAACGGTAGGAAGACGCTAGTCAAGGAAGACTTTTAACCTCTCCAAACACTGTCCCCTTACATTTTCCGCGTAGGGCTTAGCCTATTTTTTAGAGGCTTTCGCCTCCAACGGCTTAAACCTAGGCTTCAGCCTCTCGATTATCTGAGGCAGCGTCGTGTACTCCATCTCCTCATGTCCCAGCCTCGCCGGCTCAAACTCTCCCATGCTTCTGAGCATTAGCGCGGTCTCAGCTGCCTTGGCTCTGACAACGTCCCAGAACGGGTCATCGAACAGGTCGGAGGGCTCCACCCCGTCGACGCCGACCAGCTTTCCGTGAGACACCTGCCAGCCCATCGCAATAACTCTCGGGGGACCGTCAAAGTATGAGACGACGTTCTGACCTTTTCGGAAGGAGACAGGCATTAGAGGGCCTCTGTGCGAGCCTCTCATCCAGCCCGAAACAATCGGAGGTTGTGCAAACGCGCTCAAAATTTCGCCCACCGCCGGGAAGCCTGCCTGAGCACGCACAATCATCACAGGGTCATCCTTGCCGACGTATCTTCCAGCAATGAGGCTCAGACGCGTTGTGCTGGCCGCTGCCGCAGGCTCTCCATCCGCAGCCCTGTAAACCCTCGACACAGCATACCTGCCCACAGTGCCTATCAAAGCAATCAGGTCATACATCTCTTCAGGTGTCTTGAGCAGGACAGACCATGATTCTATCAGGTCCAGCACCTCGAACTTGAAGCCGTTGTGAAGGGTTGGGTCTATCACAAGCCCCGCAGTGTTGTCCGGCGACGCGAAGATACGGTAGAGGGGCAGGTTCCAAGCACCAGGCTCTGTTTTGTCCGCGGCGAAGACGATGACAGGGTCTGACTTTCTCTCCTCAAACTCTATCTCAGCCACTCCAGGCCCGAGACCTTTAACGTTTCCGCTGAAGGCATCGGACAAAAGGTCTTGACCCGCTGCGTACAGCTTCAAAGGCTCGGCAACCTTTTCAGCAACCTCTTTGAAGATGTCCCATGCAAGCCCGTGTATCTCTGGGTTGTCCTCGCCTTTGAAATGGCTCATGACAAGTATGATGTCGTCGCCGCAGTGGGTTGCATAACCGCTGTTAATCAAGCCGGTTTGCTCGGCTTCTGTCAACTTTGCTGCGGCAAGCTCCATCATCTTGGAATGCGGGCGATGATGTCCTGTCATGCTTCCGACATCCGCCTTGATGACGGATACTGTTGTCCTCATACAGCTTCGGGTTAATTGCTGTGCGGTTGGTAAAAGGTCTTGCGCACCATCCACAGCCTGTATGCGGCATACCCCAGCAAAGCCGTCATCAGTATGGCTGAGATTCGAAGGGAGGCTAGGGCTGCTGGGTTGTCAACGACGATGACCGTTACCGTCGTGTCCGTAGTCAGGGTGAAGGTCGTTGGAGAAAAGCTTCCAGGGTTGACGGCGTTTATCACATAGGTTTGGGAGGGGAGAAGGTAGGTTTTTTCACCGTCTTCCGTCACGCCAAACCCGTTTATCTCCAGAGTCCGTGGACCTTGGTGCAGTGTTCCGTTGGGGTAGACAAGCCTTGGTACGAGACGCAACAGGTTTAGGTTGATGTTCAGCCGATAGCCTGGCTTAAGCTCCAGCTGCTTAACATCCGCCACAGCTCCCTTGAAACCCAGCCTTATGTCTGCAGTCCTCGAAGGGCTCACGAACGAACCGTTCCAATAATCGGAAACATCCAGGCTGTTGTAAAAAGTAAGCAGCGTCTCGCCGCCGACTTTGTGACCGGTCGAACCCTCGAGGAACAGCTCGTATTCGTCGACATGGAGATTGTGCTGGCTGTCGTAAACCTTTAAAGCCGCCAGCGGCGGCCTCAGATTCAACAGCCAAACGTTGCCCAGCTCATCGCCCACGACAACCGTATAGTTTCTCTCAAACGCCTCCCAGAAAGAAGCTCTAACCGTTTTCGTCAGGTCCTTCAAACTGCTCAGGCTTTCGGGTATAATTGTGATTTCCGTCTGGTACACAACCCTGCTTTCGCCGAGTGTAACCAGCCGAGCAATATGCTGTCCATAGCTCAGCACCCTCAATCCGGAGGGGCCTGAAACACCTGCTTTGGGCAAGTTGATTGAAAACGTCATCAACCCTCCGCGGCGTCTTCCCTGAACAACCTGCGACAGAACGAGCTGGTCTAGCTCGAGGCTGTATGGCGTTCCATGCAGCCTTCCGCCGTAGGAAATCCTGTCTACGTTCCTGAGCAGGTCGAACCTCAGCATGGACGTGTTCACGGTCTCCAAAGCAATCTCGATCTTTGAACCGGGTGTGAAAACCCTGCCGTCAGACTGGGCTTGGAAGAGTATAAACCCCTGAGGTGGTGCAGAGCCGCTCATGACGACGTCATTGCCCTCCATCGAAAACGAGATGGTGGCGGATGGTTTGAACACAGGCTGTTCAACGGCTACGACTAGGTTTAACCCGTCGTCGGTGGTTATGCTCCATTCGCCGACGTCAGAGGATGTAAATTTTTTCAGAACTCTTGGCGTGCCGTCCTGCACGAACACCGTGTCCGTCAACCCCTGCGGCGACTTGATGGTCACGGCTCCATTCCGTCCCATAAGCCTCACGGTAAGGCTTTCACCAATCCTCGCGGTTAACACGCCTCCGTCGAGGAACGGCAGCATCTGCTCCCCGCCAAACCCTATGAGCCAGTACTGTGACAGCGCATGATCAACGTAGGCAGCATTTGCAAGAACAAGCGAAAACACCAGCAGAAGACTAATCATCTCTGTCACGCAGCATCAACGCACTTAGGACTGTCAAGCCGGCTGCTAACGCCAACAGAAGGAGTGAAGTAACGGCTGGAAACATGTAAACAGTGACCGTCCCTAAGGCTACCGCGGCAACAGAAGATACAACGGCCTTCAGAAAAACAGGTGTCACAACTAATTTTTTCCTCGTCAACATGCCCAGCATAAGCGCCAGCGTTGCCAAAGCAGTCAGCGACGCAAGCAACATGTAAGGAGGTGTTTCTTGAGGGACGAGATTAATCTGGTCGCGTGAGAAGAAACCCACTATGTTTCTGACCAGGTTGACGAAAATAGTCTCGGGTGTTACGTTTCCCGCGGCTACGACGCCGTAGATAAGCAAGGCAGTTGTGTAGGAGGAGAAATAGCCTGAAACCATTCCCGCTGCTGTGCCGCTGCTGTAGGTGGCTATGGCTAATACGAGCGGTGCGGCCAGTATATAGCCGGATGCAAGGCCTAGGAAAGGCTTTACAACCCCGGTCAAAAGCAGGCCGACTGTGTAGATGGCAGGTATGTATACAAGACCGACACCCATCCACTTAACTTTGTCGGTCGAAGATATGAGGAGAAGGGACACTATCCCGACGGCGACATAATAGTTGCTGAGGTTAACCTTTGTCAAGGCAAGCAAGGAAATGACGATTGGAGGTGCAAGAGCTGCCGCAACTATCAGCCTTCTCATCATGAAGCCGCCGCCTTGAGCATTCTATGCAGATGTGAAAGATACTGCGGAAGCTCGTGTTGTTTGACGACAGATATGAACCCGGCTTGTCTTTTCAGGTTTTCGATTCTCGACATCTCCAGCTGAAGCAAAAGCCTTCCAATCCCGTCGTCTGGTTCGAGCACGGGGATAACTGTGAAAAACACACCTCCATGCCTCCTGACCTGTTCACCCGCGTTCTTCAGCTGCCCGCCGTCGACAAAAGACAAGCGCCCCAGCAGAAACACGGCGTCAAAACCCTTCGCTTTATCAATCTCTTTCAAAAAGTCGAAGCTGTAACCGGGCTTAAGCCAGGTCAGAAAACGTGTCAATCCTTCGAAGCTGCGTGCGCCGGCCGCGGTGTATGAGTCAGGCTCCAAAGCCCCTAACGCCCTCACCGTCACCACGTCGCCCTTCTCAAGCATAGCTCTCGACACCGAGGCCACAGCTGAGATGATGGTGTCTAGCATCGACGGTTTTCCAACGGTGTTGGAGACAGTGCAGTCTATGAGGAACAAGACCTTCAGCCGGTTGAGCTTGTCGTATTTTCTGACATAGATTTCGCCGTCGTCCCTCGCAGTCCTACGCCAGTCTATGCTTTTAAGAGGCTGTCCCTCCTGATGCTCCGTTATCTCCCTGAACACGTCGTCCGCTCCATACTTGACAGATGAGCCTGTTCCCGAAACAGAGAGGGCTTGAACCCATTTAACGCCCTCAAGAAGCTTGGGCTTCTCCGACAGCGCGGGCCTCACCAAAACCTTCGCCTCCTTCTCCAAAGTTATGTACCTGCAGCAGACGCCGTAGTCATCAGCCACTTTTATGGCAAGAGGGCCGAGAGAGTAGACGCCTCTCGCAGGCGGTCTCACATAATATCTTAACTCAGCCACATCCCCCGGTTTGAGAAGTTTCACGACTGAGGTCATGCCTTGGACGAGCTGCAACCCGCCTAACCCGTCAACCACAGTCACATTGAGCGGTTTGGAGGCCTTGTTGGTCACCGAGACGTATACTTCGAAAGGCTCGCCCGGCCTAGGCTGGCTTGGCTCAACTTTTCTGCTGAAGGCAAAGTCCGTCGGCTTCAACGTCTTAAGGTGTCTGGCCGTCATCAACGCGTAGGAAAGCGTGAAAACGGTTACGGCGAACAGCGAAAGAGTGAGTGGTGGATACACTATAACCGTTGTCGTCACCAGAGACATTAGAAAGCATGCGACAACAAGATTAAACCCATCGCGCGTTAGCATCAGACAGGAACCTCCACAGAATTCAGATACTCTTTCACCAAGCTTGTGACAAACGCGTAGTCAGGTGTTCTAGACAGGCTTGAGTACTCTGGCTTCGGCTGCAAGCGGTGGTTAACAACTCTGAAGAAGACTTTCTTGACGTCGTCGGGGATGACATAGCGTCTGCCGTTTATGGCTGCCAAAGCCTTCGAAGCATAGAGCAGGGCTATTTCCGCCCTGGGGCTGGCTCCTATGGTGAGACGGCTGTCGCCCCGACTTACGGACGATATGTCCACGATGTATTTTATCACGTCAGGAGCCACTGTCACGTTACGGACTTCCTCGACCGCTCTGTTGATAGACTGTTTATCCACCACAGGATTTATAGGAATATCGTCTCCAAGAACGTTTTTCATCGCCAAGATTTGCCTCTCCTCCTCAGGCGTGGGATATGAGACTATGACGCGCATCATGAACCTATCCACCTCAGCCTCCGGTAGTGGAAAAGTTCCCTCAAGCTCTATTGGGTTCTGCGTAGCTATGACGAGGAACGGTTCGGGCAGCCTGTACGATACCCCCTCCACAGTAACCTGCCTTTCCTGCATCGCCTCCAGCAACGCCGACTGGCTCCTCGGGGGCGCTCGGTTTATCTCGTCTATCAAAACCACGTTGGCGAAAATCGGACCGGGTCTGAACTCAAGCTCTCCCGATTTTCTGTTGAAAACCAACCCACCTATAATGTCTGAAGGAAGGATGTCCACCGTGAACTGGATTCTTTTAAAGTTTAGACCCAGCGATAATGCAAACGATTTTGCAAGAAGCGTTTTCGCAAGCCCGGGGACCCCCTCCATTATGATGTGGCCGCCTGTGAACAGCGCTATGAGAAGCGACTCTATGGCCTCTTCCATCCCCACGATGACTTTGCCGACTTCGTTTTTCACGTTCTCAGCCACCTCGGCCGCAAAGGTTCTCTCATGCATGTTGTTTCACCAAGGCTTCAATCCTGTCCAACAGATGCTTTTCGCCAGCGTAAGCTTTCGACTTCCGAACACGTCTCAAAACCTTCAGCATCTCGTTAAACTTTCTCTGCGAAAGAAAGATGAGCAGCAAAGCGTAGTCATCCATCCCTTTGTAGAGGTCCTCACGCGTCTTGGGCTTTTTCTCTTTCTCACGGGGCATTAAAGCTATCGCCGCCATGCCGGCTGCTGCAAAAAAGAGAGCCGAGCCTAAGGTCCAGTCAATCAACTCCAGCTATCTCCGTCGCCAGTTTTTCAAGGCTACGCCGAAAACGCTCCAAGTTTTCAGTAGTTGGCGGAATAAGCCCGTATCTCACAGGCTCGTACACGTCGTACATCTCTGAGAGAAACACCGCGATGTTCTTTGAAAGTCTTCCGCTTCCCAAGAGCTCTCTGGCCGTTAGAGCCCTGCCGTCAACTCCCATAACTCCGCAAACTTTTCTAAAGCATTGAGTGAAGGTTTGGGTTACTGCGTCGGATGTTTTTCCCTGTTCGACCAGTTTCTGAAAGAGGGTAAGCTCGGTTCGGAAGTCTGGCCCTGTTGCTTTTTGCTCGCCGCGGCTCGCCCCCCTTGTCATCGAATACCTTATCAGCACAAGCCCGACAACAGCAGCCGTCAGGAAAAGGTTGACGACAAGCCAGAAAGAAACGTCATAAAGGTATGAGACCATACTCACGTCATCCTTAGAAGCTGGTTTTCAACTCGGTAGAGCGGGACGTAACTCTCCTCCAAAGAGATTATCTGAATCATGTCGGGAACGAGGGCTGTCGTCAAAAGCGTTTCAGGCGTTTCAGACGTGACGACGTATGTGAAAGGACCTTGGTAAGGAATGTTAGCCGGGCTAATGTAAGCACCCAAAGCTTCACCTGTGAAAACCTT
Organism: Candidatus Caldarchaeum sp.; assembly: GCA_038832005.1. GTDB lineage: Archaea > Thermoproteota > Nitrososphaeria_A > Caldarchaeales > Caldarchaeaceae > Caldarchaeum. The sequence goes on from JAWBJZ010000034.1 coordinate 8,704, forward strand.
GTAATATTGTTTGAAGTCTACGTATGTTAGGAAGGGGCTTCCAACGTAGATTGCTGCGTTGACGGGTGCTTGATAATAGACTTGGACGAATGATGATGACGTCGATGTGTCGATAGATATGTTGACCGCCGCTATTCTCAGCCTGTGCTCAACGTAGCGTACTCTCAACTCTGTGATTGGCGTGTCTATCTCTGCCTCAACCGTGTACATTGGAATAAGCGACTGCGGTGAGCTGATTGTTACGACGTGTTTTCCCGGGGTTGTCGAGAAATAAGCGTATCCATTGAAGTTTGTAACGCTTACTTTTTCATCCAGCCTCACAATCAAGCGCGGCAACGCGGTGGCCTGCGTTTCAACACCTTCAACAACGGTTGTTTTTTCCACATAGACACGCAGCAGATACGGTCTTGAGGATGACTCTCCAATAGAAAAGTCTATAGTGAAAGACGTGCGTCCGAAAGGCGGCAAGGTCTGAAACAGATTGAATAGTAGCAGAAGCAAGGCGGCGATCAAAACAAGAACAATCCTCCGGCGGTCCAACCTAGTTATCCTGTCAAGTGGCTTTCTCTTATGCTTTTATAGGTTTCCCGTAATGCGAAATAAACCTGTTGGCTGTGACCGGGGGAGACTCTTTATTACGGCGTTTATTTTCTGAGACATGGTTTGAACGACGAGGAATCCGTGTCGGTTGTTGAGGTTAGCCGTTTTGAGCTCCTCGAAGATGGTTCGGTTGTGTTCGTCGAAGGCGATTTATCGTGGTTTAAGCAGCGTGGCTACGGCGACGAGAGGCAGGACGGCCGCTGGGGGTTCAGCCCGGTCGAGACGCTCTACCTCGTCAAAAACGGCAAAGCACAAGTCTACAAGGATGGAAGACAGCTTGGTTTCAACGAGCTTCTAACCTCCTTCATCCAACGCGACGGAAACGTTTGGAGAGACTACGTCATTTACATGGACCTTAGAAAAAGACGTTATGTTGTGAAAGAGGGGTTCGGCCCGAAGCTGAGGTTTCGGGTCTTCGAGAGAGGTGAATATCTGGAAAAGCCTGCAAAATACTTGGTCATACCTTTATACGAGGGGGAGAGCATGAGGGTTGAGGAGCTTCTCGACCTTTTAAGGTCTTGTAGGGCAATGAACAAAACCGCGGTCGTGGCTGTGTTGGACAGGCAGAATGAGGTAGTTTACTACAACGCTTCTTTGGTGGAGCTTCTCAACAAGTAGGCGGTGAACGTTGAAGCTTGCTGCCTACATCCGGCTGACCAGGCCGCCGAATGGTCTGCTGATGTTCTTCGCCGTAGTCGTTGGCATAGTCTTCTCCTCAGAGAAGACTGCGTCGCTGCACCAGATTTTCTACGCGTTGTTCACTTCCTACGGGTTGACAGCCGCCTCTATGGCTTTGAACGACTATTTCGACAGAGATGTCGACAGGGTCAACAACCCTTCAAGGCCTATACCCTCAGGGGCGGTTTCCCCTCGCTCAGCTTTAGCTGCTTCTTTTTTCATGGCTGCCGTGGGTCTGGTTGCTGCAATCCTAACCTCTATCCAGTGTTTTGCGATGGCTTTAACAGCATATGCCGTTGCGGTGGTGTATAACTGGCGTTTGAAGAAGACGGGTTTGCCGGGCAACCTTGCAGTGAGCTTTACGGTGGTGGCGCCTTTCCTCTACGGCTCCATACTAGCCGACGGATATGTTTCTGGCCGGGTTTTCGTCTTCGCTGCATTGGCTTTTCTAGCCAACACTGGAAGAGAGGTCATCAAGGGGATGACGGATGTGGAGGGTGATGAGAAAAGAGATGTGTTGACTGTTGCGAGAAAGCATGGTTTAACCACGGCTGCTTGGCTTGGTTCCAGCCTCTATTTCTCAGCAGTCGCCTTGAGCCCTTTACCCTACCTGCTGGGCATAGCAGGCCTTCTTTACATGTTTTCCGTCACAGCGGCCGACTTAGGGTTTCTGTATTCGGGGCTTAAGCTCGTGGCAAACCCCGTTGCCGAAGAAGCTTGGAGGCAGAAAAACCTGACGTTGGTCTGGATGTTTTTGGCGCTGCTTTCATTCCTCGCAGGCGGTTTAACATAGTTCAGACTTCGGCGAAAACCGTGCAAGGCGCGCTGTCAACATCCTCAACCATCAAAGGAGCTACAACCACTTTCTTAAAGCTGCTAGGCTTCCCCAGAAGGTCCATGTCTTCTATGATGAGGAAATTCCTGCCGACAAGCAGTTTTCGATGTGCTTCACGGCCTATTTCACGCAGAAGGGGCGAGGATATAGATATGGCGTCTACGCCGAGAGCCCTCAAGCCCAAAAACCCACGCAGATATTCCGCCGCCTCAACAGAAAGACAGGGCCCCTTCCTCATGAAAGCTTCTGGGTCCGAGTCCCTGAGCCTCTGTATGCCTGTCCTTATCAGCAGGAGGTCTGAGCCCATAATCTCATCGTGATAGGGCTTCAAGTCATCGGCCAGAACAAGCTCACCGACGTTTTTCACGACGTCTATGAGGGTGGGTTTTGAAAAAATCAGCTCATCCGCCGTGTAAGAGGATATTTTACGCCCGCTTGGGTCGAAGTGGTTGGGGGCGTCGACATGCGTTCCCAGATGGTTGAGCATTTTGATGAAGTAGGTGTTGCTGCTATCGCCTTTGGAGAGCTGTTTAACCGCAGTCACCTCAAGACGCGGGCCGTTGTCGTAGCAAGGCGTAGACGGCGAAAGCCTGTGGGACAGAAGGACCCACATGTAAAACGAGTCGCACGACACCTAATCAACCCATCGAAAACTGTTAAAAGCTTTGATTGGCCTGTGCTTGGCGCGGCCAACTTTAATATTGGGTTTTATGTTTGGATGATGTGGCCGCGGACGGCGTATTAAGGCTTGGTTACTGGGCTGGTATGGAGCAGTATGACCCGGAGAGATTGTTAGCCCATGCCATACATGCGGAGGCTGTTGGCTTCGACATCATTGTTGCAAGCGACCACTTTCATCCATGGAGCGACACAGGCGGTCAAGCGGGGTTTCCGTGGATTTTCTGCGGAGCGGTTGCTGAAAGAACTAAGAGGGTTGAGGTGGGGACGGCTGTGACCACTCCGCTGTTCCGATACCATCCAGCCATCGTGGCCCAAGCCTTCGCCACCCTAAACTATCTACACCCAGGCAGGATATTCATAACCGTTGGAACAGGGCATGCGATGAACGAGATTCCGTTAGGGTTTGAATGGCCCGGGTTCAAGGAGAAGGTTCAAAGGCTCAAGGAGGCTATCGAGATAATCCAGCTGCTTTGGAAAGGTGGTTTCGTAGACTATGAGGGGAAATACTACCGTATAAAGACGGCGAAGCTTTACACAAAGCCCAAGACGAAGATACCCATGTATGTGGCCACCTCCAACGCTGCTGTGGCGGAGATAGCTGGCGAGATGTGCGACGGCATCCTAACCAACCCGAGGGGTTTGGAGAAATATCTCGAAATAATAAATGCGTTGGAGAAGGGGGCTAGGAAAGCTGGCAAAGACCCTTCCAAGCTGAGCAAGTGTCTCGAGTTTAAGGTCTCCTACGACTACGATTACGACAGGGCTTATCGGTCGGCCCTCTTCTGGGCGCCGACGGCCATCCCGAGAGAGAAGAGGGAGCAGGTTTCAGACCCACGGGTGCTGGAGTCCATGGTCGGCGAGGAGGAGAGGCGGAAGGTGAAGGAGACGTGGCTGATAACAACCGATGTAGACGACATCTTCAAGTCGCTGGCTTATTTTCTCAAGCTCGGGTTCGACCGCGTCTACATACACAGCGCAAGCCCGAACGAAGAGAAGTTTCTCAACTTCCTCGGCCGAGACATACTGCCCTGGATGAGGGAGTTCTACGAGCAGCTGGGCCGTCCCATCAGGCCTGTGCTCGAATAGTTACGCTGTCACACTCTGATGCCATCGGAGAATGTATTCCGGAAGCCTAAAGCCCTTTGACTCAAGGCTTTCGACGAGAAGTATGGGTAGGGGGCTTAACGCGAAGGCGGCGTAGATGTAAAACCTGTTAGGCCTTCCCGGCTCCGACTTTACAGGTATCTCCAAGACCGTGTCAGCCATCGAGGCTATCGTGCTGTCAGCGTTGCCGACGACGGCCGCTATCTGACCTCCCATACGTTTGAAGCTCTTGCACCATGTCGCCACTATCTCAGTCTCTCCGCTGCTCGATATAACGACCAGCACGTCTCCTTGCCTCGGGGCTGGGGTGCTGGTTTCTTTGGCCACGTAAATTTGGTCGCCGATGGCTCTCTTTATATGCCCAACCCTGACGGCGGTCATTCTAGCGACTTCGTAGCTGCTGCCCAAGCCTGCGAAAAACCCTGTGCAGCGGGTCTCAAGCCTTCGGGTGACGAAATCATAGAATTCTGATGCGATGCTTTTGTCAACGACGGCCGCAGCCTCCCTGCAAACCTCTCTCGCGTATTCATATGCTTTGCTCGGCAACGTTTTGTCGTGGAGAGCTTCCGCGACTGCGTGCAGGATTACTCCGCTCCCGAGTATGAACGTGTCCTCCATTATGCCGACATCGCGGAAGACCTTGGCCTCCTCAGCCTCATGTACCTCCTCCCTTCCCATAAGCTCTAAAACGCTGCCGTATTTTGAAGCAATTTTAGCCAGAGGTGATTCTACGTCGGATGTTATGAGGTCTATGGTGTAGTCTCTGTGCGCTCCTGTTTTGCCTATGTATGACGCCATGTTCTGGGCGTCGACGAGAGGCGTCATAGACCTGCCTGACCCGGAGTTGATGAGCAAACAGACTCGGCCGAATCTTTGCTTGAGTATGGGGGCTGCGTCGCTAATGTCCCTTCCAGGAAAACCTATGTCACCGCGGTCGACTACTATTTTCCCGTCACGCATCTTGGCCATTTCGCTCGCCGCAATGCTCAAAGCGCCTTTAGACCTTCCCTCGCCAAGAGGTATTATCACGCCCGCCGACTGGATGTCGTGGAGAAGACGTTCGAGCGCGTCAAGGTCTATGCCGCTGACGTTGTTGAAGATGCGGTTGACATAACCTAAGCTGCACACGGTCTCGGTCAAAAACCATCCACGCAAACAGCGTTAGCCGAGCATAAAAGCATAAACGCTATAAAAAACCCTAGAGCATAGATGTTGGGCGGGGGTCGCCAAGCCTGGTCAAACTAGCTCAGTCCAAGCTGAGTAAGGCTAGCGGCGCAGGGTTCAGGCCCCTGTCCCGTAGGGGTTCGTGGGTTCAAATCCCACCCCCCGCACGCCCTACACCTATCAGTGAGCGGTCTATGCAAAATGTTGTCCGCCGCGTGGTCAGGCAAAAGATTTCACATTGTTCCCTTCGTGGATGGTGTTCCGGTTGTTTTTGGGTCGTGTTCGACGGCTTGTCTTAAAGCGACGGCTAAGGCTTTGAACCCTGCCTCAACCTTGTGATGGTCGTCGGCTCCCTCCATGACTTTGACGTGAATTGTCGCGTTCATGCTTACCGTCAGCGTCTCGAGGAAGTGGTTTATCTCTGTGACGGGTATGTCTTCTACAACGTCGAGCTTTGTTTTAAGCTCTATTACGGGCTTTGGTCTTCTGACCAAGTCGACAGCGGCGTACGCCAGCGCTTCATCCATGGGGATTAACGCGTAGCCGAACCGTTTTATCCCCGTTCTGTCCCCCAACGCCTTGTCGAGCGCTGCGCCTAAGACGATGGCCGTGTCCTCGACTACATGGTGCCGTAGGTCTCCTGAGGCTGAAACCTTCATGTCTACGAGGCTGTGTTTTGAAAGCGTTGCGACCATGTGGTCTAGGAACCTGTATCCCGTTGAGACGCTGCACAACCCGCTTCCGTCTAGGTTTACCTCGGCATCAACATGAGTCTCAGACGTAACCCTGGAAGCCCTGCCCAGCCTAGCCAAGCTTCTCAACCTTGACCAGAGCTTTTCTGAAGAATCTCCTCAAGCGGAAGAATCAGGTTTGGCTCGTGGACGACGAGCCCTTGAGCAAGCTTCCTCAAAGTCGGGAGAACCGTCAGAAACTCGTTCTTCGAGACGACCGTGTTGACAGCGTACCATCCCTTCACGGAAAGCGGGCTGATCGTCGGGCTTTTCAGAGCTGGCAGCGACTTGAGAAGCTTTTCCAGATTCTCCTCCCTTACGTTGACGAATATGTGGAGCTTTTTACCGCTCTCCACAACGCCTCTCAACAATGTTAGGATGTCGAGAATCTTCTCACGCTTGGAAGGGTCTTCGTAGGATTGTTTGTTGGCTATGAGCGTGGCCGTCGACTCCATCACAACCTCCAGGGGCTTGAGGTTGTTCTGCTCAAGCGTTATGCCCGTGGCCGAGGCGTCTACTATCAGGTCGGCTTCCTCCGGCGGCTTGGCTTCAGTGGCGCCGAAGCTAAGATAAACACGCACCATGTCGTTGTCGCCTTTCCGCCACCAAGGCGTTATTATCAGCGGTTGTTTCTCGCCGTAAAGCCGTTTATACGCTGGAGTTGATGCGACATACTTGGCGGTCGTGTTTAGATATTCTGTCGAAATCTTCAGAGGCCTGTCCTGCCTGCCGTACTCCTCAACATAGCTGTCGAGCGATGAATAGGCTGTTTGCTTCGGCGCCGCAACCACAAGCCTCACATAACCATATTCAAGGTCTAGGAGCGTCAGCACATCAGCACCTGTCTCCCTGACCCAGTCTACGCCTGCGATGCCGATGTCGTAGGCCCCTCCTGCGACGAGCAACGGTATCTCCTGGGGCCTTAGAATCTTGACCTCGATATCCTTATCGTCGACAACGGGTCTATAGGTTCTCTCAACACCTTTGAGCCTCAGCATAGCCTTAGCTAGAATCTCCTGGGTCCCCGCCTCCAGCGAGCCTTTCGGAATCGCAAACTTAACTTTCGCCAAGCCTGCTGGGACTGGAATGAAGGCTTATTTAAGCGCAACATTTTGGGTTTACCGTTGAAGGCGTTAATCCTGCACTACGGTGTCGGCAACGTTTTCAGCGTGGAGAACGCGTTCAAAAGGCTGGGGTTCGACGTGGAGATATCATCCAGACCGCGTAGGGACACGGACTGCGCCATTCTCCCGGGCGTGGGAAGCTTCACCGCAGCCGCCGAGAACATAGCGCTGTACCGAGATGACCTCCTCGACCTGATGAACACAGGAATGCCCGTCTTAGGCATATGCCTGGGGATGCAGGTATTGTTCGAGTCGAGCGAGGAGGGGCCGGGGAAAGGTCTTGGCGTGTTTAAGGGCAGGGTTGTAGCCTTACCCGACATCGTCAAGAGACCCCATATGGGCTGGAACAAAATCCGCAAGACACGCGAGACGGAGCTGCTGCGGGACGTGGGCGAAGAATGGGTTTATTTCAACCACACATACCATCCAAACCCCGTTGACGACAACATAGTCCTGGCGAGGACACCCTACGGTGTTGAATTCCCATCGATAGTAGGCGCCGGAAACATCTACGGCACACAGTTCCACCCCGAGAAATCATCGAAGACTGGTGAGAAAATCCTACGCAACTTTAGGAGGGTTGTCAGAGTTTGAGAAAGTTGTGGAAGCAGGTTCTCTCGCCTGTGTGGCATGCTGGGCCGCGTGCCCTAACCCTGTAGAGGACGGCGTCGCCGTCGCAGTCAACCCTCACCTCCACGACATGCATCTCGTTACCTGAGGTTTCGCCTTTCTTCCAGAGCTTGGCCCGCGACCTGCTCCAGAAATGAGCGAGACCCGTCTCCATCGTCATGCGTAAAGCTGTCTGGTTGGCGTATGCCAACATCAAAACCTCTCCCGTCTCAGCGTCCTGAACGGCCACGGGGATGAGTCCAGTGGTTTCGTCGAACCTCAGCTCATCCAGCTTCAAAGCCGTACCTCGACCCCCCTTTCTCTGAGATACTGTTTGACCTCGTTAATCGTGTGCTGGCCGTAGTGGAAGATGCTTGCGGCTAGGGCTGCGTCGGCTCTTCCATCCGTCAAGACGCGGTAGATGTGTTCTGGGCTGCCTGCACCTCCGCTGGCTATCACAGGAATGTTAACAGCTTCAACAACCTTCCTGCAGAGCCGCAGGTCATAGCCCTGCTGCGTCCCATCCATGTCCATCGAGGTCAGCAGAATCTCGCCAGCCCCCAGCTCCATCACCCTAACCGCCCATTCAACAGCGTCAACCCCAGCAGCTTTTCTCCCACCATAAGTATACACTTCATAGCCGGAGGGCATGCTGGGGTTAGACTTCGCGTCTATGGCTACGACGACGCATTGGGCGCCGTATGTCTCTGAAAGCTGTTTTAACAACGAAGGGTTGTTGACAGCGGCTGTGTTGATGGAAGTTTTGTCGGCTCCGTTCCGTAAGACAAGGTCTGCGTCTTCCATGTCCCTTATCCCCCCGCCCACGGTAAAGGGAATGTTTATGACCGAAGCCACTTCTCTTACGACTTGGACGAGTATGTCTCTTTTCTGAGCGGAGGCCGTTATGTCTAGGAAGACCAGCTCGTCAGCCCCTTCCTCCGAGTATTTTGCAGCAAGCGTAGCAGGGTTGCCTGCATCCCGCAGGTCTACAAATCTTCTTCCCTTGACCACGCGTCCTGCGTCAACGTCCAGGCATGGTATGATTCTTTTGGCAAGCAATCCATCCTTACAATGAGCCGCCGCCCGTATTTAGCCTATCCGCCTCCGTCAAAACCTTCCTGACATGTTTCAAGTCGATTTTCTCCTCGTAGAGTGCTTTCCCCACTATGACGCCTGCAAAACCCATCTCACGCAGGGTTAGGATGTCATCGACAGAGCTGACGCCGCCGCCGAAAACCACGTGACCCCTCACTTTGACGGGCATTTTTTCCAGCATTTTTCTGTCCACCCCCTCCAGCGTTCCGTCGCGTGAAGTGTCTGTTACCACTATGTTTTCGAACCCTTCGCTGAGCGCTTGTTCGACGGCTTCCTCGAGGCTTATGCCCGCCTTCTCCCTCCAGCCCTTCATCCTTACCTGCCCGTCCGCGCCGCAGTCCAGCCCAACCGCCACACGATCCCTTCCAAGCAGGCGAAGGATGTTGAGCGCCTCAGCCCTGTTCTGAAAATACAGGCTGGAGATTATGACTCTCGAGACGCCTGCCTCTGTCAAAGCAACAGCTCTCTCACGGTTTCTGACGCCGCCGCCCACCTGAACCCATGCGTCAAGAGATTTCACCAATTCTGATATCAGAGCCATGTTGTCCCCGAGCTCGAGAGCCGCGTCAAGGTCTACGACGTGAAGCCTATCAGCCCCCTCGCTGAGCCACCGCGACGCATAATGCGGGGGAGAATGTGGGTAGAAAGTTGGGTTTCCCGGGTCGCCTCTCAAAAGTCTTGCCACACGTCCTTTGAACAGGTCCAAGCCGGCGTAAACCTTAAACACTCCAGCCCGACCTTCCCCACGTTTAACCCTTAAACTTTACTGAACAAACCGGAAAATCGGCTTGGATGCGTCTGAATACGTCGACAAGGTTGTATCAGTGGACTACAACGCGAGAGGTGTTGTCGACCGCCTCTACACAGCTGCGCGTAAACACATCCGCAGACCTTTATGCGCTGCCGCCGCTGAAAAGCTAGAGAACGCTGAATCGCTGCTGGTAGTGACAGGTTTTAGAATTCTCCGTTTTGGAGGAAGGCTTGAGACCGACGGGCTTGTCTCCGCCTCCACCCTCGCAGCATGCATGGAAGTTTTCTACAAAAAGAAAGTCTCTGTTGCGGTGGACAGAGGTTTTGAGGATGTGGTGGCCTCTGGGCTGAGGGCCGCAGGCTCACGGTATTCGAAAGTTTACGGGCTGCCGCAGACTCGTGAAGGCTGCAGCAGCGCCATCGCTGAAATCTTCGAGAAAACAAACACCGACGTCGTGGTTTTCATAGAAAGGCCTGGTGCCAACAAGCTCGGCTTATACCACAACGCTGTCGGCGAGAACGTCACCAGCCTCCACGCGCCCGTAGATGTTGTTGTCAACGACCTCAAAGGCCGGCGTGTAGCTGTCGTTGCCTACGGCGACGGGGGGAACGAGGCTGGCATGGGAGTTGTCAGGGATGTCGTCGAGAAAACCGTCCCATACGGCGGAGTCTGCAGATGCGGCTGCGGAGGAGGAATTGCTTCCAGCACATCCTCTGACATTCTTGTAGTCTCCTCAGTGTCTGATTTCGGCGTTTACGGAACGCTTGCGTTGATGAAGAACCAACCTATCAACCACGTCCTGATGAAAGTTGGCGACGTTATCAGCGTTTTGGTGGGCGTCGGCTGCGTCGACGCCCGTAAAGGGTTTGGCTATCTTGGCGTCGACGGCTTAGACGCTAACAGCGTCATCTCAGTCGTGCAACTGCTTTCGAAGGCTACCCGCAGTGATGTTCAACCGCTATGAGGTATTTTTCACCACCAGCCTCGATCTTCACAGCGGTGGCGTAAAGATCTTTCCCCGACTTCCGCATTATTATTTGAGAGAGCTTCAAAACATCTTCAGCTTTCATGACGGCTGTTACAGGCGTTGGGTTGAGCATCTCAAACGGGTTTGGATAGGTTTGGACAGAGGCCTTCAGCCTGCTCTCCTCAAGAGCCTGCTTTAACTGTGGAAAAGGCTTCAGCTCGTCATGCGAAAAAACAAGGTCTGGCTCAGCCTGTCTGACGTGGACTACCTTCAGCCTGACGAAGCCGCCGCTCTGCTCCAAATAGCTTCTTTCGTCCATTCAATATCCACCCCTGTGGCGAAGCAATCCCGCAACGCCTTTGAAGGCTTTCTTAAACATCTCACCCTCCTCATGCTCCGACGAGATAAGCTCTATCTTCAAGTTCAGCTTCGAAGCCTCGGAGATGAGCCTGTCTATCAGAAGGTTTGTCTCCTTGACTGCGAGACTCTGGTTTTGGCATAGGGGACATTTCTCGGCCAGTTTCTTAGGCACCTCTGTCTGGAGCTCGCTCTGGTCGAGGTTGAGCCGCTCCTCGTAGCCGCAGTTCTGACAGCGTACAACCACCTCTATCCTGTCAAGGTCCTCCGAGATCATGAGAGTGTCGAGCATGTTCTTCTGCAAAGCCTCCATAACCTCTTTCTCGCCGTATACCGCGAGACCGTCAGGTCTCGTAGCCTCGGACATGAAGCGTTGAATCAGCTTCTGCTCCTCAACCATCCTCACCTCTCTAAGAAAGTCAGACGACTTCGCCACAGCCTCCCTCACCCCGCTTTCCCCAGAGTAAGACGTGTCGACGATGTGGATTTTGTCACGTAGAGTATAGTGTAGATAGTCTCCTTGGGCGAAGAATTCCTTGGTGGGCCCGGGGCCGGCGACGATGACGCCTTTCATCTCAGGGTATTGTAGGAAGAGCTCGTTTGCTTTGTCTGCAACTCGTTTGTAAAACTCGTTGAGCGTCATCTCCCTGAGCCTCTCAAACCTTCTGGCTGACTGGCCGCCTGCATGATGTTTGCCCGGCACGCCTGAGGTGTATGTCTTCAGCTGGGAGATGCTTCTACCCTTCACGACGGCCACTGCAGCCTCCTCGTTGTCTATCACTAGCACTCCGTAAACAGCTTTTTCCTTCAGCAAATCTTTCAAACCCTCGACGTGAAACTTGCTGTCGCAGCGGTAGAGGAAGGTGGTTATAGGCTCGGGAGGAATGATATGATAGACTTCAATCTTGCTCGTCTGGCCGCTGTTCTGCGGTATGGCTCCGCTGAAGATCACCAACCCCGTCGGCCCAGCGCTGTCAAACAACTTAAGCCTCTGGATAGCGCTCTCGATGGCGTCCTGCACGTTCTTACGGGTCTGCTTAGACTTGATGTTAGCAGCCGTGGCATACTCCTGCCGAAGATAGCTAATAACGTCGGAGATCGATTTGTCGGGCGGAACATAAAGCGTGACCAGCTCCGTACCGCGGCCTTCCAGCTTCTCGATGGTCTCAAGAAGCCTCCGAAACTGATAAAGAGTTACAGAATCTTTCTTAACAGAGCTCAACATAAGCACCCCCAGACCACAGACATTACGAACGTGGAAGAGGCTTCGCCAAGAAGACCTTGTAAAAGTTGTTAACACCATGTAAAATATTTTTGCCACGCCTGCTGTGGGCTAGAGATTTGGGCAAGGTCTTTAAAGACGTCTTTAGAGGATTCTGAAGGCGAATAACAGTGGCTAGTTTCCCGAAAAATTTGCACCATCTGACGGTTCAACAGGTTCTATCGCAGCTTAACACTGACGGCGAACGTGGCCTTTCCTCGGAGGAGG
>JAWBJZ010000035.1:0-19741 GCA_038832005.1 Candidatus Caldarchaeum sp.
TTCAAATTAAGCTTCTTCGCCACATGCTCAGCTCTTCCCTTGAAAAGGGCTGCATCTTCTCTTCTGACGCCAGCGGTTTTACATTCAAAGAATAGTGCTGCCCCATCTCTCATAGCAGCCACGTCAATCTCATCTCCTTCCCTATCCCAGTAAACACCAACCATGAAACCTCTCAACAGTTTAGAAAGCACCTCAACACACACCTTCTCGAAGACCCGCCCAACGTAGGCAGGCATTTCATTCATTATCTCATCTAAGACATAATCTACCTGTCCCAGCTCTAAAAAATCTTTAAACCTGTTAATGAAGCGCATGTGAAAAAGAAAGAAATTGTCCCTGACCTTGTACCTCGGTCTCGCCATCTTAAAGAGGTTAACCTCTTTCTCAACGAGCCCAAGCCTCTCCAAAGTCAGCATATACTTCTTGATCTGAGTCCTATCCAGCTTGATGTGGTCGGCTATCTCTTTCAGAGTGGGCTTGCCTGCTGCAATTGCCTCGAGTATTTCGGCATAGCGGGTTGGTTCCCTCAACTCCGTAGAGAGAAGCCTCTCAACCTCCTCGTACAGGGGTGAGCTAGAGCTGAGCAGCAGGTCTCTGATGTTCTGTCTTAAGCTTTTAGATTTGTCGTAGAGCATGAGATAATGAGGTGTGCCTCCGAACGTCGCATATATTCCTATTATATCCTTTTCGGGAAGGTCGTTGAAAATCTGTCTAACAGTCATGTAGTTGAACCCGTCGACTTTGATTATTTTGGTAGCCCTCCCGTGGAGCGGTCCCGCATAACCAATGTCCCGTTCTATCATTCCAACAGTGGACCCGGTAAGTATCAGCTTCACCCGACTCTCTTTCGATAAGGCGTCCCAGTAGTACTGTAGTTTCGGAGAAAGCTGACGTGAAATCCTCTGGTACTCATCTAGAACAACGATGGAAGGCTTGTCGACCTTCCTGCTGAAGACGTGTTGGAGGAAGCCGTCAAGGGAGGTGAAAGTCTCCCCCAGCACTTCGCTGGCCTTAGCTAGGAAGCGAGCGACATGCGACCCCTCAACATACAAGTAGACACCCTTCCGCTCGCTCAGCAGCCTTCTCACCAGCGTCGTCTTCCCTATCCTCCGCCGACCGTATATTATCACGAGCTCAGCCCTCGGCGAGTCAACCGCCTCTGTGAGGGTTTGAAGCTCCTCTTCACGGTCGTAGAAAGGTATACTCACGATTATTATACTCACGAGTATACCTATATATACCTTCAGTTTTAGAAACGCTCCGCTAACCACGGCCAGCCAACAGCCGTTATTCGGCGGTGGCCGCTGGCTTCGCGAAAAAGGTATCGGTCAAAAACGGTCGTTTACGCCGCTTCTACCGCAGTATTTTCTCCAGCATTATCTCGAAGGCTGCTACGGGCATGGTTAGCCCAAGGTTCTCTAGGACTGTGGGAGAAACCTCTCCGGCAACACCCACCTCTACGCCGTCTAGCTGGAGGGATGCGCACCTGCCCTGCATGAAGGAGTTTTTCTCAGCTGGAACGTAAGATGGCTTGAGCTTCAGGAGCTTAAACAGCTCGTCCAACGTGCTTTTTATCTCGGTGTAGTCGGCTTCCGCGTGAGCTGTTGCGGCCGCAAGCCTCTTGTATCTAACCGCCTTCTCTGGACGTGTCTCGTCGAGGATTATGACATCGCCTATCTCGAAGACACGCTGCGGGTAAAGGTTGTCCTTGTTCGACTTGAGGGTGAAAAGTATCGAGGGGATGAGGGATGTGCGCACCATGGTGTAGTCGCGGGTGGCCGGGTTCGCCAACCTTACATGCCTCTCCTCATCCAACTGCATGACAGCATAGTGGAGATTTTCGTTGGTCAGCATCAGGTTGTGCACCTCCGTGTAACCCAATCCAACCATTATCTCGGCAATCTTTTCCAGCAGCTCGGTTTGTGGGAGAAGCTTTCCGTAAGTGTTCGAAGCCGGCCTCTGGGGCGTCATTCTATTATAGCCATAAGCTATGGAGATGTCTTCCACAAGGTCGACCGGATGTAGCAGGTCGACGCGGTAGGCTGGATACCGGACGACAACCCTCTTCCCCGAAACCCTAGCATCCATCCTCATCCTTCTCAGAAGCTTCGCAGCCTTAGCTGGTGTTAGGTCGAGGCCGGTCAACGAGGAGGCAAGCTCTGTTTTGAGAAGCATTTTCCCAGGATGCATCTCCGGCGTTACTCTCACCCTGCTTCCATAAACAACTTTCACCTGCTCGACTTTCCCGCCCATGTCAGCCATTGCTGCGACGAGAATGTTGAGGGCCTGCGACACCTTATCCCATTCCGTCCCGGTAACGTCTATGAAAACATCTCTTACGCCGGGGTTGAGCTCGGTCAAAGCCGCGTTGACGACGGGAGGCATCGAGAAAACCTCTCCACGCGAATCCACTATCACGGGATATCTGGGATAGCTGGCGACGAGCGAGGCGTATTTTCTGGCTATCTCGTTTTTGGCAAGCGCTTCCTTGAGCGTCATTTTCCTGTAGTCTTTTAGCGGTGTGAACTTCACCTCTTCAGGTCCTACGGCTTTGTATGTGAACGGCGGGATTATGGCTGAAATGTCATGAAGGCCGATGGCCATCTTCCGTCTGTTTCTACCAAGTATCCAGTGCAAGTCTTCCTGCATGGCTATCATTTCTTCCAGCTCTTCCTCCCCCAGCTCCAACCCCCTTACGATAGAACAGGCTATGAAGGGCCTGACGTTTGCCACAGAGTTGTCTACATACATCTTAACCCTGGGCTTCTTGAGCAAGTATTTTGGCGAGCCGGCCTCGATGCCGAGGAAGCCTTTGAGAGCCCTTGCCACGCCGTAGACGCTGGAGAAGTCGGGTCTGTTGGGGTTGTACTCCACCCGTAGCACATCGTCGGCTGTTTCTTCAACGCTCAAGCCGAGCGACGCCAGATGTTCCCCCAGCTCCTCCAACGAGATTTCAACGCCTAAAAGCCTTAGAAGCTTTCTGACACGTATGTTTACGACAGGCATGTTAAACCCTCTCAGTGGCGTGCAGAGGCTGGAGCGGTGAGACGCTTCGAAGCCATTTGAGGTCGTTTAAATGGAACGACCTGATGTCGTCAACCCCGTATATCACCATGGCAAGCCTCTCGAGCCCAAGCCCCCAAGCCAGCACAGGGTCGCGTACGCCGAACGGATGCGTTGTTTCAGGCCTGAAGATGCCTGAGCCTCCCAGCTCGAGCCAGCGGCCGCCCAGCCTAACCTCAACCTCCATCGAAGGCTCGGTGTAGGGGAAGTAGCTCGGCCTAAACCTAACTTCCCTGAGCCCCAGCCTGTAGTAGAAATCCTTCAGAACACCCATCAGCATCCTCAGGTTCGCCCCCTTCTCCACGACGATACCTTCTATCTGATGGAACTCAGCCAGATGCTTCCAGTCGACTTTCTCGTTGCGGAATATGCGGTCTACGCTGAAGACTTTGATGGGTGGTGTTTTGTTGGCTGCGAGGTGGCGTATGGTCGTGGCTGTCGTATGTGTTCGTAGCAATAGTCTCTTCGCCTCATCTTCAGACCATTTGTATCCCCAGCCTTTCGAGCCTGTGCCGCCCCCGTTCTCGTGCACAGCCTTAACGTTTTCAACATACTCCGTTGGAAGGTCTCCGACAGAAGGTTCAAGCAGGTAGAAGGTGTCCTGCATCTCTCTGGCGGGATGGTCCTGTGGCTGAAACAACGCGTCGAAGTTCCAGAAAGCCAGCTCGACGATGGGTCCTTCGATCTCCTCGAACCCCATCTCCACATACGTCTGCCTAACCATGCGCACAACCTCGTTCAAAGGATGACGTTTCGCCGCAAAAACAGGTGGAGTCGCTGCAGCGACATCATACATGCTGAACGAAACATCACGCCATCCGCCTGTCCTCAGCATCTCGGATGTGAGACGCGTAACCTCCGCCAACAAGGCGGGTAAAGGCTTTGAGGAAAAAGCCTCTGCGACACGTAAGCCCTCTTCAGTCAAAACGGCTCTTCTCACTCTCCTCTCCACGACTTTGACGATTTTTTGACGTTTAACCAGCTGCTCGACCGCTTCAATCTCTTCCGAGGAGAGCTGGTTGAAGTCAAGCTGCTTCGCGTGGTAAAGCTTTTCCACGACCTGCTCGAAGACAGTCTTTGGAACGGGCCAGCGGCCGAGCCTTACATACGTGGTGGAGTCTTTTTTGACGAACTCTATCCATCCAAGCTTCTTCGCCCACATAAGGCCTATGCCCGACCTGTCAACAGTCTTCAACGTTTCGACGGACACTTCGCCGTCGTTTTCCCTGAGGAAGTCCACGAGCCTTCTCTCGGGAAATCCGTGAACTGCGTATTCAAGCCCCTCATCGTTTATCAACAAAACTTTCTGCGGCTTCTCCTCGTCAACTTCGACGTAGCCTTTCTCGCTCAGCCATCCGCACGTCTTGGCTACGGCGGAAACCCTCGCCTCATGCTCAAGACTCCAGCCTATTCCAGCCTCATCGAACGCATCAGCAACCCTGTCAGCCAACTCCTCGTAAGTTAGCCTTCCGCCTGAACGAGCCAACGCGACCAAAACCGCTTTTTCAAGCCTGTGAAGGGCGGCCGACATCTATGGAAATCAGCCTTATGGCCGGGTAAAAAACGTCTCTTAAGCTGGTTGCGCGGGAGGCGGTGGAGGAAGGCTTTCCTCGGGCAGTGAGAAGAAAGCTATGGCGGAGAAAATGGGTGCGAGCACGCCCACGATGATAACGGGTATCAACGCTAGGAGAAAAATGGAGGCTGTGAAGGATTGTTCGAGAAGTGTTGGTGGCGTAGCATTAGCCAGCACAACCGCTACAACCACCATCGCAAGAATTATTGCTATTATCCTCATCCACGCAGCTCTTCTGAACCAGTTAAGGGCATAGATGTCCGCTGCCCTAAAGTGGGAGACAAGCTCCAGCACGAAGACAACCAAGCCGAACACTGCTGCGGCTATCGCGACAACTACAAGAGCGCCAACCGCTGGCATCAGCGTAAGCAGAACTGTAGGGCTTAAATTCGTAAAACCGCTCAACGCAGAGGAAATCAACGGAGACAAAACCGCGAAAAATGCCGCGAAAAGCCCGATGACCAGGATGAATGAAACAATCATGAGGATGCCGGTTGCTTTGAAGAGCGTCTGCCTAGTCCTTCCACCCATCTGAATCCACGCGATTCCGACCAAAATGGGTGCGATAATGTTAAGAACTGGAATTATCGAGAAGATGTATCCAAGGCCTCCGAGAATTTTCATAAAACCCCCTGAACAGGCAGCCCAGCATCATTTAAGTTTTTTAAATGTTCTGATGATTAGACATATATCGTTATATCTGTCAACTGAGATGGTGTAGTAGGATAGATGGCTGAAGAAAGCAGAAGGCTGCTGGTAATCACCGTTGACAGAGACGATGATTTAGGCCAGAAGACAGGCATCAAAGGCCCTGTGGTAGGCAGGGAGGAAAACGTCAACGCAGCTGTGAAACTTGCTCTAGCAGACCCTGAAGACCCAGACGCCAACGCAGTCTTCTACGCCGTCAAGCTCTACGACGAGCTTGTGAAAAACGGAAACGAGGAAGTTGAAGTGGCGACTTTGACAGGCTCGCCAAAGGAAGGGCTTGAAGCAGACATCAAAGTCTTCAACCAGCTCAGAGAAGTTTTGGAAAAGTTCCCCGCCCAGAGATGCATTTTTGTAAGCGACGGCGCCTCCGACGCCATAGTAACCCCCATAATATCCTCGCAGCTGGCGATTATTTCTGTACAAAGAGTGACGGTCAAGCAGAGTCAGACTGTTGAACAATCGTGGCTCATTCTCGGCAAATACTTAAGACTCGGGCTTACAGACCCACGTTACGCAAAGTTCTTACTGGGCATTCCAGGAGGCTTCATCGCGTTATCTGCTGTATTGAGCATTTTCGGCCTAGCACAGCCCTACATACTCATGCTGTTTCTAGGTCTTTTACTTTTTTTCTGGGGTTTTAGAGTGGACATACATCTTTCACGGTTTTTCACAGGCTTTTACCGTATCTCCCAAATGCCTGCCATAGGTCAGATAAGGGCTTTCGCATACCTTAGCGCAGCAGCCTCCCTCCTGGTAGGCTCATACCTCGGAGTTACATCCGCTTACAACACCTACATTTCCCTCAACCTAACACCTCAGCAGCTGCAGGACTTCAGCGTACTGCTCGCCACAGTGATGAAGGTGAGCGGGGTGTTCATCAGCAACAGCATAGACCTGATAGCTGTCAGCGCCCTAGTTGTCGTGCTGTCGAACATGATATACTACTACATAATCAGATACTATGGTTTCTGGAGAACAATACACGCAGGAGTTCTCTCAATCTGGCTTTGGGCCTTGATAAAAAGGGCTGGAACAATCTTACAGCAGCCGCAGTCGCTGACGGCTGGAGACACTTCGACATTCCTGTTTATTCTCACAGCCGTGTTGGGTGTGATAACGCTGGGCATAACCTTCGCGATGACACGCATGCTCAGGTCTATATACGGCAAGCAGTTCAAGAAGGGAGTTGGAAAAAGACAGTGACTGGCTATGCTGAGACCTCTTCTCCGATGCTTGGGCGTCTACTGGATATACGAACGCTGGCTTTACCACACTGTCTCTAAAAAAACTCTGCCAAAACACGTAGCGTTGATACTTGATGGGAACAGGCGATGGGCCAGGCGGAGAGGATGGCCTCCTTGGAAAGGACATTACGCCGGAGCGGATAAAGTTGAGTACCTGCTCGGCAAGATGCTCAGGCTCGGCATTGAGACGGTAACTCTGTATGTTTTGTCGACGGAGAACCTGAGGAGAGCGCCTGAGGAGGTTGAGGAGCTGTTTAAGCTGATAGTTGAGAGGGCTGAGAGGCTGAGGACAAACCCAGACATCCACAAACATAAGGTAAGGGTTAAGGTTATCGGAAGGAAGGAGATGCTGCCTGAAAACGTTACAGCCGCATTGAACTCTTTGGAGAAGGCCACTGAGAATTACGACCGCCATTTCCTGAACCTCGCCATAGCCTACGGTGGAAGAGTAGAGATACTTGATGCCGTGAGAAAAATTGCATCAGAAGCCTGCAACGGGCGTCTGAAGATAGATGAAATCGACGAAAACATCTTCGAAAAACATCTTTACACACATGACATTCCCAACCCTGAGCCCGATTTGATAATCAGGACTTCGGGCGAAGCACGCATAAGCAATTTTCTACTGTGGCAGTCGGCTTACAGCGAGTTCGTCTTCCAAGACATATACTTCCCGGACTTCCGTATGATTGACCTGCTGAGGGCTGTCAGGACCTACCAGCAGAGGGAAAGGCGTTTCGGGCTTTAGCTAAGCTCAAGCTCTAAGCTTGCGTCTGTCAACAACTCCACGCCGTCAGCCGAGACACGATATACGTCGGTGACTGATATACCGTATCTTCCTGGGAGAAGCAGGTCTGGGCCGATGCTGATGACAGTGCCCTCACGTATTATGTCGGCGCTGTTTGCGTTTATAAGAGGTGGTTCCTCATCCTCAAGCCCAATCCCTCTGCCGAAAGATGTCAAAGTCGCGGGGTCAAGCCCAGACTCTATCGCGAAAGCCCTGCATTTATCGTAGATTGAGACCGCTGAAGTCCAGGGGGAAGCCAGCGTCGCAACCATTTCTTTGAGACGTAGAAGAGACGTGTATGATTTGACGAGTTTTTCCGATGGTTTGCCGCCGTAAAAGTAGGTCCGCGAAAGCGTCGCGACATAGCCTTCCACAACTACGCCTACAGCCATCTTCACAAGCTCCCCCTGTTTAACACTTCTTTCGGAGGGGCTGTCCATGTTGAGGAAAGTGTCCTCTCCAAATGATACGCGTGGGTTGAAGGCAAGTTCGGCTCCAAGCCTGTAAACGTTGTCGGCTATAGCTCGACGTATGTCGGCCACGGTCGTCCCGTAAGAGATTATCTCCCGCGCCACTTCAACAGCAGTGGACGCGTAGAAACATGCTTTCCTCAAAACCTCCAGCTCATCCTGCGATTTTACCTGCCTAAGCTCATACACCATGTCTTTTACCGGGGTCAGCGAGGTCAACGGAGCCGTTTTAACTATGTTTAGGTATGTTTCGACGGACAGCGTGTCATAGCCGAGCGATATCCTCCTGTTTCCCAAGTATTCCAAAGCCATGGTTACAGCATCCCTTCGGCCGAGTTTTTCCACAACCTCTATCCGGCCTGCGACGGGGGTTGAGACAGGCATGGTGGAGAACAAGCTTACGCTGCCGTCTGCGGACGCAACCATGACGCCTCCCCTATATCCCGTGAAGTAGAAGACGTTGGAGGGCGAGCATAAAAGCGTCGCATCCACCGAAGAAGCCCTCAGCCTTTCAGCGAGTCTGTCGATTCTTTCGTCGAACACAGCCTGTCTCAACCAAGTCACCCCATACCGTCAGCGTTTGTCTAAGCATCACGCTGCATCAGCTATAGATGTTCTTATATGTTTTAGCAGGGTTTTAGCGATACGATTCAGCCGGCCGTCGAGTTAAACAGCTCCCAAACCCCTCTTTATGACGCCCTGACCTTCAAGAAGCTTGATCTGGTCTTCTGTGTACCCTAGGTCGCGAAGTATTGCGTCGGTGTGCTGGCCGTGCGTTGGGGCTGGAGTTTTTACCGAGGTTGGTGTGTCGTTGAAGACTGGCGTGCAGCGGATGAATTTGACGTTTCCTAACACTGGATGGGTTAGCTCTGTAAAAGCTTTCCGCACTGAAAGATGGGAGTCGCTGGCTATCTCCCTGATAGTGTTTATCGGCCCGGCGGGAACGCCTTCCTCCCAGAAAACCTTAAGCCACTCCCTTACGGTCCTGCCCGTCAAAGTTTTCTCCAGCTCAGCTGCGAGAGCCGCCCTGTTTTCCGGACGTATCCTGCTTTGGTTTGTTTTGAAACGCTCGTCTCTGAGCAGGTCATCTCTGCCGATTAACGTGCAAAGCTTTCTCCAATGCTCCTCGTTGCCCACGGCGACTATGATCCAGCCATCCTTGACGTTGAAGGGTTCGTAAGGGGCTAGAGGAGGATATCGGTTTCCAAACCTGTGTGGAACCTCGCCTGCTCCCAGATATCCGCTGAGCCACTGCCCCATCGCCATGACACCGGTTTCAAGCAGCGAAACATCGATGAACTGACCCCTGCCCGTCTTTTCTCTGACGAAGAGGGCTGCGCAAACAGCCATTGCTGCGTTCAGAGCCGTGAGAATATCTATTATCGGGACGCCCACCCTGAGAGGCGGCCCTTCAGCCTCACCGGTAACAGACATAAGACCAGACATGCCCTGAACTATCACATCATATCCAGGCAGCTGAGAGTATGGACCGGTTTGGCCGAACCCTGAGATGGAGCAGTAGACCAGCCGTTCGTTTAACCCTCTCAAAAAACTGTATGAGAGGCCGAGCCTCTCCATCACACCGGGCCTAAAGTTTTCCACAACGCAGTCGGACCTTTCAACGAGCTTCAAAACTATCTCACGGCCTCTCACATCCTTCAGGTTGACCGCTAGGCTTCTCTTGTTCCTGTTATAATGTAGGAAGTACAGGCTTTCGCCTTTGACCATTTTACCCCAGTTTCGGGCGTCGTCGGGTTTATCAACACCCTCGACCTTGATAACATCAGCACCCATCTCGGCTAAAATCGCACCACAAAGCGGCGCTGCAACAGCTGAGCCGAACTCTAAAACTCTGATGCCCGACAGTGGTCCATTCACGGGATGTAGTCTGAACCGCGTGTTTTTAGAGATAACGTTTGAAAGGCGTGATAGGCTTGGCGAAACCCATGCGGTTACAGAGTTTTGATGGCTGCTCTGTGTTTGAGAAATCGCTGCGTGAAATGTTGAGCAAAAATCACCTGCCTGTCGCTCTCATTTTGAATAGTTGGGCTGCCAGGACCATGGCAAAGATGGAGATGGAAGCTATCAGCATGGTTGTGTTGGATGGATACATGCCCATCAACGCCCCTGCGACGGATATCGCCACGCCTTCAATTACGGTAAGCTTTCTGAGGAAGTATCCAGCCCTTCCTATGCTCAACAGTATGACACCTAAAGTGGATAAAGCGAGAGGTACAATCACGCTTTGAGGCGAGAAGAGCTGGATGTTCGCGGGGTCGTTGAGCAGCAGTAGAGCCTCTCCCTCTTTTGTTGCGGAGAAAAAGTATGGAACTAGGAAAGCGGGTATGCTGTATCTCCAAGCCTCCATTATCGCTGTGAAAGGTTTCGCGCCGAATAGGGATGCGGCAGCCATCGGAGAAAGACCTATCGGCGGAGAGACCTCTGAAAGGACGGAGTAGTAGAAGACGAATATGTGGGAGACATGGGTGGGTATCCCCATCGCATGAAGCGCGGGTGCTACCACGACTACCGTGACTACGTATGAGGCTGTAATGGGGACTGCGAGGCCGACGAGTATGACCGCAACCCCGCTGAGGAAGAGGGCAAGCTCTCTGATGCCGGCGCTGCCAGCTACGATTATCCCGGCCAGCTTAAGCCCAAGCCCTGTCAGCGTAAACACACCTATGACTATGCCGACGCCCGCCAGAATACAGCCCACGGGGACGAAGTCCTTTGCCGCAGTGGTAAAAGCGTTAAGCAGCCTGCGTGGTGTAATCCACTCGCTTCTGTCGGGGCTTAGGAAGCTAGACACTATCAACACTCCGACCGCGGCAGCTATAGCAAGCCCAGGAGACCGTCCGTAGGCCAAGATTCCGACAAGCACAGCTATCGACGCCAGGTGATACATCCTCCTCAAGATGGACGTCAGCTTGGGCTTCGGCATCTCCACAGCCCTGAAACCGTACGCCTTCGCCTCGAGCCAAGCTATGAAATACAGGTCAAGGTAGAGCAGAAGGGTCGGTATAGTGACCATTATCAGGACGCTCAGCAACGGCACTCTGAGGAACTCAACCATGAGAAAGGCTGCTGCTCCGAGAAGGGGCGGGGAGATGACAGCCCCCATTCCACCTGCCGACAACAATCCCGCAGCCTTCTCCGGCTTGTAACCAGCTTTGAGGAGATAGTCCTTCACCAGAGGCCCTACCGACAATGTGGTCGCTACGCCGCTTCCCTGCGGCCCTCCTATCAGCCCGGTGAGTAGAACGGTAGCCCTCCCGGGAGACGATGGGCTTCTTCCCATCATCATGTAGACAAGCTCTGTGAAGAACTTGCTGGCTCCGGCCGCATCCATAAGAGCGCCGTAGAAGATGAAGAGGATGACAAGCGAGGCTGAAACATCGATGGCGACACCGAATATTCCCTCAAGGGTCATAAAGAGGTGGCCGACGAGCCTGTCCAGCTCATAACCTCTGTGGGTGAAGGGCTCGGGCCAGTAATAACCCGTCAGCCCATAGATGATGAAGGAGACGAGGAGTATGGTGACGGCCAAACCGCTGCTTCTCCAGACTACATGAAGCAGCATGGCTATCGCCGCCAGACCCACAACAACGTCCAGTGTATTTGGAACAGCTGAGGAGTAGATGAAGCGCTCGTATTCAGCAAGAGGATACAGCAGAGAGACGGCCGCAACCAAAATCTTAACAACCTTTAAGATCTTGTTCTTCTCCTGAAGTATGGTCGCTAAGAGGAGTATGAGGGCTAGATGCGTCCACCTAAACCTGTAAGTCTCTATCGGAGGTTTGACAGGAAGAAGGTCGAACAGCCAGCTGGGCAGTATAAGGTTCAGAGGAATAGTATTGTAAAGCGACCAGCCTATCAACACTATCGCTAGGAGGTTAGTGATGTGCTCCGTGAGCTGTCCGGTTCTTTCAGCCATCCAAGCCACCGTCAGCTGTTGAACGACATTTTCTCACAGCTTCCCACACGTATTATGACGGCTTCTCCTACGCCTGGGAAGGATGTGAGGTCTAGTGATTTGTCGCCCACCGTGATGGAGGGTCTTCCTATCTCCCCAACCCTCAGCCTAATTTTTTCCACACGTCTTTCCACATCTTCAATCAACACGTTTCCACCATCCATGAAAACCATGCCGCTGTACGAGTGTTCCACATCCCTTCCATCGCCCATCACCACAGTCTTCAACACCATCGTGTCGCCGTCCACTTGATACAACTCAACTACCCTCAGCCTGCTTATCGAGTGAGTGTACTGGAGCAGGAAGGTGGTTTCCTGCTCTACAGGAATTATGACATGCATGTTGCTGTTGGGTGTGCTTAGGCAGATGAAGGTCGAGCTACTCGCCTCCAAAGCAACATAGAACGCTCCGAACGCAGTTGCTAGAAAAATCATAAGGACGAGAGTAGATGGCTTTGGTTTACTTCCATACATTCTTTTCTCTGTAGTAGCGTATGGCGCCTTCATGGAACGGTATCGGCGAGAAGCCTGACTTCTGATAATCTAGCTTTATGTCCTTGACTACGGCGTGTGCACCCATTATCTCGTTTAGGTTGTCGAACAGTGTTTTGGTGAGTTCGTAGGCTAGCCATTCAGGCATTCTTGCATGTGCGACGAGCAGGTTTGTCGCTACGAGCACCTCCACGTCAGAGTCTTGGCCCGCATACGTTCCTTTCGGAATCTTGTCCACAAAGTATATCGGCCCGAAGGTCTGCGTGAGCTTCTCAACCACTTCAGGGTGGGGGATGAGCTTTATCTTCAACCCAGGAGTGGCTGCCAGTTCGGTAACAGCTGCGGTTGGAAGACCGCCGCTCCAGAAGAACGCGTCTATCTTCCCATCCTTCAACGCATCCGCCGACTCTCTCACACCAAGCCTTTCCTTGGTGATGTCTTTGTCGGGGTCTATTCCCGCCGCACGTAGAACCCTGAGGGCTATGACCTCAGTGCCGCTGCCAGGAGCTCCGACAGAAACCCTCTTACCCTTCAGGTCTTCAACCTTAGATATTCCTTTTCCTTCAACGGTTACTATGTGGAGATAGTTGTTGTACAGTACTGCAATTGTCCTCACCTCTACCTTCGACCCGTTAAACGCACCCTTGGCGTTAAAAGCGTCGTAGGCTGTGTCGGGAAGTGTTAACGCCAGCTCAACCTTCCCATCCCTCAACAGTCTAAGGTTGTCCACGGAGGCTGTAGTTGTCTCGGCGGTAACTGTAACCCTCGGCCCGAGATGCTTGGTCCACAACGATGCAAAAGCACCGCCCAAGGGGTTGTAGACTCCTCCCACACCACCCGTTGCTATGCTTATGGCGACTTTTTCAGGCGGCCTTGTAAGGGTGGTGTACGCGAAAAACCCAGCGACAGCCAGCACAACCACAATTACTCCAACCAAAAGAATGGTCCTGCTCTTCGGCATGGTTTATGAATTGTAAGGGCGGTAGATAAGCTTTAAAGTGTGTTGGAATTTTGCCTGACGTGAAGTTTAAACCATAGTTTCCAGCCGCCTCAAACATATGAAAACCTGAGAAATTATACGCAAGACAAACTAACCACCACCTATCACTCAAAAATTCAGCCGCTACAACAGCTCATGCAGCTAACACTCACCTGCCATGAGTGCGGGATGTCGACGTGTATTTCGTAGTTTCGGTGGTTTGTTTGCAGCAGCGCGTCCGCGGCCTCTGATAATCTTTCACCTTTCTAGGCTCGGAAGTTTTACCGCTGTAATCACTGGATATTATTGTTGTGTATGCTGGAAGGCATGTTGATAAGCATCCATAAAGCGTTGTTTTGCCAGATGGTTAGGATTAAGTCGATAGCGATTCAGGGCTTCAAGTCGTTCGGCAGTAAACGGACTGTGATAAAGTTTCCACCCGGGTTGACAGTCATAACCGGGCCCAACGGCGGCGGGAAATCCACTGTTTTGGACGCGATTAAGTTTGCCCTGGGAGAGCTCAGCGCCCACAACCTCAGGGCAGACCGTTTCTCCAAGCTTCTCCACGAATCCAGCAAGGGCCAGGACCAGTACGCCATGGTTTCTCTAACGCTCGACAACTCTGCACACACTTTACCCGTCGACTCCGACGAAGCCGTGCTGACTAGACGTCTTTTTTCAACAGGTGAAAGCGAATACCTTGTCAACGGCAAAACCGTTTCTCGAAACGAGATGCTCACCCTATTGTCCGCATCCAACATAAAACCCGACGGACTGAACCTCGTCACTCAAGGCTCAGTCGTAGGCATCGCCGAGATGACGAGCAGGGAGCTTAGACAGGTTTTGGAGGATGCCGCAGGCATTTCAGGCTATAAGAAAAGGCGGGATGAAGCTCTGAAAGAGCTTGAAACAGCTCAGAAAAACCTGGACGTGGCTAAAGCCGCTACGTCGGAGGTGAGAAACAGGGTGAAGCAGCTGGAGCTCGAGAGGAACCAGTACCTGCGCAAAACACTTGTTGATAGGGAGCTGGGCAGGCTTAAGTCTGTCGCCCTGGTCAACGAGGTTAAGAAAACACGGCTTGCACTGGCTCAGCTGGAGAGCCGGGCGTCGGAGCTTGTGAACAGCCTCGCCGAAAAACAGAAACATATCGAGGAAACGGTTGAAAAGTCCTCCATAATACGTAAAGAGGTTGAGTCACTCCAGCATCTGGGAGAGCAGCTTAACACCCAGCTAAGAGCGATTGAACGTCAGAAGTATGACAAAGAGTCTGAGAAAAACAGGTTGAAGGCTGAGATAAACTCCTATGAAATAAGCCTTCAACAGGCCGCTGAACACCGTAAAACCCTGCTGGAGAATGTTCAAGAGTGGAGGGAAAGGCTGGCTGCCTTGGAAGCTAGGCTCAAAGAAAAAGAGGCCGAAGCTGAGAAAGCCTACGAGAACTATAGGAGCGCGGAGGAACAGCTCAGCTCTCTTAGGGCTGAAGTTGAAAAGGTTAGAGCGAGCTTGGATAATGTCGAGGATAACTACTCCTCAAAGCTCGACGAGCTCAAATATCTCAAGCTCACTGACGACGGCAGGTCGCTTCTGCTGGAAAGCTTGGAAAAGCAGATAGCTTCCAAGAAAAGCGAGCAAGAAGAGCTTCTGAAACAGTTTGAATACCTGCGTAGCAAGAGGCTGGATTTGGAGGTTGAGCTTGAGAAATGCAAGAACGCTGTTGCCGAGCTCTCGTCAACTCTTGAAACGTTTGAGAAACAAGCCGAGGCCATTAAAGCCGCGTTAACTTCCGAAAAATCAAAACTGGATGAAGCTGACAGGATGCTTGACGAGCTGAGGCTTCTCAAATCGTCTATAGCACAGCTGCTTGAGACACTACGGAAGGAAGACGACGGCAGAAAAGATGGAAGAACCGGGAAGACGTTGGGGGAGTTTTTCGGCCAGAATCTCAACCCGGCTTTCAAAGCTGTACTGGGAGACTGGGTCAACGCCATACTTGTAGAGGACGTAGAAAACGCTTTCACGCTGGCCGCTAGGGCTGCCGAGCTAGGGCTTCCGCTAAAGATAGTGCCCGTGGACGATTCCAGCTTGGAGCCTGAAAAAATTATTGAACGTGTTACAGGCTCGCCGCCGCCGAGGCTCGTGGAGTCGGTGAAACAGCTCCATCCCACCGACAAAAACGTCGCAACATGCGACGGCGTATACGTAAGCCAGAACCATACAGTCACAGTGGTAGGTGATTCTGGAAAAACCCGTCTTTACACCCGTTTAGAAAACAGCCTGAATAAACTGGACACGCTGGAGAAAAAACTCTCATCATCTAAATCGGTCATACAATCCAAGCTATCGTCGCTCGAGGAGTCTCTGAGACAGACAGCTCAAAAATCCGAGGAGATTAACAAAGAGCTGAACGAGAGACGGGTTGAACACGCAAGGGTTGAAGAAAGACTGCGGGAAGTTGAGAAGACAACGGAGTCGCTGAAAAATAGGATAGCTTCCTTGGAGAAGAGTTTGCAGAGTTTAGAGGATGAGAGGGAAAAGCTGAGGTCTACCGTTGCGGAGAAAAGCGACGAGCTTGCGTCTCTGAAGGCTTTAAGGAAGGAGATGGAGAGGCTGAGGAGAGAGCTAAGGGAAGCTGAGGAGAAGCTGCGCAAACAATCTACAAACGCTTCAAACCTTTACAAAACATACTTAAACGTGGAAAAAGAGAAAGACTCTCTACAGCTTGAAATAAGAAACACCGTGGAACGCATCGAAAACGCTGGCAGGGAGCTGGCGGTTCTGTCAACCCGTGAAGAAAAGCTTGCCGCAATGCTGGAGTCAAAGATGAACGAGCTGGCCAAGGTTGAGCAGGAGCTGGCTAGAATGTCGGAAGACGAGAAAACATTGGAGATGGAGCTGGGCTCTCTCAAAGAAAGGCTGAACGAGAAAAACAACGTGCTCAAACAGGTTGAGGAAGGTTTGCAAAGGCTTAGGGATGAGGCTGCCGCCCTAGAGAGAGAAAACAGCAGCCTCATGGTTGAGAGGGTTAGGCTTGAGACAAGCCTGAAGGCTTTGAACGAACGTTTACAAGCGCTTTCGACTACTGCAGACGAGGAGGTTACAAGGCTGCCTCACGACCTTCTGCCAAGCTTGGAGGAGGAGTCGGCGGAAATCTCAGTCGTCAACCAGCTTGCTGTCATGCAGTATGACAGCATAATCTCAAATTACAAACTGCGTTCAACAAGGATAAACGAGCTTGAGATGGAGCGAAAACGCATACTCGACCTCATCGAATCCATTAATAGGGAGGAGGTGGAGGCGTTTGGGAAGGCCTTGGAGAAGGTGTCGGATTCGTTCAACTTCTACTTCAACCAGCTGACGGGTGGCGAGGGTTTCCTAAGGCTTGAGAATCCAGAAGACCCTCTCAACTCAGGTGTTGAGATGGTTGTAAGGTTT
The DNA here is from genome assembly GCA_038832005.1 of Candidatus Caldarchaeum sp. GTDB lineage: Archaea > Thermoproteota > Nitrososphaeria_A > Caldarchaeales > Caldarchaeaceae > Caldarchaeum. Next base: position 16,724 of record JAWBJZ010000035.1, read on the forward strand.
GTTGGGAAGCAGGCTAGAAGCACCTCATCAGTGAGCGGCGGAGAAAAATCTGTGTCGGCCGTAGCCCTAATCCTAGCTCTTCAAGACCTCACCCCAGCCCAGTTCTACGTCTTCGACGAGATAGACGCCCACCTCGACGTCGTATACGTCAAAAACCTCGTAAACCTGCTGAAGAAAATGTCGTCCAAAAAACAGATAGTCATAATAACTTTGAAGGACATCATCGCCGAACAGGCTGACGCGCTTTTCGGCGTCTACATGGTCAACGAGACATCGCATGTGGTGAAGACAAAGCTGTCGGAGGTGGTTGAGGCTGGATAGCCAGCTCTCTGAGCAGGTTCTCACAGCGCCGTGGCGAATACTCTTCGACGTCACCCGTTTAGACAGGCTGAAGGTTTGGGAGATAAGGCTCAACGAGGTTTTAGCCGAGTTTTCCCAAGCGCTGCGAACCTACGGATACATAGACCTGAACCTCTGCGGCATAGCTGTTCTGTCAGCAGCCACGATCCATCGGATTAAGACGGAGAAGCTTCTTCAAGGAGATGTTCCGCCGAAGCCCAAGCCAAAACCCGAGATAGACATCCTACCACCAATAGAGCTGCCGTTCAAGCCTGAGTTGATGACGGCCACTATTCAGGAGATAGTCACAGCCCTTCAGAAAGCGTTGTCGCAGTCGGCTGACAGAAAATCCGAAACCGTTCCCCCGCAGGTTCAGGAAAACAGGATTGTTCTGGCGGAGTTTCTGGTCAAGATTGAGGAGGAGCTGGAGAGGTTTGTTGAAAAACTGTATCAGATATTTCAGCAAACTGACATGATTTCTTTCACGCAGCTTGTGAAGGACATGTCTAAGCTGGATGCGGCGAAAACATTTATCCTCCTGCTTTTCGCCGCTGCACGTAAATTTGTCGTGTTAATACAGTTTGATGGAGCAGACGACCTGCAAATCTTAAAAGGTGAGGTTCTTGGAGCAGACGGCGGACAGCAAAACGCTCGCTGAAGCGATACTGTTCGCGTCAGACAAGCCGGTTGGAATTAAAACACTCCAGAGAGCATTGCGTATAAGGTCGGACAAAAAGATAAGGGAGATTCTCGAAGCTTTGAAGACGGAGTACCGGGGCAGGGCGGTGGAGATCGTCGAGCTTGACGGCGAGCGTTTTTACATGAGGCTGAGGCCAGACCTCGCCAATTTTGCGAAAAAGTTTACGCGGAGGAAGGCGCTGCCCCACGGCATCCTGAAAACACTCTCAACGATAGCTTACTATCAGCCGCTTCCCATGTCATCTTTAGCCGCCATCAGAGGTAAGGATGCTTACAGACAGCTGAAGATACTCGTTGAAAGAGGTCTTGTTGAAAAGGAGAAATCGGGGCGGACTAGTATGCTTAAGACCACTCAGCTTTTCGCCGACCTTTTCGGCGTGGAGAACAACCCTAAGGCTGTCCGCAGCCTCATCAGCAAGATGCTCGAACAGGCTGGGGAAAAAGCGGAAGCCCATAAATGAATCAAGTTTAAAGCATGCTTGCGAACCCGTTTCGAGGGATGGTTCAGTGGCATTCGGACATCCATAAACGGGCGAAGACAGGGGCTAAAGCCCATCCAAGCCGGGGGAAGAGGAAAAAGGAGCGTGGCGGAGAAATACATCTCACATCCGTCGGCGAGCAGGAGACCGTGGTCAGGAAAGCTCTCGGAGGAAACGTCAAGACAGCCATCGTTGCCACGACCCATGCAAACGTCGCAGTAGGCCCTGTCGTCAAAAGACTCGAAATACTCAGGGTTGTGTCAAACCCCAGCAACAGGGACTATGACAGGCGCAAGGTGATAACAAAAGGAGCGTTGATCGAGACGGCTGAAGGGCTGGCGAGGGTTACTTCCTCACCTGGGCAGGACGGCACCGTCAACGCCGTCATCGTCAAGCAGGTGCAGGCTTGATAAAAAAGGACGGCCTAATCATATGGCCTGCGTACTTTGATGCAAAAAATTCACGCAGTGCAGGACGTCGCATCCCCATCCAGCTCGCAGCCCAAAGGCCTACTGTAGACGACCTTTTGAATGCCTGCAAAACTCTTGGATGGATGGCTGAAAAGGTTGAGGGAGCTTATCCAAGGACATGGTATTTGAAGACGGGATATTTGGTCGTCAACCCTGGTCAGAAGCTTCCGAAGAACGCTGTTGTGAGAAAGATTGCGGAGGCACTGCGGAAGGTTGGCAAGAAGTAAACCCCCGTCATCCCGCAGGCTGTTGCTGCTGGGAGAAGCAGCTAGAGTAGGCGAGAGGACGATTGTTGTAAAAGCCCGTGTAGTGCCTAGGCTTGCGGCCAAGGTCTTTGACAGCAGGGGGAGAGAAGTAGGCTATGTGTCAAACGTTTTCGGACCTGTGGCGGGCCCTTTAGTTTCCGTCAAACCTGTCGCTGAGAAGACGGTAAAAGAAGGTGAGCCGTTATACACGGAAAAACACTGAAGACATGCACATCATGCGGCAGCGCCGAGATACGGTACGACAGCCAAGTCGGGGAAACCGTCTGCGCCTCATGCGGCACAGTCATAGAAGAACGCACCCCGTCAACAACCCCCTCCAAGAAGATGCTCTTCGACGGTAAAGAAGGCGTCGGGCCTAGGCTTACCCAACTACTCCACGACCGTGGAATAGGAACGATCAAGACAGGCAGGCTTTCACCCTCCGAGGAAAAGCTTTTGACACGTCTGCTGAGCGAGGTCGCCTGGATCTCCGACAAGCTTGCGCTGACAAAGCTGGTGGCTGAGAAGGCGGGAGAGCTGAGCAGGAAGGCCGTGGCCCAGAAAGTTTTTAAAAGGGCCCGCAGAGCCTCCGCAGCGGCGGCCGTTTTCATAGCCTCAAACCACTGCGGTCTGGTTAAAACGTTGGAGGAGGTTGCGTTGGCATCAGATGTCCCCGTCAACATGCTCAGCCACGAGGTCTCGAGGATGGTTTTCGGCCTAAACATCAAGGTAAAGCCACCCGACTACGAGGCTTTGATAACACGTATCGGGAAAAACCTCGGGCTA
>JAWBJZ010000036.1:0-19530 GCA_038832005.1 Candidatus Caldarchaeum sp.
TACGTAAAATGGCGGAAGACAAGCTTTTCCAAGAACTGGTAAAGAGGTCAAGCCTAACCGTGAAGCAGGCGGAAACCCTTTTCTTCGACGTGATGTCACACCGTGACGGCGTGACGTTAACGGCAGAACAGCGTGCCGTGCTACGCGGCGTCACGAAAGGCTCGTTCATAAGGACAAAGCAACAAGCGTTGCGCAACATCTCAAAAGCCCCCTTCACACTCATACTCCTAAGCTATCTCGGTCTTGTCAAACTCCCCGAATACCAGTGGTTTTTCAGGCTGAGCGAAGCTTTTGAGGAGCGGGACTGGGAGGCTGTCAGGGAGTTTCTCACCTCGCTGGAGGGTTGAGGAGTGGTTTGGAGGCTTTAACAGCCGTCTTCGCCCTTCTTTTCCTGACCCAGACAGCCATTTTCATCTATCTTTACAGAAGAGCTGTGACAAACGGTGATGTCACGGTAAAAAGAGAAAATCACACCACATCACAGCAACCAGCTCAAAACCCGCAGCCCACATCATACCCAGCGACACCAGGGAAAACAAAGGAGATGCCGACCTTAAACGAGTCGGCTTTGGCTGCTCTGAGGCTCATTAGAGAAAGGAGGAGCGTGATATCAAGTGACGTCAGCCGCAGCCTGAACCTCAGCAGGGAGCACACAGCCCGCCTCATGAAAAACCTCTACGAAATGGGGCTTGTGACCCGATCCGGCAAGCCTTATAAATACAGCCTAACAGAAAACGGATTATCGATAATTGCTTTAAACGAAACCAAAAACCATGATTCACCTATAGCCCATGAAAAATAAGCGCCGTTCCAAGTCCTGTCTCAAATAAAGAATGGCTTCTTCCAACTTTTCGGGAGTGAGATTAACACTATAGCCCTTGAGCGTGTAGACAATCAGCCTCTCCCTAGAGTCTGCGAATTTCGTTAAATCATTCTTTAAACGCTGTTTATCTAAGGGAAGCTCCTGCATTTCTTCAGCAGTGACGGACGATGAGTCGGACCTTCCGATTATATACAGATACATTTTGGCAACAAAAAACGTCAGCAGCAGGTCCTCGCGATCAGGAATATTAAACAACAAATATACATCACCATCACCTTTAGTTGAAACACGAAACAATTTTTTCAAGAATTTTTCATACTTTGTGTAGATTTTTCTGAGTTTCTGCATGTCTATTACTAGTGTTTGATATCTGGAGCGTTTGTGTTGCAACTTAACTATCGGTCTCTTTCTGTGTTTCGAGCGTCTTAGACAGCCTGTTCATCAGACTCTTGATGCCAATTATCGTGGTTTCATACACGCCTCTTTCCTTGCGAATTATCTCGCCGCGGTCGGCACTTTCCGCGAGGCGGGCTACTGCAACTTTCTTCTGCAGGTTTGTTTCGGTTACTATTTCTTCAAGTCCTACCTCGGCTGTGGGTGCGAGACCTGCAATGTTCGCCAGCTTTTTTCCCGTCAGGTAGAGAAGCAACAGGTCAGTTAAGGTGGCATTAGCTCTGTCGCGCAGCACAAGAACTTTTCCATGCTCTGTAATTCGGAGAAATTCCTTGAAAAACTTCACATCTTCGGGTGTTATTTCCTCTTTTATGACAAGCTCCTTCTTTATCAGTTCTTTGAGCTCATCCATCCTAACGTTTTACAACCTTTGGTGATTATAAACGTTAAGAGCACAGTCGGGTTCTGGTATGCGGGTTTGTCAATAAGTTGGTTATACAGTGGTTTATATTTTGGGTGCTGCGATGGCTAAGCATATGAGGATTAGGCTTCCGCCTGAGTGGGGTCCTGAGCCTGTTCCGAAGGAGGCGCGTCAGCTCAGGTTCTTCGACTACTTCGTTCTTTGGTCGAGCTTGGGTGTTGGCCTGCTGGTCATGGTTGCGGGTTCTTTCCTTTCCTCGCTCAGCTTGGTTGAGGTTTTGGCTGTGGCTGTCGCGGGCTCTGTCATCGGCAGCCTGATGCTTGCTATCGCTGGCGCCGTTGGCAGCAGGTATGGTGTTCCAACCATGGTGAGCTTGAGGCCTGTTCTCGGGTTGAGGGGCAGCTACGTCCCGACGGCGCTCAACATCGTTCAGCTGGTTGGCTGGACTGGGTTCGAGGTGATGATCATGGCTCAGGCTGCCTCCGTTTTGACTGGCTGGCTTTTCGGCAGCCTCAGCTTCCCCATCTGGGTTATCGTGTTCAGCTTATGGTGTCTGCTTCTGGCTTTGGGAGGGCCTCTCGTCGTCGTCAGAAAATGGCTTGAAAGGGTTGCGATATGGCTTGTCTACGCATCATCCATCTGGATAACATACATGGTGGTCAGCTCCCCCGGCTTCGGTAAATGGTTCACAGCCAGCAGCCCCGAAGCAATCCCCATACTCCTAGCTCTCGACCTCGTCGTCGCCATGCCTATATCGTGGTGGCCTCTTGTGTCCGACTACAACAGGTTCTCCGTCAAACAGTCGGGAAGCTTCCTCGGAACTCTAAGCGGATACACGGTGGCCAACACATGGTTCTACTTCCTCGGAGCAGCTCTCGTAGCGGTGCTGGGGATAAACGACATAATATCTGCGATAGGAGCTCTCTTTCTCGGAAACGCAGCCCTGCTGCTCATATTGGTCGACGAGACGGACAACGGCTTCGCGGACATCTACTCATCAGCGGTCTCCTTCCAGAACATCTTCACCAAGACACCGCAGTGGTTTTTCGCCGCTTTCACAGCTGCGGCAGGAGCAGTTCTCGCCCTAGCCGTCCCGCTCATGCAGTATGAATGGTTCCTGTTGTTGATAGGCTCGCTGTTCGTCCCGCTTCTCGGAGTCATGGCTTCCGAGTTTTTCATAAACAGGAGAGCCAACCCGCCGTCGGTTGACGAGTTTTACCAGCCAGGCGGCTTCAAACCCGGAAGCTTCATAGCCTGGGCCGCGGGAATCGCCGTATACGTAGCCATAGTCCAGCTGGCTCCAAACATCGGAGCATCCATCCCATCGTTCGCCGTCTCCGTCGCCGTATCAGCCGCCGCCCACCAAATAGCCAAACAAGTCGCAAAACCAGCTGCAGGTAAGGTTGTTGGATAAGACAGTTAGACGTGTTCGTTGGAAGCGTAGGCCGTTGATAGCGCCCAGTCTTGGTCAATACATGTCTTAGACTCTTTTCCACGTAGTAATTTGAGGGTTGAAGCCTTCAAAGGCTTGCACTCACAGATGCTCATCACTCAAATTTCCAAAAAAATTTAATTGCATGCGATCAGTCAAACGAGTGGGTGGAACGTTTGGGGGTTATAGTTGCTTTAGGAAAGCCCGAACATATCGAGGAAAGTGTTAAAAATGGTGTGGAAATAACAGCCATAAGAACCAGTGATCCCGAATTAAGGGAAGCATTAAATCAAAATTATCCCAACGGTATCATGCATGTATGGGGTTTTAAAAGACCAGTTAAATATATATGGGACGATGCCGGACAAGGAGATTTCGTTCTTTTCTATCACGACAGACAGTTTATATATGTTGGGACAGTTTAATTCAAGTATCCTTTTAACCCTGATGATGCACAACAAATGGAGACAAGTACGGATGTAGCAACGCAAATCTGGGGAACAGACACGGATGGTGAAACTTGGAAATATCTGATATTTATAAAAGAAGTTAAAGAGATAGATCTTGACCTTGTTTCTTTTAATCAGTCGACGGGATATGCATTCAGCGCTTTACGTAAATCTATGTATCTAACAGACCAGAAGGCAGGACAATTAATCCATCGCCTAAAGAAAGTTTATCCAACATCCTCACAGCAAGAAACATTAGCTCAGCTTGAAGCTCAAAAACGTGACAATTACGTGACAGAACTGGAACAAGTCTCGCCAGCATATTTTAGCGAGGGGGTACGGAATCTATGTAACGAAGAACCGTGGTTTGCACCCGTGATAAAGAATGTGGTAGCAAGCTTGTTGGCAGGTAAAAACATAATCCTTTACGGCCCTCCTGGCACTAGTAAAACTTATCTTAGTAAAAAAATTTGCGAGGTAATATGTGGAAAAGATAACTTTAGAATAGAGACAGCGAATGCTGAATGGAGCAACTATGATATAGTTGGCGGTTATATTCTAAAGGGGGGCGAAACACAGTTTAAGGAAGGTATTCTGCTTCAAGCCGTGAAGAAATGCATCGAGAGCATCCAACAGTACGATAAACCGTATTGGCTGATTATTGATGAACTCAATCGAGCAAATTTAGACTTAGCTTTTGGTAAAGTGTTTACCCAACTGGACATGGAATATCGTGAAACACCCATAGTTGAAGATGAATTAGGTGACATTAGGATTCCTTTGTCATTTCGTATCATAGCTACCATGAATACTTACGACCGTGCAATTCTATTCTCCTTAGGCTATGCATTCATCCGTAGATTTGCTCTATACAGCGTCAAATCTATTTTACTAACAGAGAATCAAACATATGAAAGTCTCAATATCGATCCCGCAATCCTAGGCCAAATTGAGACCGATACACGTTTAAAGGAAAAAATCAGTTCAGCAGTTAAGCAGCATTTTACGATGAAAAGAGATAATGACAGGTCTTATTTGGATGAATCGCTAAAAATAAATGATGAGCAAGAGATTATCCGAATTTTTGACTCGTTAAGAATTGGTAATAAAACTATACTTGATTTATTAGTATATGTTATATCTAAAATTAACTCGTTGAAAATATGTGAAGTCGGCCATGCGATATTGTTTGACGCAGCGAAATTTATCATAGCTTACTATCGGTTGTTTCGTGACGAGTTTACTGATGCGCGGACCGGCAATCAGGCAATGCTCGATTTACTGACGTCAACCATATCAGCGTATGTCCTGCCGCATATCGAGTACTTTATGCCGAAGCTAAGGAGAGGATTAGTTCTGGATGAACCAAAGTATAGAAGCTCTTGGGAACAGCTCGTTGAGCTGTTTAACAAACTAGGTCTCATTTCTATTGTTGAAAAACTTAAGATGGCGCAAGATGAATTCACTGTGATGGGTTAATGTCTGATGTTACAGAGATCTACACTTGGTATTCTTATCGTCGAGATGAGCAGCCATTAGTTTCCATTAATTGGAATAGCTTAATAAGTGCCGTCAAAAGTGTTAATCTGCTAATAGACTCATTACCACAAGAACATCGCCAGCGGATTGAGGAACCCAAACCGTTCCTCGATCAAGATTCTTTCAATCCTCAGGGTTGGGTTGGCACTTACAACTTGGGTGGAAGTTTATTACGAGTAATACCCAACCCTGAGTTGTTAAGTCGAGAGGATTTCTACAGTATGGTTCGTGAACTAATTGGGTGGGCAGAATATGTGGGGCCCTTCTTTGAGGATTTTCTTCGTTTTTACTGCTGCGAACCCACTTTCAAATTCCTGTTTCCTCTTTCATATAGCAATCATTTAAAAACATATACGGAACTAATCGTTTCTCATTTCATACCAAGAAGGATAGTATCTGAGGAGAAAGTTGGCTACGAGCTGTCGGGACCCTTAGTATGGAGCAAAGCATTATACACCTTTTTAGGTCAACAAAACACTCTTGTCTTCAAGAAAACTAGGACCAATCTAAATACCTTGACAAATATGCTACTAGTCAGATTCCACGCGGAAATTTTAAAAGACATAAATGCAGTTTATCGTCAGATTACCTGCTCTTTCTCAAACGAGTTCGGAGAACTTCAGCAAGCCATAAAAACATCCATTTTGTACCATAATGAATTTATCGGGTCGAATCCATGGAACAGTCTTCTGCAACAAAGCGTGGTTGAAGATTTTGAATCAGCTACAACGTACCAAAAATTAAGAAATGAAGCAAGAGGTGTTTGGAGCGAGCTTGTAGACCTTTGGGAGTCATACCGGTCAAAGAAGTCAGAGCTCACCAACTTCGGCAAAAGGTTCGACTCCGCCATAAAACCGTTAAGCAAGCTCTACGAACTGTGGTGTCTTAAAAAATTATGTGAAATATTGAATATAGACAACGACAAGATTAAGAATTTTTCACAACTTATTTTTTTCGAAATGCAAGAGCAAAGCTGTAAGTTGCATTATGGTAGGAGTTTGCACGAGTTTAGTGGCATTCTTTCCAACTTAGGTATTGATCCGTGAATTCCAGATTTTCTAATTCAATGCGATCGAGAAATCCTATGTGTTATAGATGCAAAGTGTAAAACTGAGTTGAGACTGCATGATATGCAAAGATTTTTGTCATATCTTTTAGATTATATGTACCCCCGCAGAAATAAGATGACGGGTATAATTCTACACGCAAAATCAACCGAAGAAATTTCACATCTAAGGGTGAGAGATTTAGATCTGTATCTCGTACCGATGCTACCTTCAAGCTTTGAAAGAATTAAACCTCAGTTTGAACAGCTACTGACAAGTTTGTTTAGTTCTGCAATTCCGACTTAGCCGTTGCAATATTCTTCGGAAGGGCTTTTCTTTAGGCTTGTTTTCATGTATTGTTTGTAGAGCTGAACTACATAAATTGGTGTTATCTGGTGTTAACCATGGATAGATTTGTCCACGGCCTTCACCATATCACGCTCGTGGCCTCAAACTACACAGTCAACTACAGGTTTTACGCAGGGTTCTCGGCTTGAGTCAGGTCAAGCTTTCCGTCAACCGAGATGACATTTTTCACAGGCATGCTTTCTACGCAAACTCTGACAACCCTCCACCTTGGCTTGACATGTCAGAGACGAGATAGAGAGAAGGCTCGCCGAGCAGGATGCTGCGAACAGTCTTTCCTGGCCGCCCGTTTACGCCGGGGTGCCAGAGCCTCCCGAACTCCTTTAGGCTTGGGCAGTATTATCACGCCTTCGTCGGGGTTTCCCAGCTCGTCGCACAGCCCTTTCCACCAAAGGTAGGCGGCGAGGGCGCATGTAGCAGCGTCAACCTCATCCCCTGTTATGTTGGTGGACAAGCCTTTCACACCAAGTTTTCTGAGGCCTTTCACGAGCTTGGCGACCCCTTGCTGCTTTCTCGGCAGCCCCAGAACGTCTTGAACGCCGCCGGGATACGTTTCATAGACCTTCACACCTTTATTCCTCAAGACTGCTGCAAGCCTCATCCCACGGGCTGTCAGCATACGCATGGGGCCGATGGTTATCGGAAAGAATTTTATCCCCCTTTGTCGAAGCTCGGTGTCGCAGAGCCTGAAGTGCGGCGGCCCAGGCTTCTCCAAACTCTCCCTTCCACGGGGAAGGCCGAGCGGGGCGTCAACACCTACTACAGCAGGCTTCAACACCTCAACATCGTCGATTATCTCGTCGTCAGAGAGACGCACCCACGTCCTGCACTTCAGCTCCTCATCCAATACAGCCATCCCCGAAGGCCTTCTAACGCTGCCAGCCAAATCAATCCCCAGAAAAACCGCCGTCATCCACGCATCCCGGTTTTAAACATGATAAAAGTCTGAATATACTGATTAGTAAAGTGCACTTTACCAAAAACTTAATTTTTGGTAAAGTATGATTTACAAATGATGAGAGAAGACATCGAGCGCTTCAACGAATGGTGGTTCACAGGAGTGGTTAGGCCTGAGCTGGCGCCCCGCTATAGGCGCAGAGCTTTCCAACGCTTGGTGAACAGCTTCGGAGAAAGGCAGGCCCTTTTAATCACCGGACTTAGAAGGGTCGGGAAAACGACTCTGATGTATCAGGCTATAGAGGAGCTGCTCAAAACATGTTCTCCCGAGAAGGTCCTGTATTTTTCTTTTGACGAGGCAACGGTAAACCCTAAGGAGTTGCTCAGGTTTTACGAGCAAAACGTACTGCGGAAACCCTTCGAAAACGTGGACAGAGCCTACATTTTTTTCGACGAGGTGCAGTATGCCGCTGGCTGGCCGTCGGTTGTAAAACAGTTTTACGACCTTTATCCGAATTTGAAATTCATCCTGTCAGGCTCCTCAACGCTTCTCCTGTCCACGGAGGCTGTTCAAAAGCTTGCGGGACGTTTTTTCACGTTGAAGCTCAAACCCCTGACCTTCACCGAATTCCTCGAGATAAAAACGGGCGGCAGGCCCACAGTCTCCCAGAGAGCGCTTTTATCATACTTCAACGAGTACCTCACCAAAGCAGGGTTCCCCGAGGTTGTAAACTGGGAAAACGAGAATAAGGTGGCGGAGTATGTCAAAAACTCTGTTGTGGAGAGAGTTGTCTTCAGAGACATCCCCTCAATCTTCAGGACAAGGAACTTGGAGCTGATGAATAACCTTATCAAACAAACCATCCTAACACCAGGCATCACGGTTAACATCAACCACCTCTCCAGAACGTTGGGAGAAACAAGAATAGTGATCTCCAATTATCTTAAGCATCTTGAGACGACTATGGTGGTAAGAGCTTTAGCAAACTACAGGCCCTCAACAGCTTCGGCGTCGAGAAAGCTGAAGAAATACTATCCTGCAACGTCTGCGTTGACCTTTGCGTATTCGAAGAGAGATTTTTACGAGAAGATGGGGGCTGTGCTCGAAACTTATGTGGTGAACGCTTTGGATGCGCAGTATTATTTTCGGGATGGGAGGCGTGAGGTGGATGTTGTTCTCATCGATGACCGGCTTACGCTTGTCGAGGTTAAGCAGTCTGCTGGGCTGGGCGATGTGGCGAGGATGGCTGAGACAGCGAGATTGCTCAAAGCCGGGAAAGCGGTGATAATCTCTTACGACCAAGAATTCGTGAAAAACAACGTCGAAGTCGTTCCGGCGTATAGTTTGGAGAGCACTCCCTTATATAAGCGGGCGAACGACTAAACCATATGCTGCAGATAGGTGTCGGCTGCTCCAGCGACAGAAACCCTGTTCCCGCCGCTGTCGAGAAGGCTAGACGGTTTGCTGTCAGGCTTGCTGACTACCGTGACACGGTTGTGTTGTTGACAGGTGGAGACGGAGGGCTGATGCGTGTTGTGTGCGAAGAGTTTTTCAAACGCGGCGGCATAACCGTCGGCGTCATCCCCTATGAGGACGAGCAGATAGATGAGTCGAACCCACGCTACAACCCTTACAACACCATAGTCTACTGCAGCGGCCAAACCTTCCAAGCACGGAGCATCGGGCTTGTGAGAAGCAGCGACTGCTTCGTCATACTCGGCGGAGGCTCGGGAACGATAGTCGAAGCCCATCTCGCATACATTTACCGCGTGCCCTTAATCATACTGACGGGAACAGGATATACTTCGGACTTGTTGAAGCAAACACATCCCGACGGATACTTGGACCACAGAAAAATTCAGGCAGCGCTGTTCGTCGAAGACCCCGTCGAAGCCGCTGACAAGGCTGTCGAACTCGCTAGAACACGCAGCGTTCGTCGTCGTTGAAAGATATGATTATAAACAATCGTGTAACGTGATTTAACATGATTGTTGAGAGGGAAGTCATGAGTTTGCTGAAGTCTCCGTTGAGGGCTGTCGAGATTGGTGAGAAGACGGTTTCGCAGCTCTTGACGGAGATGAGGGACACTGGTTTTCAGGGCCGTAACCTAGGTCTCGCAGCGGATGTTTGGGAAGCCGCTTTGAAGGCTGAAGACACTGTAATCATGTTTGGTTACGCAGGTTCTCTCAGCACCACGGGGCAGTGGAAGCTTGTTAAATGGCTTGTGGAGAAAAGGTTTGTCGACGTAGTTGTCTCAACAGGTGCCAACATCTCAGAAGATCTGATAGCAGCCATGGGCTTCAACTACTACATAGGCACGCCGTTCGTTGACGACACCATGCTCAACAGAGCTGGGATATACAGGTTTCACGATGTCTTCGTCAGGGAGAGGGACTACATCAAGATGGAGGAGATGCTCGCCGACTTCATGCTGACGCTTGACGGCAGAAGACCCATGTCTTCAGCCGAGTTTCTCCATCTCTTTGGAGAATGGCTTGACGCAAAAGGCGTGAAAGGAATAGTCCAATCCGCCTACAGGGCCGGCGTCCCCGTCTTCAGCCCCGCGATAGAAGACAGCGGATACGGCGTAGCCTACTTGATAAACAGATACCGAAGACCTGGCTTCAGCCTTGTCCTCGACCACTTCAAGGACTACGAGCAGCTCGTGAGGATAAGGGGGATGTGCAAGGACAGCGCAGCCATCTTCATAGGGGGAGGTGTTCCGAAAGACTTCATCCAGCTCTCGGCTGTCGCCGTAGACATTCTGGAGAAAGGCGACCCGTTTAAAACAAGGCCCCACCGGTACGCCGTCCAAGTAACCACTGACAATCCTCACTGGGGTGGTTTGTCGGGCGCGACGTTGGAGGAGGGGAAGAGCTGGGGGAAGGAGACGTCGGAAGGCTACGCCGTCCAGTGTTTCTGCGACGCAACCATAGCTCTCCCTCTGCTCGTCCACACGCTCAACGAAAGAGTCAAGGAGAGACGTTACAAGCCAGACCTTTCATGGGTCTTTGAAGAGGTTCGGTTTAACAAGTAGCAAGCTATCTGCAGGCCGGTCTATTAGTTGAGAGACACAACAGGAACCTTGCACGTACCTTTAACTATCGCTCTCAGCCTATTCCAGTTCTCAGGTATCAGGGAGAGGTAGATGTGGGCGAAGAAAACGGCTGTAAACAGGTAGAAGAAAAGGAGATGTAAGGCTCTCAAGTTCAGTCCTCCGCCCAACAGGATGAAAACCCATGTGAACAGACTTGGATAAGCCATGGCGAAACCCGTCATGCCTAGGATGACTATGGCTATGAAATAGAACAGACCAATGGCTTCTGCAGCGAACAGTATTTTCGGCCCATGAAATAGTCGTTGGAATGGGTGTCGTAAACTGCGTGAGATGGATACTCTTTTGTCAATCCCAGAAAGTTTTTGACTATTGTCATGGTCACGTAAATGTCGTCGCGGCTGAGTTTTAAGAGGTGTTTGTACTCGCCTTTCCTGACCATGGAGTAGATGTGTAGGGGTAGGTCTGCCAACAGTATTGCGAAAGCGAACCAGATGTGAATGTCACGGCTTAAAGCTCCGAAAACAGGCTGTTTCATAAAAATGCTATAGCCCGTCACGATCATCACTGTTAAAGCGGTAACCCTAACCCAGTGTGCTATCCTGGCGGCTGCGACATGTCTTTCGACGACTATCGTTTCGCTGTGTTGGGCTGTTTTCCAAGCTTTTCTCCTGACTAGATGGGCTAAGACAGCGGCCACTGCAACATACCATGAATACGGTGCATATTCTGAAACAATTCCATAAAAGTCAAAAATCTGACTCGCTTTTCCCTCAAACTGTTCTGAGACTAGGACGAGAACGTATGACGTCATGTCCGTTGCTCTATGTTCTATTCCTTTTCCAAACTCTCCCACAGCGAAACCTATGCCAACGGGCTGTCCGATTTTCAGCTCCAGCATGCCTCGAGCATCCATAGCCAAAGGCCTCGCCAGCTCAACCACATAGGCTTTGTCATGATATTCCATTTTTGCGGTCACGTTGCTCCTGAAGCCAAGGCTTTCATATAGGATGGGTTTTGCAGCGCCCGGCAAAATCACTTCCTTGCCGTGGTTGCTGCCGTACGAAGGGCTGACTATCAAAGCGTAGTCTGGAACTTCCTCGCTACCCATGTGGGCTTGGTCTCCGTCCGCGTCAAACTCCAACCCAAAATAATCCTTCGGCGATGGGCTGGTGTCTTCAAAAACCGCTAGAACGTAAAGATACTGTCCGTCATGCTTGAATGCAACAATAGCTTTCGTCACAGTTTCCTTAATCTGGAGCGCGTCGTCCCACTCCCCTTCAGAAATAACGCCGTCTATGACGGGAACTTTCTTAGCACGATAAGCTGTGATAACTATAGCTTGCTGAGCGTAAATGCTGCTAACTGCTGTGAATAGGAGAAGTGTGGCCAAAAAAATAATTAGGGGGGGGTTTTAGGTTGCTTAGGTCCACGGCTGTTCACTTGCCGCGTTTCTTCCCGCTACTCTGCCGAAGAATATGGACTCGCCGAGGTGGGAGACCAGCCCCTCTGCGGCTACGTCGCCTGCTGCGTAGAGGCGTGGGATGGGTTTGCCGGTGACGCTTATGACGCGTGACTCGGCGTCGGCTAAAACGCCTCCGTTTGTTTCCGAAACGCTGGGGACAAGCTCCACAGCGTAGAAGGGCGGAGTCTTTATCGGCGAGAATGTGAACGCAGGCGAATCGGTTCGGCCGAATTCGAGGTCTCTCTTGTCTTTCGCAGCCCACTCATTCCAAGTCGTCACTGTTTTGATGAAGTTTTGTTTGTTAACCTTTATAGCGTCGGCCAAAGCTTCGAGGGTGTCGGCTTTAATCACAATGCCTTGGGCAACCTCCTGCGAAAGGTCGTCGGAAAACGTTGTGCTTATCCCCTTTCCAGTGCTCTTCTTCACCTGTTCGCTATCGGTGACCAGCCATGCATGGCTGCCGGGCTGGAGGAAGATCTCTTCGTTCAGTATGTCAAAGTGGTCGCCTTCGTTGCAGAACCTGTAGCCTTTTTCGTTGACGAAGATGGCTGAAATCCCGCGGTACCTGTATCTTGCGTTAATCTTCGCTATGGCGGGGAAGCCGCTGATATGGTATGTGTTGACTATCGCCGCGCCCAACGCCAGCGCCATCAAGATACCGTCGCCGCTGCTTACTGCCGATGTTATAGGCACGGAATGATATCCTGTCGGGCTGTAGTATTTGAGAAGCTCTTTGTTTGCGGCAAACCCACCTGTTGTCAAAACAACTGCTCTCCGGGTTTTTATGAAGACTCTCTGTCCAGCCCGCTCGGCGACCACCCCTAAAACCATGTTTGTGTCAGGCCGGGCGACCAGCTGCACAGCCTTCATCTCTGTCTCCACTCTTACACCCTTGTTCTTCGCTGCTTTTTGAAGTGCTGATACCAGTCCGGCACCGCCTCCTTTAGTTCTCAAAGTGGTTGCCGCCACGGATTCATATTCTACGCCAAGCCCGGCCAGCCAGTCTCCAATATCTCTGCCTGCGTTCTCGATATACTTCATGTCTCTGTCTGGGAAAGGAGGCTCCCAGTGTGTAGCCTTCATCAGAGCCTGCACGCTCTTATACCAATCAGCGGGATTCGACACTAGGTTTTTCTCTTTCTGGATGGATGAGTTTATGACGCCGATGTTTCCGCCTGACATGACGCCGTTGCCGCCTGGTGTGGAGGACTTGTCCAGCACGATGACTGACGCTCCTTTATCAGCCGCCTCAACCGCCGCAGCGGAGCCTGCCACACCAAACCCCACCACAACAACGTCGGCTTCCATATCCCATTTCTCTGGAGGTTTCCAGTAAACAGGTTCCGGCCTCTGAAGAATGCCCAACGGCGCTCCAACAGCAACACCGCCGACAACCACCCCTGCCGCTAAACCTTGGATGAATGATCTTCGACTAAAAGCAGGCCGCTGTGCCATAGCAATACTATTTTCTACACGCCCCAATTTTAGTTAGTGTCTTAAAATGTGTTATTTTATCGAAATTTGTGTACCCCACTCTTAATTTACACGTTTGCTTGTCATCCATCTTTTGCTGTGGGCTATCGTCGGCTGACGCAGAGTATTGCTATGTCTCCGACGTTCGTCGCCGTAGGTCCTGTTTTGAGGAGGCCGCCGACCTTACTGAAGAAGCTGTGGGAGTCGTTGTTTGCGAGGAAGGCTTCAGGCTTGAGGCCTATGGCTAAGGCTTTTCGGTAGGTTCTTCCTGTGCAGACAGCTCCAGCAGCGTCAGTCGGCCCGTCAACACCATCAGTCCCCAGCGAGGCGAAGACAACCCTCTCCAAGCCTTTCAAGTAGATTGAGGCTGCGAGAACAAGCTCTTGGTTTCTACCGCCTGAGCCGCTTCCCTTAACCGTTACTGTTGTCTCTCCTCCGACGACGACTGCCGCTGGAGGCTTGAGAGGAATTCCTCTGTAGGCTATGTCCATGGCTATGGCTGAAAGAAACCTCGCAGCTTCACGGGCCTCGCCCGTCATCCTACTTGTCAAAGTGATTGTCCTGTAACCCTGCTGCTCCATCTTCCTCGCAGCAGCTTTTACAGCGTCAAAATTGCCGCCGACGACGATGTTCTTCACATGTCGGAAGCACGGGTCTCCGGGCTTCGGCGTCTCAGGATACAACCCCGCCGCCCCCTTCTCCAGCCTCCGCCAAACATTCTCAGAGACATGCACACGTCTGTTTCTCAAGATTTCGAGGGCCTCTCGGTATGTTGTGGGGTCGGGGGCTGTGGGGCCCGAGCCTATGACGTCAACCCTGTCGCCGACGACGTCTGAGAGGATGAGGGATATGATGGGGCAGGATGTTTTCTTAGCCAGCCAGCCTCCCTTGAACGCTGAGAGATGCTTCCGCACCGTGTTAAGCTCCTCTATCGAAGCGCCCGCACGCAGCAGGGCAGACGTCATCTCTATCTTGTCCTCGAGAGTAACACCCTCAGCTGGGAGGGATGCCAGCGAGGAGCAGCCGCCTGAGATTAGAGCGAAAGCCAGCGACCTTCTACCACAGTCTTCTACATGCTTTAACATTTTCTCAGCAGCCTTCATGCTTTTCTCATCAGGGGTTGGATGACCTGCGTAGAACAGCTCTAAGGGTTTGAGGCTGTGTTTAACGTTTGTTCCACGTGGAACAGAGACCACACCTCGGACAGGAAGCTCTTCGAGGATTGAGAGAAGAGCTGAGGCCATGGGTGCAGCCGCCTTACCCACAGCCAAAACCACGAAGTCTTCGTAGCGTTTCAGGTCAACCTCTTTGCCGTCGACGTAGAGCTTTCCAGCCCTTGTTTTAACATGTTTACGGACCAGTTTTTCCGGGTTTACGGCGGCCAAGCCTTTTTCAAGACCTGCTACAACAGCGGCTACTTCACGGCCCAGCCCCCGTCCGCCACAAACTCTTACAGCCATCGCCAAAAATAATGCAAAACGTAAGCTTTTATGTCATCTGCAATCATGCGACAGCGGGTTGCGTGTATACAACCCGTACGTGGGCTGGATTGAGTTTCCCGACAGGCCTTCGAGGATTGTCAGCTTATGTCCTTCGGCGACGGAGACGCTTTTCATGCTTGGGGTAGGTGACAGGGTTGTAGGGGTTTCAAGCTGGTGTCACAGGCCCCGGGAGGCGTTGGCTAAACCGAAGGTCGGCAGCTATACGGATGTGGTAGAGGAACGTCTGTCAAGCCTTAGGCCCGAGCTGATCATCACAACAACTGGAGCGCAGAGAGAAGCCCTCGAGAAACTCATCTCCCAAGGCTACCCCACATACCCCATCCCGCTCCCAAAAACAGTCTACGACATCCTTTCGATGGTTGTGGAGATAGGCGGCCTCGTCGGCGAGCTGGACATGGCTTTGAACGTCTGCAGCAAGCTTTCCACAAGCTTGGAGGGCCTGAGGTCGTTGAAGAGAGATGGAAGGCTTCCAAAAACTTACGTTGAGATAGACCTCGGAGGCCCCACGATACCTGGGTACTTCAGCCACGTAACCAGCGCTCTCCATCTCGCCGGCGTCGTCAACGTCTTCGCCGACGTTCCTGCCGCGTATCTTTACGGCATGAAGCTTGAAGGCTATGACGTGCTGGACGTGGTGAGAGAGCTTGTTAGAAGAAACCCCGACGTAATCATCTATGAGTCGAAGAGCTTCAACCCTTCACCGGACGAGGGTGTGAAAGCGATGGTTGAAAGAGGTCTCAGCAACCTGGAAGCCGTGAGGGATGGAAGAGTGTTAACGCTTCAAGCAGACACCTTGGCCCACTATGGCCCCTCATTCCTCACCGAAGCCGTCAAAGTCTGCGAACAAGTGTGGCAGCTTTTCCGCTAAACCATTTAAATTGCGCCCTACTGGCGGAAATACGTTTTATCATACCTCGCCATACTATAGACATGGTTTCCCGCCGCAGCTTTCTGAAGAGCGGAAGCCTAATCTCCACCCTCGTAGCCTCTGCCGTAATAGGCTTAGTTGTGTTGACAAGCCTTGTATTTTGGGAGAGAAGAGAGGTGAGTGGCAGAAGACCTGAGGCTGGGCGGATGATATCCTTACCTAGACCGAGGACTGAAGGGCCGATGTCAGTTGAGCAGGCCCTGCAACGCCGAAGGTCAAGGAGAAATTACCGAAACGAGCCTCTCAAGTTGGAGCATGTTTCGCAGCTTCTCTGGGCTGCTACAGGGGTTACGGCGCCCCATCTATGGACTGGGCTGAGGACAGCTCCCTCCGCAGGCGGACTCTATCCGCTCGAGACGTATATAGTCGTGAGAGAGAACGGTGTTGAGGAGTTAGAAGCCGGCGTCTATCACTACAACCCCCACAGACACGAACTTTCAGTTGTTGCAAAAGGTGACTATAGTAGAAACTTGATGTCAGCGTGTGTGGACCAGGAATGGGTTGGGTCAACAGCTTTTAATATAGTGTTCACGGCCGTGGTTGAGAGAACGAGCGTTAAGTATGGCGGCAGGGCCCTCCAATACATCTTCCAAGAGTCGGGCCATGCGGCTCAGAACGTCTACCTACAGGCAGAGGCCCTGGGCCTAGGATGTGTAGTTATTGGGGCCTTCTACGAGGATGAGATACGCCACATTCTTGGGATAAACGAGGCCGAGCTTCCTGTATACGTGATGCCGGTTGGCAGGCCCGCTTAGCCAGCTGAAGATTTACCGAGCTGTCTTAGTGGTGTTTATCAGCGTGATAGCCTATTTTTTGATAGTGGGCGTGGGGCCCCTCACTGAAGGGCATGTTGGCGGTCTCAGGTCTATGGACCTTAAAGGAGATGGCTGGCTTGGTTATAGACTAGGGTATTCGGGGACTGTGCTGCTCCTAGCCGCTCAGGCATATCTGTTCAGGCCAGGGTTACTCTCCAAGCCCGCTTGGCTAGACATCCACTGCCAGCTCACCACGGTGGGAGGAGTATTGATTCTGGTCCATGCAGGTTTCCCCTATTCGTTCGCCTACTGGACGCTCCCACGCATGTATCCGGAGCTGGGAGTCTTTGGCTTGGTGGGCCTGCAGGGTGTGGCATCGTGGCTGGTCCTAGCATTGATAACCAGCGGGTTCTTCGGAAGATACATTTACCGTAAAGCAGCCAAAAGGAGAAGAGCCTTCAGATGGTGGCACAGCGCGCACGCCATCACCTCAGGCCTACTTTACGTCACCGGGTTCATACACCTTCTACTAGCCGTTCAGCTAAGATACCTCACGGCCTAGACATCAATAAAGGCTGAACGGGACGGGCTCTCCCGAGATAATTGGGAGTTTATGGCTTAACGGCTTTCTTCAACGGTTTTATCGTCTTTTTAGACCGTTATTCACCAACTTTATTTGAAGTAGCACGGGCCGGGTTCGAACCGGCGTCGAGGGGTTTATCGAAGCCTAGAGAATACATCGTATGAGAGATGTCTGTCAAATATGTTTCAGATAGTCTTTAATAGCCGCTGGGCCGAACCCAGCTGTAAAGGCTGGCATGGATTTCTTCTCTGCTGATTTCTGGAACGGTCTGACGGCTTACGGGTATGCGGGCGTTTTCGGAGCCAGCCTTTTGGGAAGCCTCCTTCCCTTCGTCTCAGGCCCCTACATCCCGCCGATAATAATAGCCGTGATGGCTGGACGGCTTGAGCCCTTGCCAACAGCCTTGGCCAGCGCCGCTGGAGCCGCTTTAGCCAAGCTCATACTCTTCCGGTTCTTCAAAAGCGGGCGTGTGTTGTTGAGCGATGAGACGCGTAGAAGGATGGAGCCTTTGGAGAGGATTGTGTCGAAGCATGGCTGGCTGGCGGTTGTGGGCGCTGCCGCTACACCTCTGCCAGACGACGTAGTCTTCGTTCTATTGGCTGTAGCCAACTACAGCAGCAGGCTCTTCCTTCCAACAGTCTTCATGGGAAAGCTGTTGATCACAACGGCCGTCGCCTACCTTTCACTTTACTGGAGAGACCTCGCATGCTACATCGTCGAATGCATCGTCGGCGAAGTCAACATACTCCACGTAACCCTCATAGCGGTGGCGACGGCAGCCGCAGCCTTGGCGGCTGTCTACCTTCTGACAAGACTCGACTGGACAAAAATCCTCACAAAACTCGGCCTAAACCCTTGACAACAGCTCAAGCATCCTACGGGCGTTGGCAAGCATCGCGTGGTTGTTGTTGAAAAACACGTAGGTTTTCTCAGGTTTTGCTACGTGTATCTTTTCGACGACCTCGATGAGTTCTTCGTCGGTGTAGTGGTGGGAGTACCAAGCTGTTCTTCCGTGCATCCGCATGTAGACGATGCCGTTTGTGTTGTAGATGTCGAGGGGATGGTCGGGGGAGTCTATGCTCACCCACGTCGCTTTATGCATGGCTATTTTCTCGACGACGGTTTTGTCAAACCATTTGATGTTGCGGGGTTCGAGGGCGAAGCGGCGGCCTAGCCCTGTTTTCTCGATGAAGGCTGTGATGACGGGCAGGTGTTTGGGCGTCATGGTGGGAGGGAGCTGGAAGAGGTAGAAATCTATCCGCTGCTCCAACGGTGTGAAGAGTTTTCTGAATTTTTCCCAAAGATTTTCAGCTTTCCCGCCGAACTTGTAGTTGTGGGTTATCAACCTGCTGGCTTTTACGCTCCACCTCAGCCCACCGCCCTTCACAGCCCACGAACGAACCATGCTTGGGAAGGGGAAGCGGTAGAAGCTCATGTTGAGCTCGACAGCGTTAAGACCAGAGTTTTTGACGAACCAGTCGAGGCTTCCGTCGGGGTTCCACGAATAAAACCAGCCCGAAGTTCCCACAAAACACTCCATAACCCACCATAGACGCATGAAGTCGGTTAAAAGTGGTTACTGGAGGCACGGCCGCCTAGGAAACGAACGAGATGGAAACTGCTGTTAACTCATGTAGAAAATGTTATATAACTTTCCTCCGTTAGCTACCATCATGCCCATCAATCAGCCTCAACGCTAGGTATTACAGTAACGGCTGTCCTCAGCTTTAGGCGGTATGGGTTTTCCACAGTTCTGTACGGTTTGTCCTAGTTTTCCTAGGTCGTTGAATTGCTTTACAACGTCTACACCATCTCGGGAAGACGTATCTGTGAGTATTCAACAATCCTTCGTTGTGGTTTTTTAGTGAGGAATGATGAAGAACACGGTTGCTGGATGGCTGAAGGCCGCAAAACAGGCTGCATAAACAGGTTATCGTAAGGCCTTAAGCTAGTTTGCTGGCAATCTCTTTCAACGTCCTCATCGTCTCTACAAGCATCTCTCTAGTCTCTCTCGAGTCCCTGACGACTATTTCAAGCATCTCCCGGCTTTTCGCCGACTCCTCAGTCAAAAGCTCCAAAACCCTAGTAACCCTTTCAGAAAACTCATTCATCCGCTTAACAAACTCCCTGAACTCACTCCTGTATTCTCTGAACTCGTTCCAGTAATCCCTGAACTCACTCCTGTATTCTCTGAACTCGTTCCTATAGTTTCTGAATTCATTCCAATAGTCTCTGAACTCGTTCCTGTAGTCCCTGAACTCTTTTCTATAGTCTCTGAACTCGTTCCAGTAGTCCTTGAACTCGTTCCAATAATCTCTGAACTCGTTCCTGTAATCACTGAACTCACTCCTGTAGTCTCTGAACTCACTCCAGTAGTCTAGGAATATTGTTTGCATGGCTCC
>JAWBJZ010000037.1:0-18881 GCA_038832005.1 Candidatus Caldarchaeum sp.
TCAACCTCAAACACCTACTATACAACATCATCATCAAACACAACTACCACACCGTAGGCGACTGGCACCGACGATCACTCTTCCTCGGAATGATGCATTTTATGGATTGTTATAACCATGATGAGGAACGCTTGAGAAGATGCGACATCCACTACCTGACGCCTGACATGCGTATCATACCGTTCTGCGCTTTCAACGTCATCCCACACTGGTACCGTGACAGGATACAAGCTATGTACGGCATGCCCATCGCTGAATGGGAAAGAAAGACTGGCCGGAAGCTTAAGGACGATTTCTACAAACGCCAACTGCCCACAAAACAAACAGCGATGCCTATGGCTTCGACTAAAACAGCTCGCTTCGGTGGTTTGAAGGACATACCGCTGGTACAGGGAGGGTCTGGAAAGGACCTAGCCTGCAGGCCGTCGGAAGACTGTGGCAGTTAAAACATCCGACGCGCTAGTATCCACTGTTTAATATGGGACGCGGCTTTTCAGCTCGGCCAGTGTGGCGACGAGCCTAACTGTCCCCTCTTGTCGCAGAAAAGATTTAGGCTAAGCTCGTTTGTCTCGATTCTTTTTACTTCGTAAAAGTTTCTCCCCCCGGGTATCCCTAGGATAGGTTGTTCATAGTTATGATACATGCTCCATGTCAAACCAGCTATGATAAACTATGTCCAATAGTCTGACGGGTAATAAAGCATTTAAACAAGAAAAGTTGAGCACATGTGAAATGATAGGCTTGACGGAATGGGTCTTCCAGATTGTGGGGAGTCAGCTGGCTTTGTTCTAAGACATAGCGGTGGGAATTCATCCCGTCGAAGCCAGCCGCCGGAAAAATCACGCTTCGAATTTCTCAGCAACATCGAAGTCCCGCGGCGAATCTTCCTCATCCCAACCCTGTCGATAATATTCGCAGTCCTTGCGGGCTTTGCCATCACAGCCCTTTTCAAAGTATTCCACCAACCAATATCGCCCGCCGCCGTGGTTCAGCTTCACGACCATCCAGCGCTGTTCGCCGCCAGCTCCATGCTCATCCTATTGATGATGCATGTTTTCGACGTCAGGGAAAGAATAAGGACTTTCGCAATACGGTTGATGGAGATTAGCCTCCTGCTTATCGTCGTCGGGCTTCTTCTGTTCAACTTTCTGAGGTTTCCGAGCGTCGTCTGGGTCGCCCCCGCCACCATATACTATGCTTCTTCTACTCGCCATTCCAGCTTCTTTAGGAGTTTATTCAAGTCGAGCAAAGGCGGCTTCGACCCCGGCTTTTTCAGCGTTTCGCATCTCTTCCGCTGTCATGTTCATTGGGCTGGCGATATTGATCGCGACAGGCGCCTACATCGCGGTCACCTGGGACACATCGCCCGACCTAACCGTCACGTACAAACAGCCGCAGAACAAACCCTACCCGGGGCCTTATCCAGCTATTTACACCGGCACCGCACCGGCCAAAGATACGCCGAGAGGCTTGGAAAACGCTCATCTCAGCCCCAGCAGCTGGTATCACGTCGCGGTCGCTTGGCTGCTGGTTGTGAAGGTTTTCGGCACGGTTTTGTTTGGAGCAAACAGGCCGGGCCTGCTGTATCTGTTCGCGTTCACGATTCCGCTGGCTCCGACGTTCAACATGCTCGGCCGTTATTTGGCGTGGCTCGGCATCCCAAACGGAATCGGCGCGCTCTGGCTCGCAGGCCATCCGCTTAAAGGATTTAACCTGATCAGCCTTTTCGTAGTATCCGTCGTAGTAGCTGTCATTCTCTACAGGAAGAAACCTTAACCATTTTTCCCTAATTTTTTGTTTATTTGTCTTAGCAATCTAAAATCAGTTCTTGGGTTGATTTAACTGAGAAAAAAGTCGATGAAGAAGATGCGAGAAAATTCATCGGCGGGAGAGGCCTCGACGGCCGTATAATTTTGAAGAACGGGGCCGGTAAAGGCCCTCTCGCGCCTGAAAACATCATCGCAGTATTGAACGGCCCGCTCACGGGAACAACTGTGCCGATGAGCGGGAGAATCGTGGCTGTCGCTCGTTCACCTCTCACGGGTGTGTTTGCGGACACTCACGCAGGTGGATGGGCTGGTGCGGCGATGAAATGGGCTGGGTTCGACGCCGTCGTCATGCATAAAGCAAGCGACAAACCCGTCTACCTTCTTGTTAAAAACAAGACGTTTTCGATCGAGCCTGCGAACGGGTTATGGGGTAAATACCTGAAGAAGCCTATCATTTGCTTGTGCAGGAATATGGGAAAGCGGTTCAGTTCTAGGGAATAGGGCCTGCGGGAGAAAACCTAGTCAAATTCGCAAATTTGATGCATTTCAGAGAAGGCCCGCGTGGAAAGGCATCGGGCAGAACAGGGTTGGGCGCTGTTTTCGGCTCCAAAAAAGTCAAAGCACTCGTGATAATCGGCGACGAAAAAGACATGCTTAAACCAACCCCGAAGCTTACGAAAACGTCAGAGTAAGAGCTTTGAAGAAGATTCTCGACAGCGCCATCACAGGACCGAGGAAAGGCGGGCTTTCTGTTTACGGCACCGCTGTTTTAGTCAACGTGGTCAACGAAATCGGCGCATGGCCTACGAAGAACGCGAAAGACACTCAGTTCGAATCTGCCTACTATCTTTCAGGTGAAAACCTGGCGGCACGTCAAAAGAATGGAGAAAGACGGAGCCATCAAAGTCGAGGAAATCAAGAAAGGCATCATTAAAGCAGCGCCAACCTCAAGAGCCAGACTATACCTAACACTCCTGAACACACCAACCACATAAAAAGCCAGCACCTCCCGTTACACGGTACAACTGTTTCGAAAGACATCAGACACTCAGTGTCTGAACTCCTAGGAACAAGACTCCGATATGCGGGAGGGGGCTCCGCCGGCATCTCATGGAATCATATCTGGATGTGAGCAAAAGTAGAGGGCATAAGGTTTTTGAAAGACTCCGGAACTTTCTCTCCGAAAAGCGTCTGAGGAGAGTGTTGGGGTCTAGGTTTGCAGAAGGGGGTGTTCGTAGAAGGCGACATTAGCGTCATCACGTTAATCGAACTCTTGAGGTGAATAACGGCGGAAAACGTAGTGAGGTTAAAAAGGTGTCGGAGGACGTATACGGAATTATAGCCTTGGACAACAAGGTCATCATAAAACATTGCAGCATGTATGAAGCATTCAGGAATAAAGGTTTGAAAATTAAAGACGCAGACCTGCTGACCGCTGCATCAGCAAAAGCAAATAACTTGATATTAATTACGTCAGACAAGGAGTTGAGAAAACTGGAAAGACATGGCCTAGAAATCAGATTCATAAACTTTATGGAAATAAAATAAATCCCAAAATCGGCTCAACCTACTCATGCCCCAAGTCCAGCGCTGGATACGGTCTTCGGTTTTGTGGACAACCTGTTCAGACCATGCAATCCACTCCCAGATGTAAAGCTGTTCTAAGCTCTCAGCTTCCGCCAACAACTTTTCATCTCTGTAGGCTCTATATGTCTGGGGGTGGTTGGACAGTGTTTCAAATGCTCAAGAATCTCTCTGAAAGAAAGATTCCTTTACTCAATGTTAGTAGTGTGGTCAGGGTAAAGATTACACGCAACTATCAGCTTACAACCCCCGCTGAGGTTCGGCATGTTCTAGGTATCCGTGAGGGAGATGTTGTCGAAATGCTGGCGGCAGATGATAGGGCTGTCATAGTCCCCTTAACGGAAGAGAATTACGTTCAGAGCGGGTCAAAAGTTCACGGTCGAGTAGCTGGAGGAGAGAACCGTTGGAGAATCTGTTAGTTGACACCAACGTCCTAATCTACGAGACTTTCGAGGACTCAGAACATCATGTTGACGCGACTGACATACTCGTCTGGGAACATGCTGATACCGTAATACAGTTGATTGCTTGCCTGATGCTTAAGTGGGTTTAAACCCGCTATCCGAATTATGGCGTATTAAGCGTTTTCCTGTTCTATTGTGTGGAAATAAATTTTTGCACCTTTTCCAGTGGGTAAATGGCTGATGCGTTAACTAGGAGAGGTTTTCTAGCTGTTGCGGGCGTGAAAGCTGTCAGCGTGGCGGCTGCAGCGGCTGTTGCTTCCGGTCTCGGTGGCTATCTGACAGGCAGGCTGGAGCCGCGGAAAAACATGATTACGATAGAGCGGACATCTACTCTGGTTGGAACCGTGACCGAACGGAAGACTGAAACCCGGACAGCGCTGTCGACTAAGACAGTCACGTCGGTTTCGCCACAAACCTATACCTCAACTGTCACACAGCGGTTGACGGTTGTCTCGCAGGCTTGGAGCACCGGTCTGAACCATCGGCTGCTTCCCGGCCGTTTCTTGGACGTGGTTGTTGACGCTGACCGTGTGCTCAGAGAAGTTAACAGACGTGTTCTCGGCGTTTCGTTCTTTATCGTGGGAGACGGTGATGCGGGAGCGAAGACCGAGGGCCGGTGCAGGGCTGGGCTTCCCGTAGACCGCCATGGAAGCTATAGGCTGGACAACCATCCATGCGGAGACTTTGAGCAGGCGGTGCGCGACCTGAGGCTCAAGATGACACGCGTCCACGAACTCGCCCTGTATGACCGGTGGAAGCATGCGGGAAAGGCTGCGGAAAACTGGTATGCTCAGTTTGACGCAAAACAGGCATTGGACATCTGGTCGAAGCTGGCAGACAGGTTGAACATCCCTCAGGAGAACATAGTCTTAGGCATCCAGCTTTACACAACACAGCAGGACAGGGATACAATATACCCGAGACCAGAGTTCTGGAGCGAACTTGTCCGACATTCCGTAGATAGAGGCTATCGTTTCCGTATGTGGGAGGTGGGCAACGAGGTTTACTTCCCCATCGCCGAGAGAGAGACGGGGTTTGTGCTGAACGGCTTCGCCGACAGCCGTGACAGCCTCGATACACAGGTTGAACGGTTCAGCCGTTATCTCAGAGACGTCAGCAAAGCGGTAAAGTCTGTGCAGCCGCACGCCCAGATAGGCCTGTCGATAAACGGTGTCGATGACTTTACACGACGTGAGACTTGGACTCAGAAGGTGTTGGAGAAGGCGGCCGGGTTTTACGACTTTCTAGTGGGCCATTATTATAACTGGAGCGACGGCGTCGTTGCTGACGGCATGCTGGAGTATTTTACACTTGCCTACAACTACGCCGTGATGAAAGTGCAGGCGATGCAGCTGGAGATGGCTGGACAGTTTCCCCAAAACCATGGCAAGCACATTTATCACTACGATACAGAGTGGGGGGCGGCGGGAACACGGACGGCAGGCGACTGGAATGTTTACGTGGAGCCGCGGAATGGAAACACATACGGCGTTTTGCAACGGGCTGTAAGGCTGGTCTACTACCTGCGTGAAGGCTTTGTCGAAGGAGCCTCAACATGGGCCATGTTCACACGAAACCCGTCAACGGAACCGGCCTTCGGCCTACTAACCCACGAAGACCCAAACCTACGTTCCATGGTCTACTGGCTCTACTACTACTTCCAACAATTCCTCGGCGACTTTGTGCTTGACGTGACAGGGACAGCGCCTTACAGCTACCGGGTTTTCAGCCACCCTCCATGGCAGGGACTTGCGCTGCCGGCCAGCGGCCCGTCAACACCCCTCATAGCCACCAAAAGCAGCGACGGCAAACACATCAGCATAATCATAGTCAACGCAACGGAAAACAACGCTCCCGAGCTTCATCTAGCGCTTGAGAATTTTGAAAGTAAAACCATGGTAAGCTATGTTCTCAGAGACAATCGGCAAAACTGGCGAGACAGCTCCCCGTTCTCCACACGTGTGGAAGACTTCGTGCAAGCTTACGAGAACATAACGTTAGCCACCAACGGAAAAACCATCAGCGGGAGAATCTCCTCACGCTCAGTGTTGTTCATTAAACTTTCAAGCTGAAACTCAAGAGCCCTCGAAGCATTCTTCCCTAACATGCATTGAAGACGATAGTTGATCATGGCAAAGAACAAGTTTTGCAAGCAAGTCCTCTCCGCGCAGTTCTTTTAACTGTATTCTATTTTCAAGGGTGTTAGGTCGCCGCTCCATTTCAACACCCAAACACCGTTTTCTCTAGCGTGGTCTAGAGCTTCGGGAGTTACATAGTCTGCATATATGACTTTAATTAGCCGAGGTCTTAGCAGGTCGGGCCTGATTGTTTTGAGCATGGCTACCTTGTTCAACAGCTCATCCACTAGCCTCGCTCCAAGCCTAACCGCCGCCTCTCCAACTACGCAGACATCCTCGGAACAGCCGTAGATGTTAATCTCCCTCGAGTCTATGAATACCCTCTCGAGCTTAACGTCTATCCCCATGTCGGTTTTCAGCCTGTGCCTAATGAAGCTTAGGGCCTCTTCCTCAACGCTAATAGTTAGCCTGTCCAACGTGACGGCTACCCTGTTTAAAGTGACCCTCATATCCCTGACTTCTTCCCATAGCCTATTCTGGCCTTCTCTCAAGCTTCTTACCTCTTCCCAAAGCTTCTCCTGTCCTTCCCAAAGCTTGTTCTGGCTTTCCCTCAGGCTTCTAACCTCTTCCCAAAGCTTCTCCTGTCCTTCCCAAAGCTTCTCCTGCCCTTCTCTCAGGCTTCTAACCTCCTCCCATAACTTGTTCTGTCCCTCCCACAGCTTGTTCTGGCTTTCCCAAAGCTTCTCCTGCCCTTCCCTTAGGCTTCTGACCTCCTCCCAAAGCCTGTTGTTGCTCTCCCACAGCTTGTTCTGCCCCTCCTCCAGCCTGTCTAACCGTTTCAGTATCTCCAGAATCCCTATCCTCCCCGCCACAGCATACCTAAACTCCTCATCCTCGTCGAGAAGACGTAGCAGCTCTCGCTTGAGGTCCATGGACATGTCTGTTCCGACACGTATTCAGTAACCATGGTTAAAAATGTTTTTGTAGGCTAGCATTTCTGAACCGTTGCTGTTATTTGCTGATCATGCATGTCTCGAGCTGTGTCAAGGTTTTCTATTACGGCTCCATTACGATTTCAAAAACATGTTCTAGCAAAATCCTCAACGTAAACATCCTCTTTTCCAGCAACCCGTACTTCCTGTAGCCTAGATGTATGTCAGCTAAATATGCTAGCAACACAGTAGGCGTTCATTTTTTATCCGAGATTTGAAACATTCCGAGAAGTTGTCTAAAGCGTTTTATTCGGCGGTGAAACTTCATTGAACCTGCCTTCATAGCGTTTTGTAGCAGTAATGATCGTTGGAAAAATGAGAAGTCAGCCGCAACTATGCTTCGGAATAGGCTGTGTGGATGGTTTAAAAGCTTTGACAGGCTTCCGCTGCTGCTCAATCAATGTATGATGGACGGTTTTCCTGCTCGTCGTATTCCTTTTCAAGCTGTTTGACGATTTCCTTCAGTCTTTCATCGTTTTCGACGAGCATGTTGACCTTGCCTTCGAAGACGGCTGACTCGACGTAGAGCCTGCTGAGGTTTAGCTGTATCTCCATGATTGAGGAGAGTTTTTCGAGGACTGCGAGGATTACGCGGGGGTTGGGGATGTTGAGATAGCTTGGCACATGACCCCATATCGACATGGCGTGGTATCCTTTTTCGCCGCTGCTTTTGATGATGTAGCTGTGCATCGATGCGGGGCCTGTGTAGTTTGAGGGTCTGAGGCCTTGAGCCATGCACCGTGCGTAAAGCCGCTGGCTTGACGTGAGGAAAGATATTCTCAACGGTTTGGTATGCGGCGTGTTGTCTATCAGCCCGCCGATAGTGACTAAGGTCGAAGACCCGAAAGCATCCATGAGCTCGAAGAGAGCTGAGATAAATTCGCTCCATCCATGGCTGAGCTCGTAACCGTTGAGAAGAATCAAATCCCTGTCGTTTTTTACCGCGTAATGTATCTCGAACGAAGGCATCTGCAGCTGTTTGATGAACCCGCCTTCGATCGTGACGTAAGGCCTGTGAGCCGTATGGTCGACCAAATCATCTAAATCGATGTAGCCGAGACGGCCCGCGTTCTCAGACTCTTTCAAGTAGAGGATGGAGAGGCTTGAGACGTTTCCCGCATCAGCCCATCCGCCAAACCCGATTACGGTGAGCGGGTTCTTCAGCGAAGGGCTAGCCTCCAGTTTAAGCCTGCTCAAGCTATTAAACAGTCAAACAGGAATGTATTAAACACACCGTTTAACGGTGCCACGATGGAGCTGGGGTCGAGGTTGTTTTATTAGAAGGCTCAAGACGTTATGTTTCGCGTTACTAGTTTTATATGTCTTTTCTGATGGTCTGGATTTTGGGAGACGCTAGGAAACGACTTGAGAAAACGGATACGGCGGAAACTACAGCCTAATGTTAACACAACACCTTCGTTAACTGCACTAAATATTTGCTCAGACTCAGTTCATCATTAAACGCATTTTGCTAGCCTTATTCTCTTTGTGCAGTAGTCTAGAATTACCCTGAGGTTTGTCAGCATCTCGGTTCCAACTAGGATTTCATCCAGGTCCGGATATGTTTCCACGAAGCCGTCGAGCTTTGAGTCGGGGTTTAGTAAGTGTATTGTGGCGTAGGTTCCTGTAGAGTTCAGTAGAACTCCGTTTGCAAGCATTACAGTCCTTCGCTCTTGGTGGAGCTGGTCTAACGCAAGTCTATGGAATATCTTGTTAGGTACGGCGACGAACCCCTCATACCCCGTGTCTACCACGGCGGCCACATAACCCTCTTCAGGGTATCTCTTAGCCAACAACGGGTTCTCCAAGAACAGCTGGATGATTGGGGTTGAATTTATGAAGCCGCTCAAACTTCCCGCGCCCTGAGCCCAGCTCTAGCCACAGCCTTGAGCTTAGTGGACGATATGATGCGTACTGACCTTGGGTCGACTTCCAGTTTTTTGAGCTCCTGTGACAGCTGTTCCAAGTTTTCTGCCTCAGCAACCAGCCTCTCAGCCTTGTAAGCTCGATATGTTTGGGATGGTGGTGGGTGCTCTAACCGGTCCAAAAGCTCCGTAAGCGCTTCTTCGACAAGTCCTGAAAGAGCTCCTCTTCTAGACCCGTAACGCTGTTTGACCACCCGACGAAGCCTCATGAGCACCTCCCTAGATAGTGAGACGGTGAGATTAACCATGCTGTGTTAATACGTAAACAATATTTAAACATTACGTAAAAATTGCAGACCAACGTCCAGAAGATGGAAACGGAACGATCAAAAGCTTCTCTGCCGCTACGCATCTCTATGTGCAGCCCAGCAACAAACCAAGCGTAGGGATAGAATTCGATGAGACAGCTATAGCAAAATTTAAGGCAACGTGGGATGGCAAGCTTGTTCCCCATGTCATTAATGGCCAGCGTTGACCTTTAGGCTTAATCAATCGCAGTCGCCCGTCCTTAATCATCTCATATGCTTGCTCCAGCGTTTCACAGGCTCTAGACTTGCTGTCGAAAAAATTTGGTTACCTACTGCCGTTTTTCGCAGCTTGAACAGATGGTGAGTTATCCACAGTACTTTGGTTAAGGCGAATTACCATAGTTTTTCTGCCTGAGAGCGCTGTAGGCCTTTTCAGGCATAGTTTAATATGAAGTATACACTGGAGAATGCAGCCGGGTTGGGTTACCTGAACGTTCTGCTGCTGACTGTATCGGTTGGAGTTGTCGTCGCCCTGGTGCTGTCGAAGAGGCTTAATGTCGGGTATGCGATAATTGCGGGAGCCGTGCTTTATGGCGTAACCTCGACGGCACCGCAGATGTTTCTGCAAGCCTCCATGGGAGCGTTCAACCAGAGGATGCTCGAGGTGATGCTTTCTCTGTATTTTTCGATGACGCTCTCCTACGCTATGCGAAGGGATGGGGAAAGAATCTACAACGGGATGATTGTCTTCGGGTCAAAGGCGACGGCTGTAGGCATCCCCGCCGTCATCGGCCTGCTTCCCATGCCCGGAGGTGCATACGTCTCCGCCACAATAGCAGACCGGTTCTACGAACGTCTCAAACTCGACACAAGGCTGAGGGTCTTAATCAACTACTGGTGGAGGCACATATGGATACCCGTCTGGCCTCTCTACCAAGGCGTCATACTGGCTTCAGCAATACTCCATGTCAGCCTTGTCAGCCTAGTCTCTCGCACGTGGCCAGCGGCGTTTGCGGCAGCGGTAGCCGGGCTGGTGATTCTGCCGAAGCTCCCTCGCACCAAGGATTCGGGGCTTCTAAGGGACTTGGTCTCGCTCTGGCCCCTCGGGCTTGTAGCCATCCTCTCCTTCACGGTACCCCTGCCTATAGCAATAGGCCTCACGCTGCTCGCCTACCTCGTTTACAGCCGGATGGGTTTGAAGGAGTTGAAGGAGGTTTTCATGAAGGGCGTCAACCTCAACGTCACTTTGATAATCATCGGCTCGCTCATTTTCTCCAGCTACATCTCCTCCAGCGGGCTCAGCGTCGACCTCGTCAACATTCTCGGGCCGTTCGGCCCTTTGGCATCCTTCGCCGTCCCCTTCACGATAGGCCTGTCGACAGGAATAGAGTTCGCCTTCGTAGCGCTGACCTTCGCACCGCTCATGGAGCTGTTAGACGGATACTCCGTCGCGCTAGCCTTCGCAGGCGGCCACATCGGCATCATGCTGAGCCCCGCCCACAGCTGCTTCGTCCTCTCATCCGAATATTTCAAAAGCGGCATTAAAGACGTATATCCGCTGCTCATCAGGGCAATAATCGTCGAACTTGTCATCATAACTGTGTTAATTATGCTGCTGCGATAAAGCATCAGCAGCCACAGCCATAACTCAAACCGCTCTGAAGAATCCGACCGCGTATCTGAACTCTTCGTCAACAAGCATTAGCATTCCACGTTTAAGGTTTATCGACATTACTATACCCGTCAACGATGTCAAAAAGCTTCAGACCTTGCGCAACTAGGAAAGCTCATGCCCTCCGCTAAGATGGTTGAGACTAGGTTTGTTTTCACAAACTTACTTGCCGCTTTCGTTAAGCACCACCACAGACGTGAAGATGTCGTAAAATTATTTGAATAGATAGCCAAACATTAACATGAAAGATTGAGACATCAACAGGAATGTGATAAATGCCGGTGTTTGGCTGCTTGGCTGGCTGTTCTCGTGGTTTCTTGCTTTCGCGGGTGCGGAGTGTGTTGCCCACCGATTTGTCAGCCGCACACGGCTCAGCATCACAACGAAGCTGCCGGGGATTACGCTGATTACGACCGCCGCCTACATCAGCGGACAAGGCCGACGGGACAGCACATAATTCCTTCCACCTCTTTTGAGCATAGCTATCAACCCCGGCTTCAGCGTTAAACAAGCCGTGTAGGCTGGTTTTCCGAAAATCCGCCGGGACATGGGTTTTAATGTTTATAAATGAATTTAATAATGTTTTACGTGGTTTTTGTGAATATCGGTTCGAGGTTGCATGTAGTCAACCATCCATATGCCCAAATGGTTTTGACAAAGATCAGGGACAAGAACACGGGGCAGATAGAGTTTCGGAAGGGTTTGGTCAAGCTGGGGAGGTTGCTGGGCTTTGAGATTGTCCGCACTTTTGAGACGAAGAGACGTGTGGTAGTTACGCCGCTCGACAAGCCTGCGGAAGGTATAGACATCCCCGACGCCGACAACGTTGTTCTCATCACGGTTCTGAGGGCGGCCATGCCTCTCACCGAAGGACTTCTCAAGGTCTTCCCCAACGCAAGACAGGGCATCGTCAGCGCGAGACGTGTGGAAGAAACATACCGGGGAGGTCTCAATTTTGACGTTGAAGTAAGCTACGTAAAGATACCTGCTATTTCGGAAAACGAGGTTGTTATAGTGGCCGACCCCATGCTGGCAACCGGCTCTACTGTTCTCAGAGTTCTTGGAGAAATCGCGAAGAGGGGAAGGCCGAAAAGAATCATTCTTGCGACAATCATTTCAACGGAGCAGGCTATCGAAAGAATTCTTAAACACGATGATAAAGTTGAAGTTTTCACGGTAGCGGTGGATAAAGAGTTAAACGAACATGGGTTCATCGTCCCTGGATTGGGAGACGCTGGAGAAAGGTCTTTCGGATAGGCTTGAAGACAACGGCCGCAGTTGTTTTGAAATCAGCCTTCTCCATACTTGTTCTTAGTTAACGTCTCTGCTCAAACAAGTTCCTATGATGGTGAAGCACCAATCAACAACGACGGCTTTAGCCAGACAACTCAAGGGCTGAGATTTTATAAAAAAAGTTTCTGCTGAGAATTGACCTAGGGATAAAAACATAGGATGGTTATGTGTTTACACCTTGGCGTATGTTACGAAGAACATCTCGTTGTTCTGCATGGTCAGGTCTTTGATGTCTGCTCTTGCGACGATGAAGTAGCTTTGAACGTGAAGGAATATCCAAGGAGCGTCTTCCCATATCAGTTTGCTGAGCTCGATGTACATCTGCGTTCTCTTTTCTTCGTCTACCGTTTTTGCCGCCTGGTCTAGGAGTTCGTCTACTCTTGGGTTTTTGTAGAAGGATGGGGCGAGTCCGTTTTTCGGCCATTGGGATGAGTGGAACTGTCCGTAGAGCTGTGGATGCGGGTCGTAGAGCCAGTAGCCCCAGCCCAGCAGAACAGCTTGATGGCTCTGTATCTGTTCTTCAAGCGTCTTTTGGGCTACGCTGGCGACGAAGGTCGGCCAGTCTGCCGTCTTCAGCTCAACTTCTACCCCCACCTCCCTCAGGTAGGCTTGGACAGCCTCAGCCACCTGCTTGTCCTGAATGTATCTTCCAACAGGATGTATGATGGTTATCTTAAAGCCGTTGGCATATCCGGCTTCCGCAAGCAGTTGCTTAGCCTTCGACGGGTTGTAGTCGTAGAAGCCTACCTTGGTGTTCTTAATGAGGAACTCTGGAAGCGGGGCGACTGCCGGACGAGCAAGCCCGAAAACCACTTTCTCAACTATCGCGTTTTTGTCAACGGCGTAGTTGAGAGCCTGCCTTACGCGCACGTCCTTCAGCGGACCCCATTGTGTGTTGAGAGCTATGAAGATGATTCGCTGTGTCGGCGGCGTGTAAACTTTCACCTTGGCGTCTTGCTTAAGCTTTGATATGTCTGAAGCAGGAGGTAGAACAGCTATGTCAACATCGCCGGCGAGCAACGCCGCTTCACGCGATGCTGCTTCAGGCATGAACCTGAAGACAAGCTCTTTAATCGTGGCTTTCTGGTCCCAGTATTCATCGAACCTCTCTAGGATCAGGCTTTCACCTCTGTTCCATTTGACGAACTTAAACGGCCCTGAACCGGAAGGTTCATCTACAAGCCCTGTTCCATATTTTTGCAGCGCCGTTGGTGAAATCATTGCCGAATGGACGCTCGCCAACCCTCTTAAGAATGGAGCGAAAGGTTCTTTCAGCTTGATCTCAACAGTGTAATCGTTGATTACGGTGACTTTGTCTATCCTAGTGTGGCCTACGACACCTCTCTGAGGAGAGCGCGTCTTAGGGTCAAGCATTCTGTCGAAGTTTTGCTTGACAACGTTTGCGTTTAGCGTGCTGCCGTCATGGAACTTTACTCCGCGTCTCAGGTTGAATGTGTAGGTGAGGCCGTCAGGGCTAACGGTCCATGACTCAGCAAGCCCTGGAACCACCTTTCCCTCAGGGTCCTGAATCCTCACCAACGTATCGTACATGTAGTACATGATGTTAGCGATGAGCGTCGTCGTCTGGGCTGTCGGGTCCAGCGTATCAGGCTCGATTCCAATCGCGATACGTATTCTCTCGAGAGTTGGTTGTGTCGGTGTCTGAGTTAGGAAAAGAGTTGCACCTAGGCCGGCCGCTATGACGACTACTGCCACCACAACTGCCTGAATCTTGGTGATAGCGTTGACGCTTTTCATAGAGATGGAAAAGATGGCCGAGATATAAAAATTTTATATTTAAAAATCATCGATTATCGAACCTGGAAACTCAGTCGCTGAAATGAGCCATCGGTCAAGGAAAAATTGGTGAAAAATTCGTCAGCTGCTCGCGTTAAAAGTCGAAAAACGTGAGTGTCGTTTAAAAGTTTTTAAGAAGATGCAGTTCTCGGATTTCTGAAGAAGAGTATTTGGCGCTGATCAAGTATGTGCTGCGGAGACTTGTTCAAGCCGTTCCGACGCTTGTTGGCGTAGCTTTAATTATTTTCTTCATGCTGAGGGTTCTTCCCGGCGACCCGGCTGTCATAATCGCGGGACCTGAAGCAAGCAAGGAGCAGGTCGAGGAGATTAGGAGGCAACTTGGGCTTGATAAACCACTCCATGAGCAGCTGTTCCTGTTTTTCGGCGACCTGTTTAGAGGGGATTTAGGCAAGAGTGCGAGAACAGGCAGGCCGGTTACGGTTGAGGTCATGGAAAAACTTCCAAACACAATCCTTCTCACAGTCATGGCGCATATCATAGCTGTTCCAACAGGCATAGTAGCCGGTGTGGTTGCAGCCATAAAGAGAAACAGCTCCATAGGCTTAGGCATAACGTTTGCCTCTCTATTCGGGATTTCCATGCCTGTCTACTGGCTAGGCTTGATGCTTATCCTCGTCTTCTCAGTTACCTTAAAGCTTCTGCCGGCAG
This sequence comes from Candidatus Caldarchaeum sp., assembly GCA_038832005.1. GTDB lineage: Archaea > Thermoproteota > Nitrososphaeria_A > Caldarchaeales > Caldarchaeaceae > Caldarchaeum. The sequence continues at coordinate 14,492 of JAWBJZ010000037.1, forward strand.
GCGGCATAGGTTCTCCAAGCCATCTAATTCTCCCCAGCATCGTTCTAGCCCTCTTCCTAATGGCTAACATAGTCAGGATAACAAAGGCGTCGATGCTCGAGGTTCTCGGTCAGAACTTCATAAGAACAGCTAGGGCTAAAGGGCTGAGGGAGAAGGTTGTCCTCTACAGACATGCTTTGAAAAACTCTCTCATACCTGTCATAACGATCTCAGGGATTCAGTTTGGCTCACTCCTCGGCGGAGCAGTGCTGACGGAAACGGTTTTCGCATATCCAGGCATGGGCCGGTTGATAGTGGATGGTATACTTGCCCGCGACTATCCGCTCGTTCAAGGAGCCATACTAATCTTCGCAACATTATTCGTGGCCGTCAACGTGGTCATCGACATCCTCTACGCATATGTTGACCCGCGTGTGAGGGAGAGCCTTTGGATAGCGAGGCCGTAGTGGTCCATGAAACAAAGTATGCTGAGGCATGGCTTAGGTTCAGGAGTGATTTGGGAGCTGTTGCTGGCCTAGTTATTTTAACCGCTCTTGTTGTCATGAGCGTGCTCGGGCCGATCATCGTTCCTGAAGACCCCGTCAAAACAAATCTCAACAGAGCTTTGGAGCCGCCGGGGATTAGTGGATTGCTGGGAAGGGATGAGCTTGGACGCGATATCCTCAGCAGAATAGTTCACGGAGCTCCTGTGTCGCTGGGGATAGGAATATTCTCAGTAATGATCGGGGCGTCTGTGGGCGTCGTCCTCGGGCTTATCTCAGGATACTTTGGCGATAAAACCGACACCGTGATACAGAGGGTTGCAGACGTTCTGCTGAGTTTTCCTAGCATATTGCTGGCTCTTTCGCTTGTGGCAGCCCTAGGTGTGGGGCTTGTAAACGTCGTCATCGCAGTAGGCGTGAGCACCATCCCAGTCTACATAAAACTGGTCCGTGGCCAAGTGCTGGCCATCAAGAACGAGGATTTCGTCAAAGCCGCCCGTCTTCTTGGACTAAACTCAGCGCAGGTAATGCTAAAACATATCATGCCCAACGTTTTGCCTGTGATAGTTGTTCAGTCAACATATTACATTGGCTTCACGATTCTAGTAGCTTCAGGCCTCGGCTTCCTAGGTCTAGGTGTTCAGCCTCCAACCCCTGAGTGGGGAGCCATGCTCGGCGGAGGTCGGACTTACATTTTCTCAGCTCCACACATTCTCATCTTCCCAGGAATCATGATCTTCGTCACGATCTTAGCGTTCAACATGGTTGGCGACGGGCTGAGAGCCGCTTTAGACCCTAAAGCCCCAATAGTCGTCAAATCGTTGAGGAGGAAAAGACATGAGTGAAACAATTCTCCAGGTTGAGGACCTGAAAGCATACTATTTTACGCCAAACGGTGTGGTGAAGGCTGTTGACGGTGTGAGCTTCAGCGTGGAGAGGGGGCGATGCCTGGCTATAGTGGGCGAGTCAGGATGCGGTAAATCAACTCTTGTATCATCTATCCTCGGCCTTCTCACACCTCCAGGCCGAATCGTCGACGGAAAAATCATTTTTGAAGGACAAGACCTTCTCACAAAGAGTCAGGTGGAAATACGACAGATTCGGGGAAGAAAAATAGGCATGGTTTTTCAAGACCCCATGACTTTTCTCAACCCTCTGATGACGTCTGGTTTTCAGGTCGCGGAGACCTTGATAGAGCATTTGAACATGCCCTTGGCTGAAGCTATGGGAAAATCCGTAGGCCTTCTTACGGATGTTCAGGTACCTGACCCAAACCGCGTTTCCAGGAGCTATCCGCATGAGCTCAGCGGGGGCATGAGGCAGCGTGTCCTCATCGCCATCTCGCTCTCATGCAATCCAACTCTACTGATTGCAGACGAACCGACATCAGCACTTGACGTAACAATTCAAAGCCAGATACTCGACCTCATCACAAGCTTTAAAGAGAAATATAAAATGGCCATCATTTTCATCACACATGAGCTGGCAATCGTTCCAAGGATAGCGGACGAAGTTGCCGTAATGTATGCAGGTAAGATAGTTGAGACTGGACCAGTTGCAGAGGTGATGCAGAACCCTCTTCACCCATATACACAGGCTTTAAAGAACAGTTACGCTCGCGCAAGAAAACAGATACTTCCATCTATAAAAGGCTCAGTCCCAAACCTAGCCAACCCACCACCTGGATGCAGGTTCCATCCACGGTGCCCCTACGTCTTCAAACCATGCACGACCCTCGAGCCCGGGCCAAGCACCCCCCACCCCGACAGAACAGTCTACTGCCACCTGTACGGTTCAGAGGATGTTAAACTATGAGCCAGGTGGGGGAAAAGCTGCTGGAACTGATAGATGTGAAAAAATATTATCCTGTCAGGGGCGGTTTTCTTCTGAGGACTGTTGGACACGTGCGAGCTGTTGACGGTGTTGCGCTTCAAATCAGGAGAGGCGAAACTTTAGCAATAGTAGGCGAATCGGGATGCGGTAAATCAACCCTCGCACAGATAATCGCAGGCCTGATAAAACCCACAAGCGGTAAAATCATTTTCAACGGCGTCGAAATCAAGGACAACATGCTACACGATATCTCGCTTAGGCATAAGATTCAGATGGTTTTTCAGAACCCCGAATCAAGCCTAAACCCACGCATGACTGTCCGCGATGTGCTTGCCGAGGCTATAAAAGCGAAGTACGGTAACACAATTGACGAAGACGCATTAAATGAAAAAATACTTAATCTTGTGAACAGTGTCGGACTTACGCCTCAACATTTAACCAGATACCCACACCAGTTAAGCGGTGGAGAGAAACAACGTGTAAGCATAGCGAGAGCGTTGGCAACAGAGCCTGAGCTCATCATCCTTGACGAGCCTGTCTCAGCCTTGGACCTTTCGATGAGGGCGCAAATCCTCAACCTGCTACTAGAGCTTCAACAACGACATTATCTGACATACATTTACATCACCCACAACCTTGAACAGGCATGGCATCTCAGCGACCGTGTTGCAGTAATGTATCTCGGAAAAATCGTCGAACTCGCTCCGACAGAGACATTCTTCCATAAACCTCTCCATCCCTACTCAATGGTACTTCTTTCCTCAGCACCTCTTCTGGAGGCAAGCTTTGAGGTCCAGAAGATTAAGCCCGTCGGAGAGCCTCCAAGCCCGTTGAATCCGCCGAAAGGATGTAGATTTCATCCGAGATGTCCGTTTGCCTTCGATAGATGCCGTGAAACGGAGCCGCGAATGCTAGAGGTTGAAGAGGGGCATTGGGTCGCCTGCTATCTCGCTGAAGAATCAAGCAAGCTTCATAACGTCCAGCCTTTAGTAAAATAACTTAGCTAGCAAACCTTGTTGACAACTGTGCGAACGTTGCTAGGTCCAGCGTTTGGCGTTCTCCTTCACGACTTTCACTGCGTTCCGGTAGGCGATTTTCTCGATATCGTCTTCGCTAACGCCACGGTTCAGCAGCTCCGTCCATAGATTACTAACCTTGGTTATATCCTCCAGCCCTGCCGGCTCATCCATGTAGAGCAGGCCGAAGAAATCCGTTCCGACAGCGAGTATGTCTGCGCCAAACCTCTCGTAGATGTACATGATGTGGTCTGCAAGTCCTTTCACGGATGGCTGGTTCGAGATAGTTGGCGGAATCAGGGTAACACCTACAACGCCGCCGTTTTTCTTCAAAACCTCAAGCTCCTCGTCGTCAAGGTTTCTCACATGGTTGCATACGGCTTTCGCGTTGGCGTGGCTGACGATGGCTGGAAGCTTTGACGCCGACAGCGCTTCAACCGTGGCTCTCTTGCTCGCATGGGCTAGGTCTACTATGACGCCCAGCTCGTTGCAAAAGTGTATAAGGTCTTCACCGTCTCCGGTCAGGCCGTAGTCTTTCTTGGACATGCATGTTGCTGCATACTTGTTGTCGAAATTCCACGTGAGCTGGAGAAAGCGCACGCCAAGCTTGTAGAAAATCTCCAAATCCTCCACGTCTTCAAGCGGCTCAGCTCCTTCGACCGCTATTAGAAAACCCACCCTGTCATCGGTGTCCAAATTCTCAACATCTTCAGCCTTGAGCACGGCACTGTCAACTTTTACTTAAGTCTTTCGGATAGGCCTATGGCCTGAGATGTTCTCATCTGGTCATGCATGTCTTCGACTATCTCGTTGATGTCTTGTCTAGGCTTTTCAGGTTTCATAGTTATAGTCCTCGTGGGAAGGCTTACGCTGCTCTCTTATTCTTAGCTGGGCTTAGCCTTAGGGATGTGTCTGAGAGGTATGTGTTGACGCATGCCTCTAGGGAGAGTGTTAGGGAGTGGGTTCATAGGCTGGGGAGGGTCTTCAACCCCATGCGTAAGCCCAGGAGGCTTGTAGCCGTCGATGAGACTGTTGAGAAGAGGCTGGGCGAGTGGGTCT
>JAWBJZ010000038.1:0-18240 GCA_038832005.1 Candidatus Caldarchaeum sp.
CAAAGAAACCTATAAGACGGCCGAGGCCTACCCCAACTCTGCATCACCCAGGGATTTGAGGGTAAGGCTCTCGGCCATAGACCTTAAGTTGACAGTCCCGGCCTCGGACAGTCCGCTAACTTTATTTAATGCCCGCTAGCTGTCAATCTACAGGTGTGTTGAGTAATGGCTTTGGGCATAACCGGCGCCTATGACAGGGCGATAACTGTATTCTCTCCGCAGGGAAGGCTCTACCAAGTCGAGTATGCGCTGGAGACGGTAAGGTCTGGTTCAACCGCCCTTTCTCTGACGGTTGAAGAAGGTGTTGTTCTGGCCGTCGAGGAGAGGATGCACACGAAGCTACAGAGTCCAGACTTCTCGTGGAAGATCTTCCAGATAGACGAGCATATCGGAGCGGCTACGGCTGGCTTGAACTCAGATGCGCGCGTTCTCGTCGACAACGCAAGAGTCTATTCGCAGACGCTGAGGCTTTCGTATGATGAAGAGCCTATGATTGAGGCTGTTGCAAGAAGGGTCGGCGACATAATGCAGATATACACGCAGCACGCTGGCGTAAGGCCTTTCGGAACAGCGCTGCTGATAGGCGGCGTTGACAAAACAGGTCCGAGGCTGTTTTACGTGGAGCCAAGCGGCCTAGTTTTAGAATACAATGCGTGGGCCATAGGCCGGGGGGCTGACAAAGTCCGTGAAATCTTCGAGAACAACTACAGCAGAAAAATAACCCTCAAGCAAGCGGTTCAAATGGCTTTGAAGTCGCTTGTTGACTCGGTTGACAAAATCGAGGAGGGGTGGACTGTGAGGCTTGTGACTATTCCAGCCGCGACCAGAAGATACACGATGATGCCTCAGACAGACCTTCAGCCTTTGCTAGCTGACCTGCTGAAATCGAAGAAACAATAGCTGGGTTAGACGATGCCGAAGGCGAGAGAAAACTACACTATCGCCCGTCTAGGCAGGGGTGAGACGACCTACGAAATTCTCGTGGACCCAGACATGGCGCTCAAATACAAAATGGGAGAGAAAGTTCCAGTGTCAAAAATTCTTGTCTACGAGGAGGTTTTCAAAGACTGGAAGAAGGGGATTAGAGCTTCGGAGGCGGATTTAAAGAAAGCCTTCGGAGTCTTAGACATCAAGATGATTGCTGAGAAAATAATCTCTGAGGGCGAGGTGCTCATCACCGCTGAGCAGAGGAGGCGGCTGATAGATGAAAAGAAGAGGCAGATAATCGACTTCATAGCCCGTAACGCGATAGACCCTCGGACAAACACGCCCCATCCACCTCAGAGGATTGAGCTGGCTCTCGAGCAGGTCGGCCTTTCCGTCGACCCTTTTGCAGACCCTAAGCAAGAGGCGATGAAGGCTGTGGAGAAGCTTAGGAGGATTCTGCCTCTCAAGATAGGCAGCATGAGGGTTGAGGTCAGGGTTTCAGGCGAGTTCGTCGGCAAGGTTTACGGCTTGATACGGAACATGGGGAACATGTTGGAGGAGAGCTGGCTGGGGGATGGGAGCTGGAAATGCTTGGCTGAAATCCCCACAGGCCTCCACGCCGACCTTGTTGACAGGCTTAACAAGATATGCGGAGGAAGGGTTGAGGTTAAGCCGGTGAGCTAGATGATTTATTTTACTGAGAATGAGCTTGTCATTCCCGGCCAGCTTTTGGCTGACAATGGCCGCAGAAATGGGTTCGGAACCTATGTCAGGCATGGAAAGATTTACGCGTCAACGACGGGGCTGGCGCGGGTAGTGAACGGAGTGGTCAGAGTAATTCCCGTCAGCGGAAGATACAAGCCTCAGCGGGGGGATAAGGTGGTCGGCATCGTTTCTGACATAAAGCCGAACGCCGTCGAAGTGGACATAAGCGGCGAGCTTACGGCCGTTTTAAAGCCGTCGGAGAGAGAGTCGACTCCGCTGATGATAGACATCGGCGACTGTGTTTACGCCGAGGTGAAGACAACTGGAATTAGGGGCACGGTGTTGTCCAACGAAGGGCTTCAGAGAATAACGTCAGGCCTGTTGGTGACGATAAACCCCGCCAAGGTTCCGCGGCTGATAGGAAAGAAGGGTTCGATGGTTCAAATCCTGAGGAAGGAGTCGGGCTGCGACTTCTGGGTTGGAAGAAATGGCTTGGTCGTCGTCAGTGGGCCAAACCCCTCCAGCGAGTTTGCAGCCGTCTCGGCGATAAACCTGATAGAGAGGGAGGCGCACATACCTGGGCTGACTGAAAGAGTCATCCAGCTTCTCAGAAAGCTTAGAGGTGGTGGAAGTGGTCAAGCCTAAGCTAATAGACGAGAACGGTCTCAGAATTGACGGAAGAAGGCCTGACGAGTTGCGCAAAATAAGGATGGAGGTGGGAGTTCTTGAGAAGACAGACGGCTCCGCGTACATAGAGGTTGGGGGGACGAGAATATACGCAGGGGTTCTCGGCCCTAGGGAAGTTCATCCAAAACATCTTGAGCTTCCAGACCGAGGCATCCTTAACTGCCGCTATCACATGGCTTCTTTCAGCGTGGACGAGAGAAAACCCCTCGGAATGACCCGTCGCGAGATTGAGCTGTCGAAGGTTTTGCGCGAAGCCTTGGAGACCGTGGTGTTTTTGGACGAGTTTCCGCGGATGATGGTCGACATCTTTATCGAGGTCATTCAGGCTGACGGTGGGACTAGGACTGCTGGGATAACGGCTGCGTCGCTGGCTTTGGCTGACGCTGGAATTCCAATGGCCGACATGATAGCCGCAACGGCTGTCGGAAAAGTCGACGGCACGCTTGTCTTAGATATCAACGAGGTTGAGGACAAGTATGGCGAGGCTGACATGCCTGTAGCCATGGCGCCGCACCTCGACTCGATAGTTCTTCTTCAGCTCAACGGACGGATGACGTCCGGTGAGATCGAGAAAGGGCTTGAGATGGCTCAGAACGCGATCAAGAAGATACATGCGATGCAGGTCGAGGCTCTCAAGCACAGGTACAGGATTGAGCCTGAGGGGATGGAGACATGAGCTTGGGGATGGAGAAGAGAGGATACGCGATAAAGATAATGAAGAACAAGGTCTACGACTTGCTTAAGATAGGGAAGAGAATAGATGAAAGGTCGCTCGACCAACTCAGAGAGATAAAGATAGTTACGAGAGTAGTTGAAAAGGCGGACGGGTCGGCTCTTGTATCGCTGGGAAAAACAAAGATACTGACAGGAATCAAGGTCGAGGTTGGAAGCCCTTATCCCGACAGGCCTAACGAAGGCGTTTTCACGGTCAACGCAGAGCTACTGCCTTTGGCTTCCAAAAGCTTTGAGCCAGGCCCGCCGGACGAGAGAGCCATAGAGCTTTCGAGGATAGTTGACAGGTGCATCAGGGAAAGCCGAGCCATAGACCTCGAGAAACTCGTCCTGATAGAGGGCCAGAAAGTCTACATGCTTTATATAGACTGCTACGTCCTAGACTATGACGGAAACTATTTCGACGCCGCCGTCCTATCGGCTGTGGCTGCGCTGATGAGCGGCAGCCTTCCCGTCTACAGAGTTATAGACGGACGTGTGGAGCTGGCTCCGAACGACAGGATGAAGATCCCGCTCCGAACCCCTCCCGTAAGCGTGACCATGGGGTTGATAGGCGATAAGATAGTGGTGGACCCGTTGCCGACGGAAGAGGAGATAGCCGACACGCTTGTCACGATAGGGATCGACTCGGACAACGTTGTTGCAGCCATCCAGAAGAGCTCTCCAGGTCTATTACCTGTCTCCATGCTCAAGGAAATGATAAAATTGAGCTTGGTCAAGTCTCAGGAGATAAGGGCGAAGCTGCTGGAGGCTGTTGGAAATGGTAGGTGAAAAACACGGCATCGCCAAGGGTCTTGGGCCCCGCTACGGCTCGACTCTTAGAAAGAAATGGGCCGAGGTTGTCGGCTCCGCCAGAAACAGCTATGTATGCGACCGCTGCGGCGCGAGGAAGGTTCGAAGAGTGTCTGTGGGAATCTGGCAGTGCAGAAAATGCGGCTTCAAGTTTGCAGGACAGGCTTACGCTCCGAAGGCGGAAGGATAGAAATGGCAAGCGTATCGATCGAGGTCAAGGTGTTTGTGCCTATGCACTTAGCTTTAGTAATGGTTAATAGCGTCATGCCCGAGGTTGTGACGATGAAAGGGAGGCGTTCGGAAGCTGATTTGCAGACGGTTGAGGACGGGCTGGTGGCACGGCTGTTTTCCCAGGACTTGGTGGCCGCCCGTGCTGCGGCAAACACCTTGATACGCTTGCTGGAAACATCCTACAGAACCTTGGAGGTGGCTGGCTGTGTCGGCTAGAGAGCTTCCGCCCAACGTCCAACAACAAATTCTACGGCTACAGCAGCTGCAGCAAAGCCTCGCGGTTTTGTTGACGGAGAAGCAGAGGGTTGAAGCCGAGCTCTCCGAAGTCACCTCGGCTCTGGAAGAGATAGGCAAACTGGATGACAGCGCTGTCGTTTACAAGGCTGTGGGGCCGGTGCTGGTGCAGACGTCGAAGGAGAAGATGGTCTCTGAGCTTAATGAGAGAAAGGAGCTTGCAGACACAAGGTTGAAGGTTTTGGAGAGGCAGGAAGCTCGGGCGCGGAGCCAGATAGACTCTCTTCAGACGGAAGTTCAGAGGCTTTTGACGGGCGGCCAGCCCGCATCCGAGTAGAAGCTGCATAGGGTTTAAAGCTGCAGCTTGAAAGCCTACAACTGGTTATGAGAGACATAGAGCTAGTGAAGAAGCTTCACACAACGGTCGCTGAAAACTGTAGGCATAGGAGAGTGCAGATTTTAACACACTGGGGCGGCGACGCCGACGCGGTTGGCGCCGCGTTCACCCTGTCAAAAACCCTGTTGGAAAACTATGAAGCCGAGGAGGTAGGCTTCATAATACCGGATGAGAGGTCCGCACACGTAAACGCGATAATGCAGCATTTGGGTTTTGAGGAAAAGTTTGTCAGCAACCCCGACGCTTACCTTCTGGTTGACGTCGGCTCAATCACCCAGCTCGGACAGCTCCGCAGCCTAGTAACAGAGTCGGATAAACCCATAATATCTGTGGACCATCATCTCCAGTCCAGCGACCAGCAAAACACCATAACGATTTCGTCGCCAAAGTATTTGGCAACATCGGAGATCGTCTACGACCTGCTGGAGCTTCTCGGAGTAAAGGTTGACAGGTTTGCCGACCCCCTTTTTCTCGGAATTTACTATGACACGGTTAGGCTTTCCGTGGCCGACGTAGAGCTGGCTAGGAAGGCCGCTGTGCTGTTGAACTTCGTCGACCCATCGAAGTTGATAGGCTTGCTGGAGCCTAGGATGGAGGAGGCAGAGAGAATCGCTAGGCTCAAGGCGTTGAAGAGGATAACCATATACAGGATGGGTGAATGGTATGTTACGGCGTCTTCCGTCAACGCCTACCTTTCCGCCGTGGCAAGAACTTTGGTGAACGCCGGAGCCCACGTAGCGCTTGTCGGAGGCGTTCAAAACGACATGGCGGTGATCTCGATGCGCTCCTCGCCGGAGTTTCAAAAATACGCTGGAGTAAGCTTGGGCGACCATCTTGTGAGACACATGCTGAGGAAGTTTGAAGGTGACGGAGGAGGACATGCGGGGGCTGCACGGGTCAGGCTGAGGACGGAAGTAAGCTCAGCCTTGACAGAGGCCATCAGGGGGCTGGCTCTGCTGTTGGGCGTAAACCCCGTGGAGCTGATGGCCTAGGGATGAAGATCATCGAGGTGAGAGACCTTTCATTCACCTACGCGGGGGGAGCGAAACCGGCGCTGTCACACGTCAGCCTAGATGTTGAAGAAGGCGAGTTTGTGCTGGTTGTGGGGCCCAGCGGAGGAGGAAAGTCAACCCTATGCCGATGCCTCAACGGTTTGATACCCCACTTTTACGACGGCGAATACAGCGGGAAGGTTGTTGTAGACGGCCTCGAGGTTGACAGAACACCGACCTACGTTTTATCGCAGCACGTGGGAATGGTTTTCCAAAACCCTCAAAACCAGCTTTTCTCGCTCTCTGTCGAGTCCGACGTAGCTTTTCCTCTGGAAAACCTAGGGCTTCCACGTGAGGAGATAAGGGAGAGGGTTGATGAAGCTCTTTCAATCATGAACATCGAGCATCTTAGGGACAGGTCTCCTTTCGAGCTTTCTGGAGGCCAGCAGCAGAGGGTCGCTATAGCTTCCATCCTCGCCATGAGGCCGCGCATAATCGTAATGGACGAACCCACGTCCTGCCTTGACCCTCTGTCGGCTGTGAACCTTTTCAACTCCATCGACGAAATTAGACGGAAACTCGGCTTGACCATAATCCTAGTAGAACACAGGGTAGACTTGGCGGCTGCCAGAGCGAGCAAGCTTGTCGTTGTCTCCGACGGGCAAATCGTTTACGCAGGAAAGCCTAGGGATTTTTTTGAGAGACACAACCCTCATGCGTACGGCGTGGCCTTCCCCCGTGTGGCTAAGCTGAGCCTTATGATGCAGCGTATGCACAACGATTGGGACGGGGTTAGCCTAAGCCCTGAGGAGTTTGTAGACGAGGTCAGAAAGCATGTCGGTCGTTTTTGAAAACGTTCATTACACATACCCTTCTGGCGTTGAAGCCCTCGTGGGTGTGAGCGTGGAGTTTGCAAGCGGTGAGGTTGTTGCGTTGATGGGCGAAAACGGCTCTGGGAAGACAACCCTACTGAAGCACATGAACGGCCTCCTAAAGCCGACAAGGGGCAGGGTCGTCGTCGAGGGGCTTGAAACAAGCAGGGCATCGGTAGCCCAGCTTTCCCAAAAGGTCGGCCTTGTTTTCCAAAACGCTGAAGACATGTTCTTCGAGTCAACGGTCTACGACGAGGTTGCCTTCGCGCTGAAAAACTTCGGATTCAGCGAGGCCAAGACAAGGCGGAGGGTTGAATGGGCCTTGAGATTCTTCGACCTTGAACAATACGTCAGCCACTCCCCGTTCCTGCTGAGCGGGGGTGAGAAAAAAAGGCTGGCGATGGCCATCATACTGGCTTGGAGCCCGTCGATAATATGCTTGGACGAGCCGACGATCGGCCAGGACAGCCTTCAGAAGGAGAGGATGATGCACATGATAAAGATGTTGAACCTGCAGGGAAAGACGATAATTCTCGCAAGCCATGACGTTGAGTTCGTCGCTGAGCTGAACCCACGCGTCGTGCTGCTTTCAAAAGGCAGGATAATAGCTGACGGAATGTGTGAGGAGATTTTAACCGACCTGCCTAAGCTTGAGAAAGCCTCGCTGATTCCTCCGCAGGTCGTTCTCGTGCTGAAGAGGCTTGAAGACTTGGGCGTGGACCATAGAGTTCTCGACGTCGAACAGGCTGCAAAAAACATCGCAAAGGTGTTGACGGTTTGAGCTTGTTTGAAGGACTGAGGTTTAGGCCCGGCAACTCCTTCATCCACAAGCTCGACCCTAGAATCAAGCTTGTCACCTCTCTCATGATACTTTTGACGGCGGTTGTTTACTTGGACGTTATAGTGATAAGCACACTCCTCCTGATAGAGGCAGGTTTGATTTTTGTCGCGAAAGTTCATGGGCTGTGGTCGAGAACCCTACGGGGCTCCATACCGTTGGCTTCGCTCGTCTTCCTGATAACCTTCATAAGCCAGTACAGCCGGGAGCCAGTTTTACCGACGGCGGTAGGCTACTCACTCGCATACTCCTTCAGGCTTGTCGTCTTCCTCTCCTCTTTCTCACTCTTCTTTCTAACAACTACGCCCGACGAGATAGCTCTCACTCTCCAGAAGCTCAGAATGCCCTATGAGTACACGTTTGCCTTTGTGTCTGCGATAAGGTTCACGCCTGTCATGGCTGAGGAGCTTAGGGCTGTAATGGATGCTCAAAGAGCGAGAGGACTTGAGCTGGATAAGGGGCCGTTCACAAAGAGGGTCAGAAACATGATCCCCATCCTCGTCCCTCTGTTGGTGAACGTGTTGAGAAGGTCTTATGAGCTGGCTGAAGCCATGGAGGTGAAGTGTTTCGGCGCCAGCAAGAAGAGGACGAGCCTGCGCGTTTTGTCTGTAAAGCATAGGGACCTCTTGTTTTTAGCGGCTGCGACCGCCTTATTTGCCGTAGCCCTGTCGCTTAAGATGACTGGGCTCGAACCGTTGAGGCTCAGCCCCCTCCTCGGAAAATACTTCCCAGTCTAACCGTAGGCTATCAGCTGCTTCTCCTCAAGCAGCTCTTGAAGCTTGTTCACAGCATCGTAGACGTCTTTCTCATACTTGGCGCCTGTGCATACAAGCTTTCCGCTCGCGAACATCAGTATGACAACCTTCGGACTGGCCATTCTATAAATAAGGCCTGGAAACTGCTCAGGCTCGTACATAACGTTCTCCAACGTTACGGCGGCTTTCTCCAAGTCTATCCTTCCGTGAAGGTCTATCGACGCCACTATGTTCTGAATCTCTATCTGCGGCTCCTCCTTAATCAGGAAACCCTCTTTCTTAAGAGCTTTGACAACGGTCCTCACAGCCCTGATAGACTCCTCCTCGCTCTTCGCACCAGTGCAAACCATCTTGCCGCTGCTGAATATCAACGTCGCCGTCTTAGGCTTGGCAAGCCTAAAAACCAGCCCCGGGAACTGAGCTGGCTTGTACTCAACGTCGGGGAAGGTACGCTGTATCTGCGCCAGCTCGAGCCTTTGGAACAAAGTGACGCTTGAGACAACGTTCTGTATCTCAACCTTCGGTGGAGGGCCTTTCGCCACGGTTTACCATCTATTTAAATACTTTATAAGGATTTAAATACGGTCAGCCCCACCCCAAACCGCGTGCCGGACGTCACAGCCCGCCGCCCCCATCGCGGCCGTAAAACATCTTATAAATGCCTTTTTCACGGCCGGCATGTCTACCTCGCGCCCTAGTATTTGCTGCATGGATGTCATTATGTTCGGGTCCATGCCGCAGGGCTTTATGCCGTGGAATTTTGACAGGTCTGTGTTGACGTTAACGGCTACGCCGTGGTATGTCACCCAGTTTTTGACGGCAAGGCCGATCGATGCTATCTTGCGGCCTTTGACCCATACCCCTGGCTTGCCGTCGACATGTTCCCCCTCTACGCCGAACTCGGCTAACAACGCGATGCAGGTTTTTTCCAGAAGGCTGACAAACTCGGCCACCCCAAGCTTGTTTTCGCTGAGGCTGACTATGGGGTAAGCGACAAGCTGCCCGGGGCCGTGGTAGGTGGCGTCCCCTCCTCTCTCAACCCTGAAAACCGGAATGGATTTGTTGAGGATGTTCTCCTCCAAGCCTCTTCTGCCAAGCGTGTAGACGTCGTAGTGCTCGAGGAGGAGAACCGTGTCGCGTATCTTGCCCACTGCTCTCTTGTCGACCAGCTCGTGCTGGAGCTTCAAGGCCTCTGCGTATTCGACCAATCCGAGGTCGATGAAAACAATCTTATCTGACGACAAAGTGAACCGCCTTCCGTAACAGCATGTGGACTGCTTCGCCAACCGCCTCCGAGTATGTCGGATGTATTGGTATGTTTTTGAGGGCTTTCTCGGCCTCCTCCTGCAGGATGACGTAGGGCGCAATCGATGAGATTACTTCTGTTGCATGGGGTCCGACGACAACAGCTCCCAGCAGACGAGCTGCCCTCTCATCGGCTACAAGCTTCACGAATCCGTCAGCCCCGTCGGCCACAGCCCTGCCTAACGCGCTGTATGGAAAACGGACGGCACGAGCCCTGTGGCCTTTGGCGGCCGCCTCCTCAACACCCATGCCCACTTGGGCAACCTCCGGCGAGGTGAAGACGCCGAAGGGAACTACGTTGACGAACTTTACATCCCTTCCTGCGATTGCTTCGGCGGCGACCTCGCCTTGCCTGTGTGCTTTGTGCGCGAGAAACGGCGGGCCTGTGATGTCTCCGACGGCGTAGACGTTGTCCAGCGAAGTTCTCATCGTTTCATCGGTTTTGACGAAGCCCTTGCCGTCAAGCTCAACCCCGATGTCTGCAAGCTTCCTGACCCAAGACGTGGGACGCTTTCCGACCGAGACAAGTACGTAGTCGTATTCGTCCGACTCACCGTTCGTCAGCGTCACTCTAACCCGCTCGCCTACGTATTGGTATGAATCCACGGAGGTCTTCAGAAAGACCCTTGCTCCAACCTTCTCGAAGCCTCTTTTCACGGCTCTGGCGGCGTCAGCATCCATGCCTGGCAGAAGCTGGTCCATAATCTCAACGACCGTAACGCTGGTTCCCAGACGGGCGAAAGCCATCCCCAGCTCAACCCCTACAGCACCGCCCCCCACGACTAGCATTTTTCTCGGCAGTTCCTGCAAAAACAGTAACTTTCTGTAGTCGATGACTCTGTTCTGGTCTGTTGGTATGGTTGGAATGGTTGAGGGCTCCGTGCCGGTGGCCACCACTATGTAAGAGGTTTCGAACATGGTCTTGCCGTCTCTGGAGTTAACCTTCACTGTGTGGTTGTCCACAACATCGGCTACGGCTTTCACAACATTAACCCCATACTCTTTCAAAAGAAATCCTATACCTTGTCTTATTCTTTCCACCACAGCCTTCGTCTCATACGTCAGCGAACTCATGTTCACCGTAATGGTGGACGAGACTATCTTCTTTGCGTCCAACTCCCTGACATCCCATATTCTGTTTGCCTGTGTTATGATGTGTTTGCTGGGGATGCATCCATGGTTTGTGCACTCTCCCCCAAGCTCTTCCTTCTCGACGAGCAATGTTTTGAAACCCAGCTGCGAAAGCCTTATCGCTGAGACGTATCCCCCAGGGCCTCCCCCGATGACGACGGCGTCATATCTCTCCATCACGACACCTCGCTTAGAACGACGCCGACTTTTTTATTGCTTTGAGTATCCTCGTCTCGTTCGGCATGTAAAGGTTTTCATGGGCGAAGGGGAAGGGTGTGTCGAAGCCGGTTACACGGAGGACAGGTGCTTCAAGATTGAGCAGCAGCTTTTCAGCGATGAAGGCAGCTATCTCAGCGCCGAACCCGCCCATTTTCGGTGCCTCGTGCACAATAATGGGCCTGCCCGTTTTCTTAACCGTCTTCTCGATGGCTTCTTTGTCGTATGGTAGCAGGGTTCTCAGATCAACGACTTCGCAGTCGACCCCCTCCTGCTTCGCTTTCTCGGCTGCGTTGAGGCAGTCGTGCACTGTTGCCGCGTAAGTTATTAGAGAGACGTCCGAGCCCTCTCTCGCAACCCGTGCCTTTCCGAGCGGCACTGTAAAATCTCCCTCGGGAACCTCTTCCTTCACTGTTCTGTAAATTCGCTTCGGCTCGAAGAATATCACAGGGTCTTCGTCCCTTATGGATGATGTGAGAAGACCTTTCGCGTCATATGGCGTGGAAGGGGTGACGACCTTAAGCCCCGGAGTATGGACGAAGTAGGCTTCGGGGCTTTGGCTGTGAAACATCCCTCCCTTAACTCCGCCGCCAACCGGTGCTCTGATAACTAAAGGAACTGAAAACTGCCCACCAGTCCTGTACCTCATTTTCGCCACGTTCGAAACTATTTGGTCGAAAGCGCCGAAGATGAAGTCTGCGAACTGTATCTCGGCAACTGGTCTTAAGCCGTTCATGGCCATGCCTGCGGCAACTCCTATTATGGCAGCCTCGGACAAGGGTGTGTCAATAACCCTTTCCGGCCCGAACATCTCGTAAAGCCCCTCTGTTATCAAGAAGACCCCGCCGCGTTTCCCAACATCCTCGCCTAGAACTACGACTCTCTCGTCCCGCTGCATCTCTTCCTTCAAAGCCATGTTGAGCGCTTGAGCCATGTTGAGCAACGGCATGAAATCACCTTCCCAGAACAGCTTTGATGTAAAACTCTCCAGCCCTGTATGAGCTTCTCACCAGAGGGCCGCAGGCGGCGTACTTGAACCCAAGCTTCAATGCCTCCTGCCTATAGAAGTCGAACACCGTCGGAGGGACGTACTCGGCCACGGGAAGATGGCTTGGAGTCGGCCTCAGATACTGTCCTACGGTGATGAAGTCAACGTCTGCCGCCCTCAAATCCCTCATAGTATCCAAAACCTCTTGACATGTCTCGCCCAATCCAACCATGATAGATGATTTTGTGAAGATGGTTTTGTCCAGATGCTTAACTGTTCGGAGAACCTTGAGAGATTGGTCGTAGGAGGCTCTTCTGTCTCTGACTGAAGGCGTGAGACGTCTGATTGTTTCGACGTTATGTGCGATGACGTCGGGATGAGAATCCACAACCTTCTTTATATCTTCGGTTCTGCCGTTGAAGTCGGGGATCAACACTTCGACCAACAGGTCCTTGTTCAGATGTTTGATGGCTCTCACCGTGTCCGCGTAGATTGAAGCTCCGCCGTCTGGCAGGTCGTCGCGGCAGACAGATGTCAACACGACGTAGTTGAGGTTCAGCTCGTTTACGGCAGCTGCGACATTCTCCGGCTCGCTTCTGTCCAGTAGTCCCATGGGGTTGCCTGACTTGACTGCGCAAAACCTGCAGCCTCTTGTGCAGATGTCCCCCAGAATCATTATGGTGGCTGTCCCACCGCCCCAGCATTCACCGATGTTGGGGCACAGCGCCTCTTCACAGACCGTGTGAAGCCTGTGTCTCCTAAGAACCCGTCTCACTTCAGCATACATGCCTTCGCCGGGCAACCTTGTTTTTATCCAGCGGGGTTTCTGAAGCGACTGCATCCCACAACCACTCATAGCAAACGAATTTAAGCATATATCTTCCGTTTGAAAAACTTTTACGGGTTGCGGAGGAAGGTTGACGAACGCTCGGCGGGAGCCGTCGTCTACTACCAGGAGCAGAAAAGCATCGAATACCTCCTCTTGAAGTATGGTGCGGGACATTGGGATTTCCCTAAAGGGCATATCGAGAAGAACGAGATGGAAATTGACGCTGTGTTAAGGGAGGTTAGGGAAGAGACTGGAATCGACAGAATCGAGCTCGTCAACGGCTTCAGGAAGGTGATCTCCTACATGTTCATGAAGGAGGGGAGGCTTGTCAGGAAAGAGGTTGTTTTTTATTTGGGAAGGTCTTTCAGCAAACACGTCAGCCTGTCGCAGGAACACCTCGACTACGTCTGGCTTCCCGTCGACAAGGCTTTGGAGAAGCTTACTTTCAAAACAGCAAAGGAAACATTGATTGAGGCGGATAACTTCCTGCGGAACCATGCTCACGTTCAAATTTAAAACGTAGAGAGTTAAAGCGGATATGCAAAATGAGAGCGCTGACAATAGCTTTAACAGTCATGCTGGTTCTCCCGTTAATCGCCGCGGGACAAGAGACAGCTTTGACGCTCGTTGTCCAAGTTCTGACACCGGACGGGCTGCCCAAGCAGGGTTTGACCGTTGTCGCCGAAGGGGCTAACTTCAGGGAGACAGCTGTCACCAACGCGACAGGACATGCTGTTTTCAAGCAGCTGTCCACTGGCTCTTACGAGCTTGTCGTTTTGCTGCAAAACGTGGAGCTGGTGAGGCGTGGGATAAACTTTCCAGAAACACAGTCTCTGGTTTTGGTTGCCCCGCTTTCCCGCCTGACTGTCAAGGTCTCAAACCTTGCCGGCAGGCCTGCCGATAACCTGCCTGTCAATCTGAACTCTCCTACGGGTGTTGTTTCAACATCTCAACTAACTAACGCCACGGGATACGTTGTCTTCCCAGACCTTCCCTACTCCTCTGTTCCAAGGGTTGGCGGAAACTATAGCGTTAAGGTTTTGAAGGATGGCGTCGAGGTTGGAAAGCTCGAGGTGAATGTCAACAGCCCGTCTTTGTTGAAAGAGATGAAGGCAAGCCTCGTTGACGTTAACTTTACAGCCACAAACAGGGATGGCCACGCTGTAACGCTTGAAGGAACGCTGACTTTAGCTGCCTCCAACTACACCAAGAGAGTGGGATTGGAGGGTGGAAAAGCTTTGGTCAAACAGCTCATCAGCACAGCGGTCGTCGGGCCTTATAACACAACTGTAGCAATCAGGCTCGGTCAGCGCAACCCGCTTGTTTACTCATCTTTTCTGTCAGTCGAGGCTGACGCCAGCATCAACCTTCCCTTAGACGTGGGCGAGCTGCAGGTCAGGGTTTTAGACCCCGACGGCAAACCCGTCAAAGGAGTGGGACTGCTCGTTGGAGCAGCTGGCTATGGAAACTTCACTACAGGTGTTACGGGGGACGACGGAACATTCTCAGCCGGCGTCATTCCATACTCCACGAGGGTTGGAGAGTATGTCGTCTCCTTGTTTAGGGGCAGGACTAGGATACAGGCTGAGCCGGTTACGCTGGATTCGTCGAAAAAGGTTTTCGAGATAACCTTAAGGTTTCAGAGGCTTGTTCTCAGAGTTTCCGACTATGCTGGAAGGCCGCTCAACAACGCTGAGATAAGGGTGTTGGACCCGCAGACAGGCCGTCGCGTAAACACCACGACAGAAAACGGCGTCGCGAGCCTCAACGTGTTCGCGGGAACAAACGAGCTCATCATAATCTACAAGCAGAAACAGGTTTACAGACGGGCGGTAGATGTTACGGGAGCTGAAATGAGCATACCGGTCAGCAGCGTTAACTTTCCCGTTACCGTGAGGGTTTTGGACGGTGTTGGAAGGTTTGTTGAAGGGCTTGTTTTGAAAGTCAAGGTCGATGGCGTCGAGGTGGTGAACACCACGACCGGCAGCGGCCCTATCTCGTTTACGATGGAGGTTCCTGGGGAGGTTGTTGCGGAGGTTTACGGCGGTGGAAAGCTGCTGGCGAAAGACAGGGTCGTCGCCCAGGGCCCTGTTGGCTTGGACATTCGTTTCACCGACTACATCTCCGTAGGCGCAAGCCTCATGCCGCTGCAGACGCTCGCTTCGATAGTGCTGGCTGTCGTGCTTGCCGCGGTAGCGGGCGTTTGGGTTTCGCGCCTTCTAGTTAAAAGACAACGTTAAAATTTCGCCGTCAAACGTTTTCAACGTTAGAGTGAGGGTTTAACTTGCCCGGCTGGACTCTGAGCAAGGAGCCGACGCCAGTCTGCAACCCTCTCTGCAGGTTTTTCAGATGCGCCAAGAAGGTTCTCGACTATCGACGTGACCCGCCTTGGTGTAACTGGGTTGACGCACCGTGCATAGGCTACCAGTGTCCCTACGCCCAGTGCAACCAGATGAAGCTGCTGCCGGACGGCCGGTGCGGGCTCTTCGTCAAACGTAAAACCGTCGAGGAGGAGGCGGAGCTGAAGCTCCAGCCGTTAGCTGCTTCGAAGGCACGTAAGAAGCTCGACAGGCTTGGGCTGTAACACAGCTTGGTGTGCTAGTTGAATAAAATCGAGATAATCCCCGTAAAAGGGATTCCAGTCGTCGAGGAAGGGTTGAGCGTGGGTGAGGCCGTTGTTAAGGCTCTCGAGAGCTCTGGTGAGAGGCTTTTTGACGGTGATGTGGTGGTTGTGGCGCACTCGGTTGTTTCGAGAGCCGAGGGATGTAGGGTTAGGCTTTCGGATGTTAAGCCCTCGCCCTTCGCAGCCCAGCTTGCAGAGATGACGGGGAAAGACCCTAGGCATGTCGAAGTAATTCTCCAGAACAGCAGGAAAATCGTGAGGATTGGCGACGGCGTGATAATCTGCGAGACTCCCCACGGGTTCGTGTGCGCCAACGCTGGTGTGGATGCGTCAAACTCAGGCGGCGTAGAATATGTCATCACCCTGCCGAAAGACCCCGACGCGTCTGCGGCCAAGATACGCAAGGACATAAGACGTTTAACAGGGGTTGACGTGGCCGTCATCATAATGGACACGTTCGGAAGGCCTTTCAGGAAGGGTGCTGTAAATGTCGCCATTGGATGCAGCGGCATAAACCCGCTGTGGGACAGAAGGGGCGAGAAAGACTTGTTCGGCCGAAGACTGTTGTCAAAGATCATCTGCGTGGCTGACATGGTTGCCGCGGCGGCTGGTCTCGTCATCGGGGAGGCTGACGAGGGAACTCCGGCGGCCGTGGTCAGGGGATACCGTTTCGACAGGACAAACCTCCCGGCCAAAACCATAGTAAGGGACGAGGCTGACGACCTTTTCCGCTAGGAAAAATTTAAAACATTCACGCGTGTTAAATGGGTGATGCGTGGCGGGCACCGTCTGGCGGTGAGCAACGTCGTATCCGCTCTAATAATCACAGGTGTTTTGCTCGGATTGTTCAGCAGCCTGATGGCTGCCCAGACTAACCTCCATCAAGCTGAGGTTGACGCGCTGAAGCGAGAGGCTGAAAGAGCGTTAGAAGCCCCCTTCCTAATATACTGGGTCAACGGCACGCATGTGATGCTTTTCAACAACCACAGCAGCGTCTCAATACAGCTGACGCACTGGATTACTTCTGAAAACTCAGTTTCAATCATAAACCTAGACCCTATAGATTACTCTGTGGGGCCGGGGGTTAACAAGGTTGTTAAGGCAGGTGACGCGCCTTGGATGCCTGGCAGAAAATATAAGGTTGTTTCGGAGAGGGGGAGCGTTTTCGTGGTCGGGCCACCGCCCGTCGAGCCCTACTCCTCATTCAGGCTCGTCGAAGACTTCAGGGTTGTTAGAAGGGGGTTCAGCCCAGCCAACGGTCCTCTAACCAGCTTCATACTTACGACAGGCCCCGAGTTTGGAGGAGGGCCTGTCAGGCTGTCCTGCGTCTCGGTAACGCCTGCGCCCGCATCCTGCGCAAGCTGGGGAATATCGTTTAATCCGCCGAGCCCTGTCAACGTGCCAGCCGGCGGCGTAGTGCCAGTCAACGTTTACGCCACGGTTCCCGCCGGAACGTCTGTCGGGACTTACTTCGTGCGTTTGAAGCTGGAGACGGACGGCGGGCTTGTTAGGGAGTTTGTCGTCAGGGTTGATGTCGGCGACTGGACGATGTCTTTCAACCCCAGCTCGGTGAGTCTGAAGATGGGTTGTTCCCAGCTGGTTAACGTTGATGTCGTGCCAACGGGCCCATTCACGGGTCAGGTGTGGTATGGCGCCAATGATCTGGGCTCGGTAGACCCTCGCGTGAACATCGCATCTTCCCCCAACCCGCTGCCGGTTACGGGTTCTCCGGCAACGTCGCAGATGTATGTCTTCATCGACTTCGACGGCTCCGGAGCAACGTCGAATCCTGTGACTTTTGTGGCAAAAGACGGGCTTGGTCCTGACGTGACAAGGGTTTTAACAGTTAGCATAGCTAACGAGTATTGTTTCACGATTACAGCCACAACAACCACTATACCCACAACTACAACCACAATAACAACTACCACAACTATCACAACCACAACAACCACAACAACTACTACTACAACAACGCCTGCTGGCAACTTCATAGTAGACGTTGTTCAACCCTTTGTAGCTGGATGTTCCGGAGACCCTGCCTCCGTGGATGTCCAGATAACCAGCGTTGGCGGATGGTCTGGCTATGTCGCCTTAACGTGGAGCGAAAGCCCGTCAAGTAATGTTATATACAACGAGGGTTTCTCACAAAACCCGGTATACGTCCCCTCAGGAGCAACCGTCACAGTCACATTCAGCTTCTATATCTTCAGCTCGGGCACTGTAACTGTGACAGGCATTAGCGGAAGCCTTTCGTCAAGCGACAGCTTCACCGTGTTTCGCCTACCGCCAAGACAATGCGGGATAATACCCTAGTGATGTATCTTGGCCGTTAATACTATGGACGCATCCACGGGTCAACCACAAAACAACATTTAAATAATATCCTAGGCATGATTGAACCATGGTTGGGGTTAGAAGAACTGGGTTAAGCCCGTTGGTTGCCGTCATCCTGCTGATAGCCATAACCGTTGCAGCTGCCGTCGTTGTTGCAGGCGTTTTCTTCAACCTCAGCAGCATAGCTGGGAGGAGGCCGACAGCCGTAATCGACCAGGTCAAGCTAGTCGCGACACCCGCTGGAGCAGGAACGTGGGTCGTGGTCGTCAAAAACACCGGCGACGTACCTATAACGGGCATCACAGCTAGTTACCCAGTAGCCACGTGTAACCCAGCTTTGACATTTAGCCCTCTTCCAACCAACCCAGGAGCTACGACGTCAGCACAAGCATCGGCTGCCACGGGATGTACTCTCGGCACCACATTTCGAATAGTCCTCACAGTAACATTCCAAGACGGTTCAACACAGATTTTGGCAACGGCAGTAACGGCAAGTATAGCCTAAACCCACAAATATCTTCCGAAGATAAACCTACAAAGACTTAAAAATTATAAACCATTCTACACTTCGACGACGGCTCCGAACAAATCCTGCTGACGCAGACGACGGGCACGATAGCTTGACAAGACCCCTCACACCGCTGGAGTT
>JAWBJZ010000039.1:0-18171 GCA_038832005.1 Candidatus Caldarchaeum sp.
AGCCTGTGCCAAGCCATGATGTATTTCTGCTTCATCAACACCCCTAAGTGTCCATAATCCCAGAACCCGGCTGGAGCGTTTGCATATATCTCGGCTGACGGAAAGAAAAATCCTTTCTCCAGCCCGAGCTTAACTATGGTCTCAAAAGACATTGAACCTGCACCGCATCAAACAACCGCACGGTTGCAGTTGGGGCATGTTCCGTTTATGTTAATGTATGCTTCGGCGCAGCCTTGGTGGAAAACGATGCCGCAGGAAGAGCATCTAACAGCGTTCTCTGTCGTAACGCTTGTATAACATATTGGACATATTACACCTTCGTCAACAGACTCCACAGGCTCCATAGTCGTCTGCTCAGCCGGCGCGGCTGGTTCAGCAGCCTCACCCATCCCAAAATAGCCTGGGTACGGCATCACAGCCCTTCGAGGTCTTGTCAACACTACAACAAGGCCAAGAGCTATGAGAGCTATGGCTGATAAGATGGAGGCGAAAAAACCGAGGTCAGGCTCGCCGGCTACGCTGAGGCGTGGAATTATGACGAAGTTCAGGTACATCGGGGATGACAGCGCTACTAGGCCGCCTAAAATTGCTAAAGCGGACAAAACAGCTCGAACCATGCCAGCTCTGCTCGAGAATGATGTTGCGATAAGGGAAACACCCGCCAATACTCCTCCAACCGCTGAAAGAATCAGCGTCTCACGGAGAAGATATCCGCTAACGACAGTCCTCGAGACCGTGTCAGCCTTCACCACATACCAGGGGAGGAGAAGCGTGAGAATGTGTATGCTGCCCACCAGAGAGAGCAGGGAGCCTAGCTTGAAAAACCTTACGAGAAGGTGTTGCTCCGATTCCGCCATGGCCGTCTCCAAATGCTGCGTAATCGCACCTTATAAAAACATGTTTTTAGAACACGCTAACCCGACCCAGCTCACTTTTCGGGATTTATCTATAGGTAGGGTTTATAATCATGTTGTTCATGGCTTAATAGTATGGGGCTGCTTTCTAAAAGGTCTGACAGCATAGTAGAGCTCCGCAAAGAGATTGCCGCTCTACGGGTTCAGCTTACTGACAAGGTGGAGGAGAGAATAGGGCTTGTGGAGGAAGCTTTAGCCAAGATTAAAGAAGATGTCCGAATGGTCCTTGAACAGTTCTCAACCCCTCATAAGACTATGGTTAGCCTTCAAGGGTTGCTGGAACGAACCGCTGTTCTAAACGACATACTTGACACGTTAAAGACGGTAATGGATGACCTCAATTCTTTACGCGAAAACCTTCATCAAACAGTTGACCTACTATCCGAGCAAAGGCAGGAATTATCGAATGCAGTGCAGCGGTATAACGCCGAACGGGAAAGCTTAGCGTTGCTGAGGCAGGAGGTTGTTCGGTGGAAGACTGAGCTTGAGCAGAAAGAGAGGCAGATAGCCGAGGCGCAGGAGATGTTGAGGACCTTGATGCGGAAGAAGGAGGAGGTTGAGGATGAGGTAAACGTGCTGAGAGAACGTTACTTGACAGCTTTTGAAGAATCTCAGAAGAAGCTTGAAAACTATGCAAAGGAGATGGACAAAATGTTCAAGCTTCGTGAGATAAGGATGGAGCGGATGATACGGCGTGAGAAGGAGCTGGAGGAGAAGCTAGCCTTTTTGGAAAGCAGCAGGGCTGAGGCCGAGAAGACATTAGCCGCGGCCAACAAGCTCAGGGAGGAGATCGCCAAGCTCCAGTCGTACAAAGAAACTCTTTCAAACGAGATTGCTCAGATGGAAAGACAGAGAGATGAACTAAACGGTTTAATAAAGGAGTTGAGACGGGCTTTCCTAACCTCATAGATTAAGGGCTTTCTTGAGTTGAGCCACGGTGGCCGAAAGCTCGCCTAAAGCGTTGAGTATCACATGCATGTCGTCTGACAAAACCGCAAGCTGGTCCTCAATACCCTTCAGCCTCTTTTCTATACCTTCGGGAGTCTTCTCCTCCCTCTCCATTGATTTTATTTTCTGATTGAGTTTTTCCAGCTCTTCAAAAGCTTCAGCAATCAGCTCACCCAGCCGTCTAACTCCTTCGAAGCCGGCCACACGGCCTTTCGGCGTCTCCAGAAAGTCAAGAGGCAGCTCCTCCTCTTTCTTTTCCTCAGCCATGACGGCGTCATCCCTCGGCTATAGTTCTCCTGCACAACGGGCAGGTTTTTCTTATCAAAAGCCAGTCATCAAAACAAGACATGTGGCCGACTGCGCTGCAGTGGGGGCAGGCGTATGTTTTCTCGTTGGAGATTTCAAGCCCGCAGATGACGCAGAAACTGAGCTTCTGCTTAGGCGTTTCCTCTTCTTCAAAAGGGTTCCAGAAACCTGCGTTAACCTCTTTGATGATTATTTTCAACGATCTTCACCCGTACTGGCAGTGGCGACGCCCTCCTCGTGGAGTGTACGTACAGAATGTCCTGGCTTTTGATGCCTAGTCCTTTAACTTCAGCAGCGTCGTCGAGGAGCCTCGTCCCATGCTGTATCTGTGCGTCGGGGAACATGAATTTGTTAGCGATTATTTCGCGTAAATCGGCCACGGTATCGTTGCCCGCGACCTCCAGCTCGACGGGTTTCTCCTCATCCACGCCGCATACGTGGCATGAGTCGTTTCTGTCCAGCCTTACCTTTGTCAGCCGTCCTCTCAGGCCGTCGTATACTAGCAGGCCGCTCGACGGTTTCCCAAGCGAGCCTCTGTGCAGAAGCCTCACCGTCTCGAACACACCCAGTCCGGCAATGGTTGCGGACACGCTTTGCAGAGCTGGCATCTTCGGGTTTAATAGGCCTCGAACCCTCAAAACCAGGTTCCGAACGTTTTCGTCAAGCGCGTCGAGCAGCTTTTGAGGGGCGTACTTGATGTCGTACACGGTCTTGATGTTATGATTGAAGAGTTGCTCGGCTTCCTGCCTCTCCATCGATATCCCTCTTTCAGAAAGCTCCGCCATCAAATCCTCCGGCTTACGGCGTCTCAGCGAACATTCTGCAGCCTGGACCTCTGTCGGTATCAGCGCCTCAGCATGACATTCGATGCATGCAGTCTTACCTGCGACGACAACCTGAACGTTTCCATAGTATCCGTCAGTGGCTATGTCAACCAATGGTTTGCCCAGCTCGACAGCCATCGAGTTAATCCAGCGTCTGGTTGGCCAGTTGTCGACGCAGCTCACCAGAACATCAGCATGTGAAAAGACATCTGCGGGTATCTGGCGCACATCCTTCTGAAAACCCACAACTTTGATGGAGGGGTTCATCTTCTTGACCCTTTGCTCAGCCACCAAAGCCTTCGGCTTTCCAACATCCTCGTCCACGTAGAGCATCTGGCGGCTGAGGTTGCTCAGTTCAACCACGTCGTTGTCAACAAGAAGAAGTTCTCCAACGCCCATCAGAGCTAGGTTCTTAGCCGCCTCGCATCCAAGAGCTCCGACACCCGCTATTATGATTTTCGCGGACATCAGCTTGTACTGGTCCCATGATTCAAGCCTTAACTGTCTATCATACCTGGCGAGCGTAGGGCTTTCGCCCAAGCCTAAAGCCCCTTTCTCCTGCTCTGTTTAAAGGCCTGTTCGGGTGTCGCATATTCTTCGATGAACTGCCTAACCCTAGCAGTAAACAGGTCCGGCCTCTGTTTGTACTCGAACGCCGCTACGGGATTTAAAGGGTCTTCAGGATTTGGGTTGCTCAACAGGTTTCGGAGAGACTCTATGACCGCGACAAGCCGCAGTGAAGGGGACCAATGGTCTTTGAACACGGACTCGCATACACGGGCCGGGACGCTGTCGGAGAAGTTTGGATGCCATATGCGCGTGTGCCAAATGACGTCGGGCGGAAAATAGGGATAGGAGCGGGGAAAGATAATCTCCACCCTGAAGTAACCTCCTTCATACAAGTCTGAACCTATTATCACGCCTTCGTAATGGGTGAGGTCGTTTTCAACAGGGTTGAACGTAGGCTCATGCTCCTGCATCAACGAGTACTCGAGCGCGAGACGTTTGTACCACGCGGTCTCAGGCAGCTCCACGTACAGGTTCTCCAACTCCCCCCACCGTCCTAGTTATCAACACAAATTTGTCACCGTCAGACACGCCTATGCTCTGGAGGGTCTCGGTGTCCTTTAAAGCCCTCCCCTTGTATGTCAGCCTAGTTGTGTCTGGGGGAAGCTTCTTTATGGCGCATACCTTAGTTCTGACAGCGCCAATGGTTGCGTTGGGAGAAACCTCGAGTTCTAAGGGAGTGCCTCCACCAACGGCAGGAACAATCTTTATCTTCATACTGCAGGTGTTTTCCTTCGAAGCGTATATAAGGATTAACCTTGTGTAAAACGACGAACGGGCCAAAGAGATATCTCGATAATATTCAAAGAGACGTGACAGGCGGGTGTGAAGTCATTCTTATTATCCACCTCTGACACGGGTTATCCAATGCGCGTAAGGATATACCCTCTCGCCCTTGCTAAAATAGTGAAGCATTCAACCAGCAACCTGCACAGGGAGGTGGCTGGTCTACTCATAGGCAAGGCATCTGGAAAGGTTTTGGAGATATGGGACGCGGTGACTGGCGAGCAGTATGGGACGCCTGCATACGTTCACTTGGACGAGACGGTTATGTCGCGTGTGGCTGAGGAGCTTTCTCAAGAAGGTAAAGGACTTTACATAGTCGGATGGTACCACTCACATCCCGGGCTTGATGTTTTCCTGTCCCCAACAGATGTAGACACTCAAAAAAGATATCAGCTGATGTATCCGAAGGCAGTTGCCTTGGTGATAGACCCTGTCAACTATGCGAAAACCCGTAGAATATCATCCCTTGATTTCAAGGTCTTCCAGATCTCGAAGGAGGGTAAGGTGGTCTCTCTCCCCGTATCTATAGGGGTTCACAGGATGAAGCTGCTTGAAAGCACTTTCCGGGCTTTGAACACTTTCGACATACGACAGCTCGTTGCAGAGTACGGAGGTAGGACGGGGGACAGTTCGACCGGGTATGGGGAGGGGAGCCTTCTCGGAAAAGCTAAAAAGCTCTTCGGCATGTAGACCTGACAGCGGCTTCGAAAGGTGTTAAGAATGCCGAAGAAAATAGTGTTGAAGATAAGACCAGCGGATAAGGCGGTGGAGACGCCTGAGGTGGAAGCCCTGCCAGCCGCGCAGGAAGTTGAAACGTCTGTGGTGAAGGCCGAACCGTTGCGGGAAGCTGTCCAACCCCAGCCTACCCAGCAAACCCAGGCTTTCCAGCCTGCTCAGCCTCAGCAGGAGGGCGTAGAACTTGACCAAGCCCTCCAGCTGTACGAAGAGTTGATGAAAGAGATTGAGAGGCTTAAGAACCTTGACAAAAACTTCATCGCTTATTGCTTGAAGCATGAGGACCTGAGGCCCCAGACCATAAGAAGCATTCTCAGCCGTATGACGGAGAAGCGGAAGGAGGTTTTGGTGAGGGCTGAAGGTGTTTTGGAGAAGCTCAAGAGCGCTAGAGACGCGTTGGGCGCGGAGTTCGCGGAAACCGAGGAGGAGCTGATATGGTCTAGCCTCGAGCTTAACACGATGCAGCTCGAGGGAGAGAAATCCAGTGAGAAAAATGTTGGGCTGAAGGAGGAGCTGGAGGCCCGTATTCCAGAGCTTAGGAGGAAGCTGACAAACCTCCGAAACAGGCTGAAGACTGTTGACGACATGGTTAAGCGGCTGTCAGACCTGCCCCGCACGATAGCTGAAATGACATCGAATAAGGAAGAGGTTTCCAAATTGTTTGAGGAGGTGAAGAAACGTTATTTGTTGACTCACGGTCCCAAAGGCGAGTCTGTGCTCAGGGCTGAGATAGAGAGGATTGCGCAGCAGGAAGCCATACCGCGAGAGTATGCTACTCTTCTCCTCTGGAGGTCTGTTGTGAGCCGTTAGACGACAGGTTTGAACTTAACTCCGTAGACGATAAGCTTGGCCTCGCCGTCTACTCGTATCTTTCTCACCACTGGCTCCAAGACCGTTCCGGGCTTCAGTTCTTCGGGTTCGCAGTCAGTAATATGGCCAATGAGCTGGGTTCCGTCGTCCATCTCCACCCATCCAACTATGTGCGGCGTGTTGTTTTCGAAGCCTTGCTGTGCCTGCGTCACAACCGTGTAGTTCACAAGCCTTCCCGTCGAAGGAAGCTTATCCTGGTCCAAGCGTTTCGACCCGCATCTCCTGCATACAAGCCTTTTATATGGGTGGAAATGGCCGCAGACAACGCAGCGGCTTCCCTCAAGCCTGTAGACGAAAGGCCTCGACCGCCAGTTGGCCGGTGGTCTTGAGGACAGTTCCCTCACCTCATCCTCTCCAGAACGGCCACGCCTGCGTAAGAGCCTAATCCAGACAAGGACTCCACGAGCCCTACGTCGGCGCCTGGCACTTGGTTTTTCGAAGCATTGTCCGTGAGCTGCATGAAAGCCTCGACGACAGCGTAAACACCCGAAGCACCTACGGGATAGCCCCGCCCCTTTAGCCCTCCAAAAGTGTTTATGGGTTTTTCGCCCGACAGGCTGAACCTTCCCTTCCGAGCCTGTAAACATGCCTGACCTTTCTCTGCGATTCCCAGCGCCTCAAGAGACAACGGGGCCAAAATGCTGTAGGGATCGTGGAGCTCGAGAAAGTCAACGTCCGACGCCTTTATTCCAGCCATCTCCAACGCACGTTTCCCCGCATCCGCAAGCCCTCTCATCTCAAGCGGGTCTTCTCTGTCAAACGCCGTCATCAAGTCGCTTGCGGAACCGATGCCTGTGAGGAGGCATTTAGGCTCCTTCACTCTCCTGGCAAGTTCTTGCGACACTATCAGTATAGCGGCAGCTCCGTCCGACGGTGACGTCGTCTCAAGCCTGTGCAGCGGCTCAGCGACGTAGGGCGAGTTGATCACTGTTTCGAGGCTTATCTTGAACTGGTATTGGGCGTGCGGCGCCGTTGAAGAATTTTCATGGCTTATGACTGGGAAGTAGGCAACGTCATCGTTGGAGATTCTGTATCTTTTGACGTATTCTTTGTAGAGCAAGGCGGCCTCCGCAAGCTGGCTTACACCTAGGTAGCCCACGTAATCTTGCCTCTCTTCCATCGTCAAAAGAGACACGGCTTCTTCAACCGTTCCGTCTGACATCTTCTCCGCGCCGACCACGAGGACGGCGTTCGCCAACCCCGAGCTTACAGCTAAACAGCCTGCGTACACGGCCGCCAAACCAGAAGCCCCGCCGGCCTCCACACGAGATGCAGCAACACCTCTTAACCCAAGCTCCTCTGCCAGTAAAGAACCCAAGTTAGCCTGTTCCTGCAAGACCTCTCCGTAAACGTTCGCAACATAGACGTGGTCGACGTAAGAGATGCCGGAGGAGTCGAGCGCCTTCAACCCCGCTTCCGCGAGAAGGTTGGGCAGGCTTTTGTCCCAGTGTTCATCCACCTTTAGGACGGCTCCGCCGCATAGAAAGGCCTTCAAATCACTACACCCTTATCTTATCCCTGTACTTTAGGTAGATGGCGTAGTCTATCTGCTTGTTTCTGTTCAGAAGCTGCTGGAAGCTGGGGGCTTTGTCGCGTTTCTCAACGATTCCGTCGCAGACCGTCAAGAGGAATGAGTCGCTGCCCGCTCCCGAACCGTATGAAGTCATCAGGATTCTCTGGCCCGGAGACGCTGTGTCGAGAACCTTGGCAAGCCCTAACATAGAACAGGCAGCGTACGTGTTTCCCACAACGTCCGACACAAGCCCCGGAGACACTTTCGAATACGGTATTGAGAGAAGCTTTGCAACCGTCAGCGGAAACTTCACGTTAGGCTGGTGGAAGACAAAGTAGTCGATGTCATCTGTTGAGTAGCCGTTTTCGTTAAGAATTGTGTTTATGGCTGTGAGCGTGTGGTAGAAGTAGGCGGGCTCGCCCGTGAACCGTGAGGCATGAGTCGGATATCTTTCATAGCTCCGCCGCCAAAAGTCAGGCGTGTCCGTTACGACAGAAGTGGCGTATTCAAACCGAGCGATGCAGCCTGTGTCGGCTCTTCCGATCAGGAAGGCTGCGGCTCCGCTGGCCGCCGTGAATTCCAGCGCGTCGCCCGGCCTTCCCTGCGCAGTGTCAGCGCCAATCGCCAGTCCATAGTCGATTCTTCCGGTCTCAACGAGGGCCGTCACCATTTGAATGGCCTCCGTCCCGGCTTTGCATGCAAACTCTAAGTCTGCCGAGGTGATGTGTCTGGATAAACCGAGTATTTCTGCCACGAGTGTGCCGCTCGGCTTTACAGCGTATGGTTTTGATTCGGTTCCCACGTGGACTGCGGAAACCTTCGACGGGTCCACGCCCGCCCTCATTAAAGCATAGCGCGCCGCCTCCGCCGACATTGTAACCGTGTCCTCGTCAAGCCCGGCTACGGCCTTCTCCTTCACGGGCAGGTCGGAGCTGCTTTTTCCCCAAACTCTTGCCAGCTCCTCGGCCTTTATGCGGTACCGGGGGATGTATACTCCGTAGCCGACGATGGCTGCATTGTTTATTTTGGGCATGAGTCTGTTGTGGAGGCGGCTGTATTAAAAGTCTTTTGCAGAGTTGTTCTTCGACAACTGTCTACAGGGCAGAGATTATAGCCTGCAAAAACCAACTCTCACCGCACGGCATGAATCCGGAACTCGACGAAAAAGACTATCGGATAATAGGTGAGCTTATGGACAATGCGGAACAGTCCATCACAGAGCTTGCCGCAAAGCTCAAAATGCCTCGCACAACCGTGCAGGAAAGGATTAAAAGGCTTAAGCAGCTCGGTGTGATAAAAAAATACACGGTCCAAGTGGATTATTCAAAGCTGGGCAAGCCGGCCACAGCCTTCATCCTGATATCTTTCCAGCAAGGAACTCTGTCGCAGAAAAGGCTGGCTCAGGAGATAGCTAAGATGCCTGAGGTTGTCGAGGCTCATCTGATAACCGGCGAGTGGGACATTCTCGTCAAGGTTAGGACCGACTCGATGCAATCCATAGGTTCGCTTGTAGTGGACAAGCTTAGGATGATGGAGGGCGTCGGCAAAACCATGACCTGCGTCTCCTTCACAGCGGTCAAGGAGTCGGCCTAGCCTACAAAAATGAAGCTCAAAAACGTCAAAGGACTTGTGCTTGACTTGGACGGCTGCGTCTACGTCGGCAACACACCTGTCGAAGGTGCTGCAGACGCGTTGAGAACCTTGAGAGACATGGGAGTTAAACTTGTCTTCCTCACCAACAACTCAACCCTGACGCGTAAACAATATGTGGAAAAGCTTTCGAGGATGGGTATCGATGCGGCTGAGACCGAAGTCCTGACTTCAGGCGTCGTCGCCGCCAAGTTTATAAAAAACAGACGCAAAGGTGTAAACATCCTGCCAGTCGCTGAGGAGGGGTTCACAGCCGAAGCCGTTGCTCTCGGGCTGAGAATCTTATCTCCTAACGATTGGAAACAAGCAGACTATGTGGTTGTTGGTCTGGACAGAAATCTGAGCTACGAGAAGCTGGCCAAGGCCTGCCTCGCCATAAGAGCCGGCGCATTCTTCTTGGCCACAAACCTTGACCACGTGTATCCCGCTGAAGAAGGATTTCTCCCAGGCGCCGGCTCCATAGCAGCCCTGCTTTCCACGGCTACAGGTGTCAAGCCAGTCTCAGTTGGCAAGCCGGAAGCAGAGACCTCCAAGCAGGCTTTGGAGCTGCTGGGGTTGTCGAAAGACGAAGTTGCCTTTGTGGGTGATAGAGTTGACACAGACGTTGCTGCCGCAAAGACCGTTGGATGCAGGAGCATACTCGTCAAGACGGGCGCCTACAAGCTTTTTAAACATCTTTCAGACCAGGCTGAACTTGTTGTTGAAAGTATAACGGACTTACCGCAAGCCATATCCGTCGAGTAAATGTTTTATTCTCGCAATGAACATTATATGTGTTGCAGTCAATCAAGGTTTCGGAGGTTATGTCCCGTAAGCTCGTTACTGCCGGCGAAGAGGAGACGCTATCACAGGTTGCTGAGAAGATGCTTAAGGCCCGTGTAGGCAGCGTTGTCATCGTTTCCGATAGAAGGGTTGTCGGCATAGTTACCGAGAAGGATTTTGTCAAGTTCTTCGCGTCAAGGCTGTCGCCGGACGAGTCTGTCAAGCATCACATGACACGCAACGTGATAACGGTCAACGAAACAACATCCATAAACGATGCGAAGAACATAATGGTCTCACAGAAAATAAGACACGTTCCCGTCGTAAACCAGCACGGCGAGCTGGTTGGCATGGTCACTGTCCGAGACTTGGTTGAGTGTATCGAGACGCTTATCTAAAGGCTCAGATACCCCAGAGACTCTCACCGCTCAATTATGAGTCCCTCATCATCGCCGCCGACCATTCATAACAGGCGAACATTAAACGTTGCGAACGCCGGCCGAGCTTAAGATAGTTTTCCCTCCATCCTGTATATCCTATCCGCCAGTTTCCGGTTCTCCTCACGTATTTTGTCAAGCTCCTCGCGCAAGGCTTTGTACTCCACACCCCTCTCCAGATGGTCTCTTATCTTCCTCGCTACCTCTCTGGCGCCTCTTCTCACCCTTTCGTTGAGGTCTTTCTCGGACATGCGGTCAAGCATGCTTAGTAGGCGTGGGTCCAGAAGCTCTCGGGCGGCCGCCACAACAGCATGTCGGACTCTTTCGCTGGCGTCGTGAGAAAGCTTTTCCAACGCCTCGAAGGCCTCGCGCTTGCCGGGGAACTTGGCCAACCCAACAGTCGCTGAAACCCTCACTGGTGTTGGAAAACTCGGCTCAGTACGCTCTATTATGTGTGGGAAGGCCTCGTCTGTTCCGAGCTCGGCCAAGCCTGTGACAGCCCCGCATGCTATGACGTGCGCGTGAGACTTGTAGCTCAACGCCTTCAGTAGGACGGGCGTTTTATCCGAAAGCTTTAGCCGGCCGAGGCTGATGCAGGCGGATTGTCTCACGTAGTAGGATTCGCCAGCGTCTTCGATGACTTTCTGCAAGCTTTCGGCTACCTCGCTGTCAAGCTGGTAGGAGCCAAGGCCCTCGACGACCCCCCGCCTAACCTTTGGATGCCTGACCTGTTTTAAACATCTCAGAAGCGCCTGCTTGGCCTCTTCAGACTTGACTTCGCCCAACGCCTTGGCGGCTTGGTAGGATACGCCCCAGAAGACGTCATTTTTTACAACTTTCTCCAAGGCTGCTACAGCCCTGTGTCCGCCGTGTTTGCCGAGAAACTCAACCATCCCGATTCTGCACACCACGCTGTCGCATTTTTCCACAGCTTCAAGAACTTCCTCAACAGGCCGTTCAACCTCCACAACCCGGAGCAGCTTAAACTCCGGGTCAACGCATATGTGAGACGGCTTAGACCTCAAAGGGATGTGGAGCGAAACCTCCCTCTCTTCAAGCGAGAGCTTCCGGACAACTTTCTCGCCATCTAGGTGTATGTGACATTCTATTTCGAGGCTGTATGTTTCGGGGGAGTCGTCGCGCTGGGTTTGCTTCAAGCTGAGCCTGAATGTTTTTGTTTCCTCATCCCACCTATAGCTGACTTTGACCGAGGGGTGGCCAGCGGAGTACACAAGCTGCTCGAACAAGTGCTCAAGAGCCATCCCCGAAGCCTGCTCCAGGGCTTTCCTGAGGTCTTCCGTGTCAGCTGTTGAGAAGGCGTGTTTTTTGAGAAACGTGTTGAGGCCCTTCTTGAAGCTCTCCTCGCCCACAACGTTTTTGAGCGTATGAAGCACGAGACCGCCCTTCGGGTAGGCATGTCTGTCGAAAAGCTCTTCAGCGTAACGGTACAGCCTCATAACAACAGGCCGCGAATACCTTTCCTCATATTCGTCTAGATAGGATTTCAAATCGTTGTAAAGCTCGTACAAAAACTCGTCACGACCCCTGTCGTGTAGAACGTAGAGGTTTTCGAGATATGTTGCGAATGATTCGTTGAGCCAGATGTGTGACCAATCCCTGCATGTGACGAGGTCTCCGAACCACTGGTGCGCCAGCTCATGTGCGACCAACGGATTGCTTGAGAAATCAACGTGGGCGTGGTCGTCGTGAAGCGTCAGGTCTGTCAACGTTGTGGCAGTAGTGTTCTCCATCCCTCCTACGACAAACTCGGGGACGCAGACCTGTTTGTAGGACTTGTAGGGATATGGGTAGTCAAGGTATTCGCTGAAAAACCTGATCATGTCTCCTGTTTTCTCGAAGGAGTTTTTGATAAGGTACTTCATGCCTTTGGGCACGTAGTAGGCGAGCTTCAACCCGTTGAATTCTTCCTCGACCTTGTCGAAAACCCCTGCCGCAAAACTCATCAAGTAAGCTGTGTGCGGAATGTCGAGCGACCAATGCCAAACCCTCAAGCCATCACCTCTATCCTTGACCGATATTAGCTCCCCGTTTGAAACCACCTCCAACGGCTGGGGAACCGTCACAAGCATCTCGGTTGTGAACTTCATGTTTGGATAGTCGTAGATGGGCATCCAGTGACGATGGTATTCAGGCTCCCCGTGGCTGTAAACGAAAGGAAGCCTATCTGGGTTGGCTTTGTCAGGGAGAATGAAGTAAACCCCAGCCCGAGGCCATGCTCTGTACCTCACCCGTATCTCATGCCTCCCCTCACCCTGTAAATGTAGTGCAAGGGTTCTGCCATCATAGTCATAGCCACATCCTTCGACCGACCTCACCTCTAAATCGACCGCGTCAAGCAAAGCGGTGTTGCCACGGGCTTCCAGCGATATCGTCGCCAGACCGTCAACCCTCTTCTCCCCTAAGTCTAACTCTATCTCGAGCCGGTAATGTTTTATCAGGAAACTAGGCTGACGCGGATACCGCGGCCGGTAGTCAGGAAAAACAAAACCCCTTCCGATCTTGAGGTAGTGCTGCAACTTTTCTCCAGCGCTCTGCCGCATCGCTTCTTTAAATTTTTAACCGAAGCAAATAGGCCATGAATGTGGCCTCTGAAGAGTTTATAACCGTCGTGCGGAAATTCCTCGAGTCCAAGTACGGAGTAGTCCAGCTTGATGTTTCAAGAGTTTACGTTAGGGATGATGAAGTTGAGGCTGCTGGGATGTTCAGGCGGGAGGCTGACAGGGTGTGGCGAAGGTTTACGGTGTTGATAGACCGTAAGACGATGATTGTCAAAGCCTACGGATCAAGATAGCTTGCCGGTATTGTGTGACTTTTTACTGCATTAACTTAAATGGTGAGATAACGAACGTTTCAAAGGATGTCTGAAGAGGATGCGAAGGCCGATATAATGGACAAGATCGAGAGGCTCTACTCCATCGTTAACAGGGCCAGGTTCTACAGAGACGTAGCTATGGAAAGCGAGTGGAGCAACCTGATGAAGGAGGTTGAAAGCCTCAGGGTTGAGATGAAGCTGGCTGCAGACGAAGTTGAGAAGCTCGCCGACGACCTTGACGAATACTACATATCAGGTTCATCGGCCTACGGCGAAACCGACCCCCTGACGCACTGGGCGGACATCATCTATCAAAGGCTCTTCAAGACCTAGAAGACACACGCAGTATTCGGTCGTCCTCCACCGCCGGCGAACCTCTTCCATCTCTGTTGCTCGTCAGTATGTACAGAGCGCTGTCAGGCCCTGCCACCACGTCCCTGAGCCTGCCGAACACCCCCTCAAACAGCTTGAAATGCATGACGACGTTGTTCTTTTCGTTGAAGATAATACAATGTAGGTGCTGCCCTCTGAGTGTTGCGAAGAAAAACCCGCCGTTCCACTGGCTTATCTCGCCTGAGCTGTAGAAACAACATCCCGAGGGAGCCCATGTCTCAAGCCCGCTGTGGAGGACAGGTTTTATGAAGCCGGGCCCGGCTTCATCGCCTATTACCGTGGGCCAGCCATAGTTCCCCCCGCTAACAACAATGTTTACCTCATCGTGGGCGAAGCGAGCCCCCTCGCCCGTAGGTCCGTGGTCCGTGCAGAACATCGTGTTAGAACTCTCACGCCACGCTATTCCCTGAGGGTTTCTCAATCCGTAGGCGTAAACCAAGCTTTTAAAAGGGTTGTCGTTAGGGACTTTGCCATCCAACGTCATCCTGAGTATCTTGCCTCCCAGCGACCCCAGGTCCTGAGCGCGATTCGCCTGCCCCCCATCGCCCGTCGTAATGTAAAGCATATTGTCTGGGCCCAGCTTGATCCGCCCGCCGTCGTGAACCGCTCCGCCGGGAATGTTTGTAACCAAGTCCGTTTTGTCTTCAAGCCCTCCGTCGTACGTTACCCTCACCACCTTGTTCATGAGCCGTCCGCCAGCGTTGTACGTGTGATACAGGTAGACGTCTGTCCTGCGGCGTTCTTTGACCGTCTCCAATCCCAGCAGCCCACCCTCGCCGACGGCGGCGACCTCAACAAAGCCTACTTGCTCAACACGTCGGCTGCTGAGGGTGAGAAGTTTTACGGAACCGTTTCTCTCCGTGAAAAGAGCTTCGTCGGCGCTGATAAACGATATGGACCAGGGAACCCTTAAGTTTTTGGCAACAACCTCAACGTCAACAGCAGCCTGTTTCTCCACGGACCGTGGGAACAGATAAGCCGCAGCCATCGCCGCTCCGGCGGAAGCCGCTCCAAGCAGCAGATACCGTCTGGAAAGCCTCAACCCGCTTCCTGTGAGCGAGGCAACTCGTGTTAAAGCTTACCTTTTTACAAGCAGAGTAGGATGAATCGATGCCTAACCGTCAAACATCGCCTGAGTACGGGTCCAAAAACCGGCGATATCAACCAGACCGCCAGAGTTTAGACGGCAACAAAGGCGAATTCCATCGCCAGCCCTTAAAAAGGTCTAGCTACAGGCCTCCGTACAAGGGTTAAAGTTATGGCTTGCATACATTTTAGGCGTGAGAGCAAATTGGATAATTTAATTGTCATAGATAACAGAACCGGGAAGACGTATGAAATACCAATCGAACATGGAGCCATCAGAGCTTCTGAACTTAGGAAGATAAAGGTCAGCGAAGAAGATTTCGGACTCCTCTCCTATGACCCAGGACTTATGAACACAGCCATGGTCAAAAGCGCCATAACATATATCGATGGAGAGAGAGGCATACTTCGGTATAGGGGGTATCCGATAGAGGAGCTGGCTGGTAGAAAACCATACTTGGAGGTTGCTTTCCTGCTGATTTACGGCGAGCTGCCAACAAAGTCACAGCTAGAAGAATGGGTCTACAACATCACTCACCATAC
This sequence comes from Candidatus Caldarchaeum sp., assembly GCA_038832005.1. GTDB lineage: Archaea > Thermoproteota > Nitrososphaeria_A > Caldarchaeales > Caldarchaeaceae > Caldarchaeum. The sequence continues at coordinate 15,168 of JAWBJZ010000039.1, forward strand.
GATGATTCATGAAAACATAAAGAAGTTCATGGATGGATTCCATCACGACGCTCATCCGATGGGGATTTTAGTGGGAACACTTTCAGCCCTCTCCACATTCTACCCCGAATGCAGGAACGTATTCGACCCCGTGGTAAGGCAGAAGCAGATATGGAGGCTTCTTGCAAAAACTCCTACAATAGCCGCCTACGCTTACCGTCATTCAAGAGGCCAGCCATATATCTACCCCGACAACGACCTAAGCTACACAGCCAACTTCCTCAACATGGTCTTCAGGCCTGCGCCGAACATGCGGTACGAGCCAGACCCAGTTTTAGCAGAGGCCCTTGACACGTTGTTCGTCCTCCACGCAGACCATGAACAGAACTGCAGCGCCAACGTGATGAGGGCTGTGGGAAGCGCCCACGGAGACCCGTTCAGCGCGGCAGCGGCCGCCGCAGCTGCTTTGTATGGACCGTTGCACGGTGGTGCCAGCGAAGAAGTTGTGAAAATGCTTAGAGAGATAGGCAGCGTCGAGAAAGTTCCCCAAATCATAAAGGAGGTGAAAAGCGGGGCTAGGAGGCTGATGGGTTTTGGGCACAGGATATACAAGGCTTATGACCCGCGGGCTAAGATAATCAAGGACCTGGCATACAAGGTCTTCGAAGTTACTGGCAAAAACCCGTTGATCGACATAGCCCTTGAGCTGGAGAGGGTTGCTCTCGACGACGAATACTTCGTCTCGAGAAGGCTTTACCCCAACGTCGACTTCTACTCGGGCATAATCTACGAGGCTATGGGCTTCCCGACCGACATGTTCACAATCCTCTTCGCCATAGCCAGGATGGCTGGCTGGCTAGCCCAGTGGCAGGAACAGATACTTGACCAAGAGCAGAGGATAGTCAGGCCACGTCAGATTTACGTCGGCCCACCGCTAAGGCATCTGGCAGAAGTTGGAGAAGCGATAAGAGCTTAAAACCATAACAACCCTAATTTTTTATTTGTTTCTAAACAACGCGTCTTAGAGGACTTGCGTTGGAGGTAAACCTTTTTTAAGCGTTGTGAAAAATTTCTAACAGAACATGGGAAAAAGCCGCTCAGTCGACTTTCTAGACAGGGTTTCGCTCTCCCGTTTTCACTACCAACTTCTTCTGCTGGGCAGCCTCGTCTACTGTTTTACCGCGATGAACGTTATGCTCATAGCCGCGGTCCTGCCGTCTATAATAGCAGAGTTTAAGCTTGAACAGCAGCCATTGGTGTCAGGGCTTCTCTTGAGCGCTGGCTATCTAGGCATGTTCGTCGGCGCTATATCATGCGGCATTCTCGCAGACATAATAGGCAGGAAGAAAACACTCCTTCTCACCCTTCTGATAATGACCGTCTTCACAGCCCTCAACTCCATCGCACCGGACCCGGCATCCCTCGCCATTCTCAGGTTTTTGGCTGGAATAGGCCTCGGAGGCTCTTTGCCCCAGCCTGGCGTTTATGTCTCAGAGTACGTGCCAGCCAGATATAGGGGGCGTTTCCTAGGGCTGGTTGAAACCTCGTGGGTATACGGAGCCCTGCTCTCGCTGGCCTTCCCATACCTCCTATTCCCAGCCTTTGGATGGCGTCTCACCTTCCTCGTCGCGCTCGTGCCGCTTTTCCTCATCCCTCTAGTCCTCGTCTATGCGCCCGAGTCGTTAAGATATTTGCAGCTCAAGGGAAGAGCGAAGGAGGTCGTGGATCTGCTCCGAAAGCATGGCCTAGTTTTAGAGAGCCTTGAAGAAACTGGCTCGGAAAAACCGACGCGTCCCAGGTACAGCATTTTGGAGGCTTTGAAAGAGCTTTGGTCTCGAGACTACTGGAAGAGAACACTCGTGCTATGGATAATGTGGGCCGTTTTGGTTTACACGTATCACGGAATCTTCATATGGCTTCCAACCTTCTACGTCAGAGAGCTTGGCCTAACTGTGGTCAGGTCTATCGAATGGGTGCTGATAGTTACCCTTGCACAGGTTCCAGGCTACTACAGCGCTGCCTTTCTGTTAGACCGGTTGGGTAGAAAGTCGGTAGCAGCCGTTTATCTAACGGCAGCCGGCGTGGGAAGCGCCTTACTCAGTATGGCAGCAACGCCGATGGAAATACTGTTATGGAGCGTTGTTGTATCCTTCTTCAATCTTGGAGCTTGGTCAGCCTTGTATGCATACACCCCGGAGCTGTATCCAACCCGTATTAGGGGCACAGGCGCAGGCGCGGCAGCAAGCATAGGACGAGTCGCAGGTATAATAGCTCCCACAGCCACACCGCTGCTGTACGTTTCAGGAGGCTTGCCGGCGGCGTTCACAGTCTTCTCGCTGACCCATCTTTCAGGAGCGGCTGCGGTTCTTCTGCTAGGCATCGAGACGAAAGGCAAGGCTTTAGAGGAGATAGCGGAGTGAAAACAGTTCGAAAAAACGATGCGGGCCCGGCGGGATTTGAACCCGCGGCCCCCGGGTTAAAAGCCCGGTGCTCTGTCCTGGCTGAGCTACGGGCCCATGTAAAACAACATTTTCTCATAATATATATGTTTGAAAGGAAAGATGGAGGAGAGAGTCTGGCTGGAGGCCCGTCATCTGACAACGTCTGAGAAGCCGGACGAAGACCGTGCATTGGCTTTTAAATCGCCGTAAAGGCGTTCAGTGCTCTATTGCCCGGTTTTCATCCGGTTTTTCCCCGCTGTCAGGCCGGGACTCCAGCTCTGGCGTAGTTCTTGATTTTCTTCAGTAGTTGTCGGCTTCTCTGGCTTTAACTCTGTGTTTTCTGTAGTGGCTGATTGCTAGGGATTGGATAGCCTGTTTCATTCGATGGTTGTATTTGCCGTTGTTTGGTTTGTATAGTCCTACGTAGCATAGAATGTTCCTCAGCTTAGCCGTAAAGTCTACGTGTAGAAGAAGGTCTGCGAGAGCAACCTTACCATAGAGAGTCATCTGATAAACCGAGAGTCTCGCATAAAGGCCTGATATGCTTATTGTGTTCGTCGCCATCCTTATTATCTGACGTGCCA
>JAWBJZ010000040.1:0-17431 GCA_038832005.1 Candidatus Caldarchaeum sp.
CGGACATAATACAAAGGTATTCTCAGCAGCGTCAGCCTATCAGTCTCAGACATGAACTTCTCCGGTCGGATTACGTGCCACACTCCCTTCCCCATAGGACCGCCCAGATAAGGAACGTAGCCGGCGTGTTGGCCACCGTGTTGAGGTCGGTAAAACCCTCCAACATCTTCCTCTACGGTAAGACGGGAACAGGCAAGACCGCCGTGTGCAGATATGTGCTCAACAGGCTGTCGTCCGAGGTTGTCGACAGAGGGGTAAACGTCAGGTTCGTTTATGTGAACTGCAGGCTGGCTGGGACGGAGTATAGGGTTTTGGCCGAGCTCTGCTTGGCGGCTGGTGTCTCTGTTCCGTTCACGGGGCTGTCGAAAGGCGAGTTGTTCAGACGGTTTCAAAACGCTTGCTGGAGGCTTGGCCTGTCTTTCGTGGTGTGCTTGGACGAGGTGGATGTTTTGGTTAGGGATTTCGGAGACGACCTGCTGTACGAGCTGACACGCTCCAGCAACGAGCACTGCTGGATTTCCCTGATAGGCATCTCCAACGACCTGATGTTCAAGGAGCAGCTTGACCCCCGTGTTTTAAGCAGCCTCAGCGAGGAAGAGGTTGTATTCCCTCCCTATACGGCGACGGAGATCGCGGATATTCTGCTGGACAGGGCGGCTCAGGCTCTGAGGCCTGAAAGCATCGGCGACGATGTCATCAGGTTGGTTGCTGCGCTGGCCGCTTCGGAACACGGAGATGCGAGAAGGGCCATAGACCTTCTGAGGGTGGCTGCTGAGGTTGCCGAGAGGGAGGGTGCTGAGAGAATCGAGGAGCAGCATGTGAGGAAGGCTCAGTCGCTTATAGAGAGAGGCCGTGTCAAGGAAGTTGTTCTGTCACTTCCGCTCCACAGCAGGCTCGTGCTGTTGGCCATCTACAGTTGCGCGAGAAAAGGACTTGAAACAACCTCGGGAACGATATACAACGTGTACCGTGAGTTCTGCAGCTCGATAGGGTCGGAGCCGTTGACCGACCGTAGAGTCAGCACACTCGTCTCGGAGCTTGACATGCTGGGGATAATTGCCACGGAGCTCGTCAGCTACGGCAGGCACGGACGAACGCGCAAGATAAAGCCAACAATTCCCTCCAGCGAAATTACGGAAATCATCGCCAAAGACGATACACTTTCAACACTTCTTTCCTAAACGTTTTCGACGACGGCATGCATAGCTGTCATGGTGTTGTTTTCTGATGAGCTACACATCACAAATCTTCAGAGCATTGGTTATTTGCTTAAGAGACGCCGCGCTCTCCAGAAAGTGTAGAAAACCAACGTGATTCCGCTGACCAGCAGGCTGAGGTAGTATGTTAGTATTCGCCATATGACGACGGCGCTCCACGACGGGATTGCCAAGATTCTGCTGGAGAAGAGGTATATGCCGGCCTCGGTAAGGCCAGACCCTCCAACCATCACGGGCAGAACTCCGAGAGCGTTCCCAGCGTGAAACGCATAAACAGCCTCTACAAAGCTAATCGAACCATAGCTGGAGAAAACCAAGTATAGGGTGGCCGCCGGCAGCATGATTACAGCAAGCGTTAACGCCAGCAGGGCGGCTGGAACGGCTTTGCTCCAACCTGACCGGAACTCTGTTAGAAAGTTTGACGACTCTCTGATGAAGTCTTTGAACTGTGCGAGAAATCTGTCGGGTATGGGAAAGCGTTCCATTAAGCCGAAACGTGTTATGGATTGAAGCTTGGGCAGCATTATGAGGAAGATGGTTAGGGCGAGCTGGGTGACGGATATGATTAGTAGGATCGCTGCGAGGTATATGTCGCCGTGTGCCAAGGCGGCTAATCCTGCGAGCATGGCTATGGGCGAGCCTACCAAAACGTCGAGAATCAGTTCTGAGAAGGCTATCCAAAAGGCGGTGGCAGGCCTCTCCCCCACCTCGACGAGGATCCACACCCTCACGAGCTCGTCCGCGAGGAACGGGATTGTCGTGAGGGCGAAGAATTCGCTCACGTTTCTTGTGACGAGGGCTTTGACGAGGCCGAAGCTTGTTTTCGAATGACGTTTGACGAGCAGGTAAAGCCTCAAACCCTGAGCAACATGCCGAGCCATGCATATGACGATGGACAGAAGCAGCAGAGGGAGTGGGGTTGTGAGCAGGGATGTGAGAGGTATGTTGAAAAGCCAGATAATACACAGGGTTACAGCCATGCTGGCCGCCAGACCGGCCAAAGACTTCAGCAAAAGCCTTCGGCTTTGAGTCATTTCGATGCTACCACGCATATCGACTGTTGAACATGGAGCAGGCGCTTGGAGCGGATGTGATGGAGGGGCCAGAAGATGTGCAGATGGAGTGGAATGCGTCTTTCGACTTTAAGGTGTTTTTTCGCCAGAATCTTCTCCAAGCCTCTCCAGCTGAAGTGATGTATGTGGGTTTTGTCGGCGTAGCTGTCGTAGATTCCGAAGCCTAAAGTGTTTGGCGTGGTGATGAGCAGTTTACCACGTTGGCTGAGAACCCTGACAGCCTCTTCCAAAGCTGAATCAACGTCTTCCACATGTTCGATAACATCCAGCATGATGACTACGTCAAAACACGAGCTTCGGAAAGGCAGGTTGTCCGCCGAAGCCACCACACCGGGATTAAGCATGGGATTGAGGTCGATGCCAACGTAGTCTTCGCCTCTGGCATGTTTTTTGTAATGGCCGAGTCCGCAGCCGACCTCGAGAACACGGCAGGCATCCTTGGTATGTTCTTCAACAAGCTCAGCCTTGTATTTTCTGAACCTGTGTGGCTCGAGGGCGAACAACCGCATTTAAACTTCCGCCGTATTCGTCAGATGCTTCGTTAAAAATTTTTGAACCTTTCGCCGAGAGACGGTCGACTGGGAAGGTTTTGTAAACCCTGTCGCATCATTGTTTGAGGATTGCGGTCTTGGACATTCTGTCAGCTGTTCTCAGCACCTCAGGGTAGTCGCCGTGAAAAAGCTGGAATATTTTACGTAGGTCGTTGAAGGAAACACCGTATCCTTGGCTGAAGTAGTTGCGGCCCCGGCAAAGTCCTACAACCTCGCCGCCGTCAACTATTTCACAGTAGTCGTTTTTGGGAACGAGCTCTCCTACCAGGAGGGATTTTGCCACGCCAACCGTGGGAAATCCTGCCACAAACCCGACGAGCGTCGCCAGCCCGCATCTCCTCGGATGGGCCCTGCCATGGCCATCCACGAGCAACAAGTCGAAATCTGTTTTAACAGCCGCCAAGGCTTCGAGCAGCGGAGGGCCTTCTCGGAGAACCAGAAAACCGGGGATGTAGGGAGTTTGCCTGCCTGTGAAAACCTTCACAACGGTTTCGACGTTATCCAGTTTGCCGAAGTCTTGGACGACTGCCGCCGCCGCATATCTGCCTTTTCCATACGCCACGTCAACACCGCATACCTTCTCCAAACGCGTCAGCCTGTCTTCTTCAGGGTAGGCTATACGTGCCACAGCTGTCTGCAGCTTTGCGAAAAACTGAAGGCTCGCCGACCAGGATTTCGTCAACGGTCTCCGAGTCACAGACGTTGTTTTCAAGCCTCGGGCTTAAACGTTTGTGCTGCGTCACAACCATTAGTTTGCCGCAGACCCTTGAGGCCTCGGCGAGGAACTGAGATGTGTTTAGGTGGTGTAAGACGGTGAACGAGAAAAGGATGGGGAAGGCGTTGTCTCTGAAGGGTAGGTGGTGGGCATCAGCCATCACAACATGGGAGCTTGCGTCAGCCTTCTCCAAAGCCTTGGCCAGCATACCTGAAGACACGTCAACACCCACATACTCAGATGTCCAACCTTTCTCTCGTAGGAAACGGAGGAAAAGGCCTGTGCCGCAGCCAACGTCCAAAACACATGAAAACTCCAAATGCCCTACCATGTTCACGGCAGCACGGTATTTGCTGAGCTGCTCTTCGCCATAGAGCTCGTCGTAGCAGTCGCTGAGACGGTCGTAGTCCAGCACCGCCACGCTCAAAACGTTTTCGAACAGGTTAAAAAGGTTGGCGGAACCGTTATATCGTGAAGTTTGCGCGAGGTTGTTTATTCTGAGGCTCGTTGGAATGTTTTGAGAAAGTTGAGGGAGAGGGCCCTCGCTGTCATGGAGCATTTGGAGAAACATGGCTTTCCATCCATGGTTTACGGAAGTATTGCACGCGGTGATGTTACGCCGGAGAGCGACCTCGACGTGTTCATACCGAGGGTTGTGCCCATGCAGCTGCTTGAATATACCGTCTCATTACTGCAGCCTATTCAGAAAAGAGTGCTTGTTCAGGCGACACCATATTATGCGGCGAAAGCCTACCTCTATCTCAACGACCGAGACACGGTTTCAGCTCCGATGGTGCCGCTGAACAGAGACGAGGAAGGTTTTTACATGCTGGCTGGAAGCCTCACGGTTGAAGAGCTGAGGCAAAATGTTAGAAAACCCGGCATTAACAAATCGCTCAACCTTGTCATTCCGACAGACTTTGGACACGTTGAGAAGCCTCTTGCTTCAAACTTCGAGGAGGCTGTGCGCGTCCTGCGTGTAAGCCCCGACATCATAACGGCGCGGATGAAGGTTCTCTTGAAGAGACGCGAGAAGGGCAGGACGGGGGTTTTCCAAAGTGTTCAGCTTGGGGAAGATTCAAGCTTTGAAGAAGCTTTTCGCCGGCTGCTGGCTAAGAGCGTGGCTTTGAGGAAAAGAGCCCTCCAGTAAAAACATCTATATAGACCTGTTGAAGGTGTTTTTCAAGGGATTTATTGGCAAAAGTTTTGGACAAACTAGGCCTGACGTTCGACGACGTGCTGCTCATTCCTCAAAGGTCTTCTGTCAAGACGCGGAGAGAGGTTTCGACGAGGTCGCGTTTCACTCGACGTATCTGGCTTGAGGCTCCGATTGTTTCAGCTGCCATGGACACGGTTACGGAGGCTGAGATGGCTATCGCGATGGCGCGCGAGGGAGCGATAGGAGTCATACACAGGTTCAACGCAATCCAGCAGCAGGTTGAGCAGATAAAGATGGTTAAACGCGCCGAGAACATCGCCATAGAAGAACCCTACACGATAAGGGCTGAAGCAACCATAGCGGAGGCCGAGGCTTTGATGAACCATAAAAACGTCAGCGGCCTTCTAGTTGTCAACCCTTCAAAAAAGCTTCTCGGCATACTCACGCGCAGAGACGTTTTGTTCAGGCCCGGGGAAGCCAAAGTCGCCGAGTGCATGACCCCCGTGGAAAGGGTTGTTACGGCAAGACCTGACATAACGCTTGACGAGGCTAAACAAATTTTCATGAAGCATAAGATTGAGAAGCTGCCGTTGGTAGACTCGGAGGGGTATGTGAAAGGGCTTGTGACAAGCGCCGACATCGTTAAGAAGCTGATGTACCCAAACGCTTCAAGGGATTCGCGTGGAAGGCTGATGGTTGCAGCAGCCATAGGGGTTAAGGAAGACGCTTTGGACAGGGCTGAAGCCCTCATCGGCGCGGGAGCTGACGCGCTGGTCATAGACGTGGCCCACGGCCACACGGAAATGGTTATCAAAACAATAAGACGGGTTAGGCAGGCCTTCGGAGATGATGTAGAAATAGTCGCGGGAAACGTGGCTACGGCTGAGGGTGTGGAAGACCTCGCCTCCGCTGGAGCGTCGGCCGTCAAGGTTGGCGTAGGCCCTGGCTCGGTCTGCACAACACGCATCGTCGCAGGAGTCGGCGTGCCGCAGCTCACAGCGATAATGGACTGCGCAGACGCGGCGAAAGAGATGGATGTTCCCTTGATCGCCGACGGAGGTATCAGGTCGAGCGCCGACATGGTGAAAGCTCTTGCAGCAGGCGCGTCAACGGTTATGATTGGAAGGCTTCTGGCTGGAACCGATGAAAGCCCTGGAGCTGTGGTTGTCAGAAATGGCCGTAAGATGAAGATCTACCGTGGAATGGCCAGCCTCTACGCCATGCTAGCCAAAAACAGCAGGGCTGGGGAGGATGACATACTGCAGGACGCATCCGACTACAGCTACATGGCTGAAGGCGTTGAAGCATACGTTCCATACAAGGGCTCGGCGTCCGACGTGATAAAACAGCTGACCGCAGGCCTCAGGTCTGGGCTGAGCTACCTCGGCGCCCGCAACATCCAAGAGCTTCAGCAGAACGCCGTTTTCATCAGGATTACTGAGGCAGGGCTGAAGGAAAGCCATCCGCATGACGTCGAACCTGTATGAGGAAGGCCGACATCATCATAGGCTTGCAGTGGGGAGATGAGGGGAAGGGCAAGATATCCTACGTTCTGTCGCACGATGCCGAGGCCGTCGTAAGGTTTCAGGGAGGGGCCAACGCTGGGCACACAGTAATGGTCGGAGGACAGCGTTACAAGTTCAACATGCTTCCAGCCGGATGTTTGGCGGGGCCAAAGCCTGTGATAGCCGCTGGATGCCTCCTCGACGTCGAAGCCTTCGAGAGAGAAACCAGCCTGCTGAAAAAGCTTGGACATCCACGTCAGCCGTTGGTGAGCAGGTCAGCCCAGCTCATACTGCCGTTTCACCGCGAGCTGGACGGCCGTCTCGAAGAGCTGAGGGCAGGCTCAGCCATAGGGACGACGAGACGTGGCATAGGCCCCGCATACGGCGACAAGATGCTGAGGGTGGGCTTAAGAGCTGGGGAGATAGAAAACACGGCGGTTGCAGTGGAGAAGATAAACTTTCTCAAAAAGCTTCACGGCGTAGAGTCCGAAGCCGATTTAAACAGAATCAAAAAAGTGTTAGCACCTTACCTAGGGGATGTCGAGCTTTTTCTGAACGAGCTGCTTGACTCAGGCGGCCGAGTAGTTTTGGAAGGAGCTCAGGGAGTTTTGCTCGACATAGACCATGGAACATATCCGTACGTCACTTCGTCCAACACGGTTGCTGCAGCAGGCTACGTGAGCACGGGAATTCCCATCTCAAAGGTCGGCGAAATCGTCGGCGTGATGAAAGCTTACACGACACGTGTTGGAGCAGGGCCCTTCCCCACAGAGGTCAACGGCAGTTTAGCCGAGAGGATAAGGGAGGCGGGCGGAGAGTATGGAACGACGACCGGCAGGCCACGTAGGGTTGGATGGCTTGACATCCCAGCCCTCAAATACGCATGCATGCTTAACGGCGTCAACAACATCGCCGTGACAAAGCTCGACGTCCTCGACGGAATCTCATCGGTGAAAGTCTGCGTAAGATACGTGGTAGACGGAGAGGAGACGGAAAGCTTCGCTCATGCAAGACACAATCTCGACGCCGCAAAGCCTGTTTACGTTGAGTTTAAAGGCTGGAACATGGGTCGTGAGGGCTGGCTCAAAGCTGTTAGAAAAGGATGGGAGGAACTGCCGTCAGCAGCCAGAGAATACCTTGGATGGCTTGAGAAAACCCTCAAGGTGGAGATAGGACTCGTCTCCGTGGGGGAGGACGCCAGCATGGTTGTGAAAAAAGCATGACCTCCGACGACACGTTAAACCCTTTGGAGGCCATAACCCCCGTCGACGGACGCTACAGAGAGAGTTTACGGGAGTGCAGCCGCTACTTCAGCGAACACGCCCTCATAAGATACAGGCTGTTTGTTGAGGTGAGGTTTCTCCATGCTTTTCTCGAGGCCATAGGCTGGAGGGGAAACCTGTTGAAGCTCGAAGCGCTTGCAAGAAATGTTTTGGAGATGCCTGTTAGTGATGCGGAGGAGGTTAAACAGCTTGAGAAAAAGCTCGGCCATGACGTCGCTGCAGCGACATCCTACCTTGAGAAAAGGCTCGACCAGCTCAGCCTCTCCGAGTTAAAACCCTTCATACATTTTGGACTAACCTCGGAAGACGTGAACAACATAGCATACTCTCTCATGGCAAAGAGCTTCATAAACGAAACATACATCCCAGAGATGCTGAAGCTAGTGGAAACGCTTACAGATTTGGCGGAGAAACATAGGTCAACAGCCTTCCTTGCACGCACTCACGGCCAGCCCGCAGTCCCAACAACTTTCGGAAGCTATATCGCCAACTACGCCTACAGGCTTGCATCACTTGTTTCGAAGCTCAAAAACATCAAGTTGCAGGCAAAGCTTGGCGGAGCCGTGGGAGACCTCTCCTCGCTCAAAACAACTTATCCCGAGGTCGACTGGCTTGCTTTCGCCGAGAGGTTCGTGAACTCGTTCGGGCTTGAACACACCCCGGCTTCAACACAGATACTGCCGCATGAACGTATGTCTGAACTCCTCAACACTATCGCCTCGGCAAACACGTTGACCGCAAACCTTTGCAGAGACATGTGGATTCTCGGAAGCCTAGGACTTGTAGCGTTCAGCAAACACGCTGCAGAAGTGCATTCATCAACCATGCCTCAGAAAAGAAACCCACTACTGTTTGAGAACGCGGAAGGGGCCCTCGACCTCTCAACGTCCATGCTCAGCTACATGTCCACAAGACTGATCGCGTCACGCCTTCACAGAGACCTCTCAGACTCGATCATCAAACGCTTCTACGGTACAGCATTAGCGTTAAGCCTTCTCGGCGTAAAAAACACATACAGAGCTCTAGGAGAAGTTTATGTCAACACAGAAGCGATGCGTAAAGAGGTTGAAACACACAAACATGCGGTAATGCTGGAAGCTGTGCAGCTGATGCTCCGCAAGCACGGAGTTGAGGATGGTTACAGGATTGCAGCCGAAGCAGCTGAAAAAGGATCTGAATGGCTCGAACAACAGCTGAAAAAACTCGGAAAAGACCCCACAACAATCATCAAAACAACAGACCACTACATACAAGCCGCCGCCGAAAAAACCACATCCCTACTGAACAAAACCAGAAACATTTTAAGTTACCTAGGTAACCAGTTACCTAGGTAACTTGCTGTTCGACATAAGACCCAAGGAAAGGCTGGAAGACCTCTTCGGCAGACGCGAGCATTTCGAGGAGCTTTCGCGTTACGTGAAGCGGGGATACGGATTTAGAAGGCTGATTTTGTGAAGTTGATTTTTTCGACCACGGCTGCGGGAGCGTATGTCGGAATTTCCACCTCCCACCATTTTACCCAGTATCTTTCGCTGCCCAAACCTCTTACGCCCCTTAGGATGCTGAGGATGTTGTCGCTGAGCCGTAGGCCTTTCAACGGCTTCTCGACGCTTCCGTTCTTTATCAGGAAGAGGCCGTCGCGAGGTATTGTGGAGAACTCGCCCGTCCTGTAGTTTTGGTAGCGGAGATACCAGTCGTTCGTCACCCAGATGCCGTTGTCTATGGATGAGACGAGTTTTTCGAAGGGTTTGTCGCCTGTTTTGCAGACTAGGTTGAAGGGATGGGGAACTATGAGGCCTGCGTTGGCCGTGGTTTGGGTGTTGAATTTCTTCGCCGTGGTGCTGTTGTGCAGATAAGTTTTGAGAACCCCATCCTCGAAGATTGTGTTACGTCTTGTCGGAACCCCCTCGCCGTCAAACGGCGCTGCCCCATAGCTGCCCACCAAAGTCGGGTCATCCCATAGGCTGAAAACATCCGAAGCCGCTTTCTGACCCAAAAGCCCCGTCAAAAACGACATCTCCCCATCCACGTAGAAAGCCGAAGCCCATGTCCCAACCTGCTCGAGTATGTGTGCGAAGGTCATAGGCCCCAGAAGCCCCTCGTAAACGCCGGCATCTCCATCCACGGGGTTGAGCGCCATCTTCGCAATCTCACCAGCCTTCAACCCTGCCTCGTAGGGCTTGAATTCTTTAGTGTTTGCGGCGACTGAGACGAAGTGGCCTGTGGCGTCGTCTGCGGCGAAGGCTCTCACGGAAATCTCCAAACCAACAGTTGAGGCGACCGCTTCAACGCCGCGGCTCGTCGTCAGCCTAACCCTCCCACGGCTGTAGACAAGGCTTCCCGCAACCCGTTTAGCACCGTTCTCCAACCCACCGTTCACAGCAGCCTCAACATACTCAACAAGCTTCTCCGGCTCCACAACCTCGACAACGGGTTTTAGAAGCCTTTTATCGTATTTGAAAGGCCCTTCAGGAAGCGGAGCGTAGACGTCTGCCTCAGGCGATGTCTTAGCCGTCGCAACAGCCTGCCTCACCATGTCTTCCAAAGATTTCTCCGACATCTCGGTGGTTGAACGTATGGCTCTCTTTCCCTTTACGCTCACGTACACCTCCGCCGACTCAACCAAACCATGTTTCGAGACGGTTATCTGGTTGTTGGAGAAACGTATCATTTGACGCGTTGTTTCATACGTGGTTAAAGCCACGTCCGAAGCCCCAAGCCTTCGAGCAAGCTTGACGAGCCTTCTGTGAAGGTTTGCGTCCAGCTTCAATCCGGCTTAACAGCATACACAAGCCGTAATTATAGGTATCGGAGAACTTGGAAACACTTTTCCTAAGGCTTGCAGGCTTATGGAATGGTGTTGCTGCCGCAGGTCGAAGCCATTCTGAAGGAGAAACACTTAGGCGACGTTGAAGCAGCCTTCGTCGTCCCTGCCAGAAAAAAACCCGAGCTTCACGTCGTCGTCAGAAGGCTGAAACAGGGCGTTAAAGTTTCGCGGGCCGACGGCTACGTCCTCTACCTCATCGACTCGAAAGCGTTTGAGGAAGATGTTGTGAACATGGCTTATGCTGAGACGCTCGCCCACAAGCTTCTAATCCCCTACCAACCCGTTCAGGGACAGCATTTCCTACGCAGGCTTGAAAAAACATACAAGAAAGAGATCATACTCCAGCTTTTGAAAGACCTTGTTTCAGAGCATAAGCTCGCCGCCGCCAACCTCATGATAGACGTGAAATACTTCCTCTACGAGAAGGTCAGGAGGTTTGTCGAGGTTTTCCCGCTGATGAGGGCTGAGCTTGTTGAAAGCCTTAAGAATGATGCCGAGTTGTTGAAAGGGTTTGAGAACGCTGCGGAAGAGCTTGTCCAAGAGGGAGTGTTGTCGAAGAGGGATGGATTCTATACGCCCAGCCTAGATGCTGTGAAAAGCTTTGAGAAAATACCTGTTCTAAGCGGGTTAGAGCAGCTGAGAAAAATTAACATTCTCAGGCTTTCGAAGGCTTTCTCCCTTCTCGTCTTCGACATGGCCTCGCGTTTTACAGCTCCCGCAGCTCACCTACCCGACCCAGACCAATACATCTATGTCACCACAGCCCGAGGCCCTCAACCACTGTCGAAACAGCTTGACATGCTGGATTTTGTGAAAGAGTTTTACGGAGGCGAGGCAAGGGTTAAAAGAGTTGGCGGGCTTTTCAACTCGACTTATGTAATAGAGGTGGACTCTGTGAAGCTTTTCGCCAAACGTTATCTGAGCTGGACCGACGTCAAATGGGTTGCGGCAAGGGTTTGGACAGCCTGGGTTAAAGACTTCTCGATAAACCCTTCCACACGCATGGCTAAAGAGATATACTTCCTCAACCATTTACGCAACCAAGGCTTCAACACGCCTGAAATACTGCACGTCAACTGGAACGGCAAAATCCTTTACACATCGTACGTCGAAGGCACAAACCTAATGACCGCATGGCTGGAGAAAGCAGGTGGACGAAACGATTTTGCACGTCAGGTTGGCGAAACCCTGGCCCGCATACATGGAAAAGGGGTGCAGCTGGGCGACTGCAAGCCCGAGACCTTCATAAAATCAGCGGAAGGCCAGATTTACGTTACCGACGTTGAGCAGGCCTCGACGGAAGGAGACCCTGCATGGGATTTGATGGAGCTAGTATTCTATCTAGGTCATTATCTCGACGCGGAGGAAGCTGCGTCGTTCGCGGCCGAGGTCGTGGAAGGCTATGCTAAGGCTGGGAGCTTAGAGACGGTTCGAAAAGCTCTCAAGCCAAGCTATGTCAGAACCATGGCTCTCTGGACTCCGCCATGGGTTCAGAAGGAAATCATCGACAGGGTTAAAGAGTTTTTAAAAGCTTGACATACTCTATGTTCGCTGTTTTGACGGAGCCGACGAGAAGGCTGTAGTACGTCACTCCTCTGGCAAGGTCTTCAACCTTCTCAAGCTTGCCAACAGCTTCTACAACATCCCCCTCCCTGAACAGGCTTGCGAAAGTAGTGTCGTAGCAGAGAAGGGTTTCAACCTCGCCAGCCACGTCCTCAACACGGTAAACTGCCGGCGTGAAAACCCCTTCAGAAGCATCCACAATACGTAGCGTTGTTTTCCTTACTCCAACAGCTTTATACAGCCTTGTCCCATACTCGGCTGTAATCTCTTCGGGAAGCCTGACCGCGTGCAAAGAGTAGAAAACGCCTTCGAAAACCCCGCGTGTCCAGCATCTGGCTGCCAGTTTTTCAGCGTCTTCAGCTGTGATGGGGTATTTTGTCATGTAGTTTTTGACGAGCATGTTTTGGGTCTGCTTTACATCCTGTGGTGTCTGCGTTTGACGGGAGCTGTTTACGGCTTTCATGAAGTTTTCACCGCCGTACACTATTAGGTCGATGTCGGCGGCTGGGTTGTGCAGCTGAAGCAGCAACGAGCCTGAAACGCCGAAAAACACCCCGTCAACACGAGACCCCGCGGAGATTCTATCCACAAGCTTTGCACAAAGTTCCTCGAGCTTGTTTGAAGGCTTGCGCAAAATCTTCTGAAGCCTTTCATCGCATCTGTAGTGTTTTCTTATGTTTTCGACCGGTATGTAGGTGAAGTCTTCGTCTGTAACGGGGTCGTGGTAGATGTACTGGGGCTTCAGCCGGCGTATCATTTCAAGGGCTTGAGCAAGCTCACGGGTCGTGTAAGCCGTTAAAACCCTTCGGTAGGTAACTCCTTCACGGGACCAAACACCTTCGCCGGGAACGTATTTCGGGTATGCGAGAACCCGTCCAGGCGGATGCGTGTCGGAAACCACTCCGAAAAGCCATCCGTCAACTGTCTCGAGGAAGTCATGGTCCCTGTACCAGTGTTTTTCATCCCTCACTCTACTCAGGCAGGTCACCCAAAATGTAGTCGTCTCTGCCTACTCCTACGTTAAGCCTGAGATATGAACCTGTTTTCGTTAAAACTTTTTCGAGAAGACCCCTAACTCTAACCCTGCAGCCTTTTTCAGCCATTTCAGCGAACCTGCTTCTGAAATAGATTATCTCCCTACACTCCCTTCCTATCTCATCTCCTTCGACAACCCTGACCCCATACCTGCCCGGCGTGTAGAAAGCCGTGGAATCGTCTACGACCTCTACAACCGCTTCATAATTTTGGATTGGTTTACAACGTGTGTCCTCCCATGTTTCCCAGAAGTTTTCGGGGACGATCTTCACGGTGTACAGGACGTTTCTGAAGACTCCTGTTAAGACTTTACGCTGTTCCGCTGCGGCCATTTCAACCGCTTTAGCGGTGTCTCTTCGGCTTTCGAGAAGGATGGTGAGGTTTTCAGCCGTCACAGGTTTTGTGAAGCCTTCCTTCCTCAGTTTGCTGAAGAGCTCGTAAGCTTTTCTTCCCTCTCCATACACAACGATGTCGATGTCGGATTTTTCGGTTGTGTAGCCTGTGAGAAGAGAGCCTGTGAAACCGAACTCAACCCTTGCCTCTGATAGATGTTGTGCAAGCTCTTCGGCGGCGGATACGAGTTTCGAAGGGCCCTGAGGAGTTTTGACGGGGTAAAGCCTGCGGAGTATCATGTTTTCGGGGATGGCTATGACAACCCTGCCTGTGTAAGGGTCGTCGAACAGATAGTCAGGCCTTTCCCTCAGCACATAATCTAACGCTTGGCTAAAGTCCTTAACCTTCACACCTTTCACAACCCTCGGCACTGCGTAAACCCTGCTGGGCGGATGGACTAAACCCTTGACGGCGTAAACGTCGCCGTGAAAGTCGACCAAGTAACAGCCTTCTACAAGCCGTTGCATCTACTTTCTAACTTGGTTATTAAAGAAAAAAATTTATATCCATGTTAAAAAACAGCATTACAACATGTTTCAAATGCTTCAGATAGAACCTCCTCCTCCGCCTGCGTGGACTGATCCTGTCGTTTTCCTTTCGGGGCTTGGCTGGGTTCTCCTCAGAACCTTCATAACGTTTGTGGTTGTCTTTCTGATAGGCATTGTCTCCGTAAGGGTTGTTGACTTGATCACACCGGGTATAAGCGAGATTTCAAAGATTCGTGGAAACCCGCTTGCAACAGGTGTTTTCGCCGCAGGCTTCTTTTTCTATCTCGCGGCTGGGATGATAGGTTCCATGACCTCGCCTCTTCCCATAGGGACGGAGCCTGGCGTAGTCACGCTCAGAATAAACCCACTGGTTCTCATCGGCTACAAGCTCGTAACACTCTTGGTAGCTGTGCTGTTGTCATATTTGTTCGCCGCCATCTACTACAGGATTTTGGCTAAGATAGAGCCTTTCGGACTAGACCTGGACGATGTCGACAAGGAACCCGTAAGCGTTGCTGTTTACCTCTTCGGCTACTTCATCTTTCTCGGCGCTGCTGTTTACACAGCTCTGATGCTGCCTGTGGTTTAAAATGTCAAACATTTGGCTGGAGTCTTTCACAACGCTCTTCAAGAGACATCCCATAAAGACGCCCACCGGCGAGGTTTATCAGGTCGGTGGAACGCCGTCGTTCGGAAAGCCGTGGATTGGAGCGGCTGTCTTAATCATCGTATTGGTATTGTTAAGTGTTTTTACGGCCAGCTTGGCTAGCTATTTTGTTTACGTTGGTGTTTCGCTTGTTCCCATGATAGCTCTGCTGGCATATGTTGTTCGGTCTGACAGGTATGAGCCTGAGCCGAAGGCACTGGTTTTCAGCATGGTTGGGGTAGGCGTGGTCTTGTCGGCATTTTCGAACGCGGTAAGCTTCCCCGGCGGGTTTTCCGGATACATGTTAAAGATGCTGCTCATCGAGTTTGTTTTCTTCATGGTTCTGTATCTCATGGATGCAAACAGGTTCACCGGCAGGGAGTTCAACGACCATTTGGACGGCAGTGTTTACGGGCTCAGCCTCGGAGCCGGCTACATAGCCTACCAAAACTTCTACCTTCTCAGCAGCGTCGAAATAATCAGGCCCGAGCTCGTTCTGTCGGCTGCTGTTGAAGGGTTTGTTCTAGGTGTTTTTCCAGCTCTGAGCGGCTGGTGGATAGGCTACGTCAAAGCAAAATACGTGTCGGTTAGGTTCTCAGACCTGTTTGCAGGGTTTGTGCCTGTAGCCGTTCTAAAAATGATATCGGTGCTTGTGTTAGCTGGCTTGGCTCTGCTGGGCGTGTTTCTTAGACTGGTGGGCGTTGTTTTGCTGGCTCTCCTTCTTGTAGCGATTATTGTCAGACGTGTTAGCTGGGCTTTGCAGGACGAGGTTGCCTGGGGCTATGCTGCTGGAAGAGCGCCTGTTGAGAAAAAGGTGAGCTGAAGTGGGTCACAAACGTCTTTTGCTTTCGGCAGCCGCCGTCGTTTTGCTGATGCTGGGAGCTGTCTCCCCCACACTAGCCCAAAACCCGCCGCCGTACATACAGCCCGGCCTAAAATTCGTCTACCAATTATACAACATGGAGAAAAAGCAGCCTGAAAACGCTTTCCACAACTACATCATAGAATCTGTAACACCACGGGGAGTGGTCATATCGATTCAGTCAGATGTTGTGCAGTCTAGGCGGGTGGAGGTTTCTCCAAACGGAGAGATTGAGCCCAGCGTTAGAATAGACCTCTGGATACAGCCTGACGTAGAGGCGGGGACGAGGTTCAAAATATTTGGCTATGATGTGGTCGTTGTCCAAAAGGGATATCAGATTCAGCAGTTGAAAGTTACGGTAGTCGCCTCAACTCAGCAATATCCCATTTGGTTGTATATCGAAGACGGTCCTCAGCCATATAACCAGCTGAAAGGCCTTCTGCTGTTCATTCTTATAAACGAAAAAACCGGATTGGGCCTTGTCAATGTAGAGCAGACGCAAGCCATAACTACCAGCTCGACTTTCACCTCCACCTCTGCCAAGACAACGGCTAGAACAATGGAGACACGGGTCACGACTGTGAGGGAGGGAACGACGGTCACGTTGGTGCAGACGGTTGTCGAAACAGCAACCGTGAGAGAGACATTAACTACAGTGGTCGGTAGGACGACAACGGTCTCTACCACTCAGACGGTGACGCAGCAGGTTGAGGCTGGCGGACAGCCTGTTTTCTCGCTTCCATTAGCCGTGGGAGTTGCTGTAGGAATCATTGGAGGGGTGATGTTCTTGACAAGGTCGCGGAGAAAGCCTCTGCCCCCCACCTATCCATACAACCCCTACGCCCCGCCTCCGCCATCCCATCCACATGCTCCGCAGGTTGTCGGAGCATGTCCAGCGTGCAGATACCCGCTTTACGCGGGAGATTTCGCATGTAGGAGGTGTGGCTACAGGTTTGCTTAGCCTTTCACGTTTGGTGACAGCGTCTCTGCTGGCTACACTAATTCTAGCAGCCGCCATACCTTTAAGCTACGCACAACAGCAAGAATTTGAATGGCATAAGCCGCGACCATTCCTTGGCGCTCAGCCAACCCTAGTGGTTATGGTTGATTTCTCCGACGTTAGGTTTAAGGTGTCCAAGAGTGCGGTTGAGCAGACGGTCAAAACAGTCGACGACTTCATACGCCGCTCCTCCTACGGAAAAACTTGGCTCGAATACTACATACATCCGAAAATCATAACACTTCCTAAACCGATGGCTTACTATGGGGCGCCAAATCAAGGAGCTCAAAGAGGCGATGACTACACCAAGATAACCGAGTATCATCTTACTATCATGAAGCTTGTCAAAGAGAGGGAGAGAATAGACATCACAAGGTTCAATCATCTTATAGTGGTTCATGCGGGTGGAGACGAAGCAGTAACCGGCAACCCCAACGACATATGGAGCCATTGCAATTGCGTCGCGCCCACAATACTCCACGACCTGATAGAGAAGTCAGGTTTTGACACAGTTGAATCAGAGTTGAAAAAAGCGGGATATGATTGGGTTGTGGAGCTTTTCATGCATAGGAAATCCGACGGCTCCGGCCATCTTCTGGCGGGGATAGAAACTGTGTCTGAGGAGGATTTCCCAGCGGTGACTATGCATGAATTCACCCACAGCATGTGGATAAGTGACCACTACGTGTATGCCGAAGACGGCTACAGCGCTGGAAGCGAGGTGGGGGTCTGGACAAACATGGACTACGGCCCGTTTCTAGACCCGCCAGTGGACATAGACGGCTGGTCTAAATACCTTCTAGGCTGGGTCAAGCCTGTAGAAGTCAAACAGTCAGGAGAATACACAATCCATACCTTGGACAAGCCCGACGAGCCTCACGCCCTCATAATCCCGATAAACGAAAAAGAATACTATTTCATACATGCTAGACGGCCCCAAGGCCAGGATAGAGCTCTCCCAGGCCCTGGAGTCCTGCTGTTCAGAATAAACAAATACGTCGAAAGGAACGTGGAGAACAAAGAGTATTTCATAAGATTGTTTGACGCAAACCCTGACACGCCGCCTGAATGCTCAGGTTTCCGCAGAGAGGCTGTTAGATTTTGCGAGGGGTTG
>JAWBJZ010000041.1:0-16536 GCA_038832005.1 Candidatus Caldarchaeum sp.
CAGGGAAGAGCTTTGGAACGTTCTACAAAACCTGTGGCTGAGAACACGCTGCACTGTAGTAATGGTTACACACGACCTCAAAGAAGCGCTGTATCTATCCGACAAAGTCTACGTCATGAGTAAAAGGCCCGGCAGGGTTATCGACGTGATGGTCTCAGACTATCACAGGCCGAGAGAAATAGAGATAACCTATGACGAGAAGTTCGTTCGTCAGATGCAGAGGCTCCATGAGCTGATAAGGGTGAAATAAATGGCGAAACAACCTGTCTCCCAGCTCGTTGTCTCAGCCCTTAAGGAGTACGGCCTGCCAGTCCTAGTGTTCATGGCGTTTTTCGCGGCGTGGGAGGCTGCCGTAGAAATATTTGACATCCCCGAGTTTGTTCTGCCATCTCCCTCGAGAATATTGCTGTCTATGCAGCAAACCTTCAACATCATTCTCATGCATTCCTATGCCACGCTCGAATCCACGCTCATTGGCTTCGCCATGTCAATAGTCTTCGGGCTGGGGTTAGGCCTAGCCGTCGGATACTCAGCAATCATATACAGGGCTGTCTACCCTCTTCTAGTCGCGTTCAACACCATCCCCAAAGTCGCCATAGTGCCAATCCTAGTCATCTGGTTCGGCGTAGGAAAGGTACCGGCAATACTCACTGCCTTCCTAATCTCGTTCTTCCCCATAGTTGTAAACGTGGCCATTGCCCTTGCCACGATAGAACCAGAGATTAAAGACGTCCTTAGGTCGCTGGGCGCAGGGAAGCGCGCAATATTCATAAAGATAGGCCTGCCCAGGTCGATGCCCTATTTCTTCGGCTCTCTTAAAGTGGCTTCAACCCTTGCGTTCGTCGGAGCCGTCATATCGGAAACGGTCGCAAGCAACGAGGGAACAGGCTATCTGATGATAGCTGCGAGCTCAAGGTTTGACGTCCCGCTTGTCTTCGCCGGACTTCTGGTGATATCGTTTCTGGGCATAAGCCTGTTTCTGGTCTTTGCCCTGCTCGAGAAGAAACTCGTGAGCTGGGCTTACAGATAAAGCTAATGACCAGCTCGCATTTCTTATTTCTGGATGAAAGCTCAGAGGGCCTGCAAAGTCTGCGGCAGCATCGGAATAGTGTCGAAAACGATTGGCGTATGTCTAGGCTGTTTGAGGGAAAGGCCCGACGAAGCGGTTGCCGTAGCTGAGATGGGTCACGCCTACTCGCGGAAACTCTTCAACCTCCCAGTCAAACCGCCAAAAACAGCCGGCGGCATCCCCTGCAAGCTCTGTGCGGCGGAGTGCGTCATGGCCGACGGGGAGATGGGCTACTGTGGAATACGTGGAAACAGGAAGGGCCGGATGTTTTCTTTGACATCGCCCGATTCCGGCCTTCTCCACTACTACCTCGACCCCCACATAACCAACTGCTGCAACGCCTACTTCTGCCCAGCAGCAACAGGATGCGGATATCCAAGATACGCTTACAGACGAGGGGCGGAAACAGGATACTACAATCTCGCGCTGTTTTTCTACGGCTGCAGCCTAAACTGCCTCTTCTGCCAGAACTGGAGCCACAAGAGGTTGGCGGAAGCACCTACAGTGGACGCTCAAGAGCTCGTAAACGTGACTCTGAGCAATCAGTTGATATCCTGCTGGTGTTGGTTCGGCGGGTCAGCAGAGCCTCAGCTGCCTTTCGCAATAAAAGCATCGAGGCTTATCGCCGAGTCTAAACCCTCCGACAGGATCGTGAGAATATGCTATGAGTGGAACGGCGACGGCGATCCCGCACTTGTCAAACGTGCCGTGGAAACAGTTGTCGAGACGGGGGGAAACGTGAAATTCGATTTGAAGGCCTTCAACCCAGCGGTTCACAAAGCGTTAACTGGTATGGACAACGGCCGAATCCTTCAGAATTTTGAGATGGTTTACAGGCTGTTCTACGACAGTAGAAGCGATTGTCCAGTGCTCGCCGCTACAACGCTGCTTGTCCCAGGATACGTGGACGCGGAGGAAGTGGAGCGCATAGCCGAGTTCATAGCCGGCTTGGACGACAGGATACCATACAGCCTTCTAGTTTTCCATCCAGACTTCATGATGAACGACATGCCGATAACGCCGTTTAAGCAGGTTGCAGAATGTCACAGAGCAGCTTTGAAACACCTCCAGAAAGTTCACCTGGGAAATCTGCATCTTCTCCAAAAGATGTAACGGAGCGTTGAAACAAACCTCAAATACTCCACATCAAAATTTTCCAGCGAGCAGACAGCTGGGCCCGTGGCGCAGAATGGATAGCGCACCGGCCTTCTAAGTCGGGGGTCGTGAGCAAAGGGCTTGAAAGCCTTTGCCGATAGGGTTCAAGTCCCACCGGGCCCGTGCAAAGCCCTGGTAGCTCAGCCCGGTTAGAGCGGCCGCCTCGTAAGCGGCAGGTCGAGGGTTCAAAGCCCTCCCAGGGCTTCTTCATCTAAAACGTTTTTTAAAGCCTTCAGGAACCTGTCGTTTTCCCGCCTTGTCAAAACAGTCACCCTCAACGAGTTCTCCACACTGTCCGACAGGTTTCTCACAACTATCCCCTGCTGCATGAGTTTCTGCTGAACCAGTCCTGCGTTTACTTCTTTGAATTTGATGAGTAAAAAGTTTGCCTGCGACGGATATACCTTCACCCTTCCATCGCCTTCAAGAATGTTCCTGACCCTCTCCCTTTCCTTCACAACCTTGTCAACCCATTTCCTAACGTCCGAGGTTTTCTTCAACGCATGCTGTGCTAGCGCTGTCGACAGAACTCCAACGCTGTTGGGAGGCCGTACCAAGTTCAGCTTCCTGATGGTCTCTTCCGCTGCGATGGCGTAGCCAACTCTCACGCCCGCCAGCGAGAATGCTTTAGACATCGTTCTGACAACGATAAGGTTGGAATAGCTTGAAACCAATCCAGCAAACGTCTTGCCGCAGTATTCATAGTATGCTTCGTCGACAACTATCACGGCGTCAAGCTCCGCTAAAAGCTTTCGCAGTTCGCTTTCTTCAATCAAGTTCCCCGTCGGGTTGTTCGGGCTGCAGAGGAAAACAATCTGCGTGTTGTTCTTCGCGGCTGTAAGCAGGCCCTCTACATCGTCTCTGAAGTCTGGCTTCCTGCTAACCTTGACAACCTTGCCCCCCATTATCTCTGCACATACTCGGAAGTATGAATAGCTTGGATAACTTATCAAAGCCTGACCATCTTTTTCCATGAATGTTTGAGAGACCATCATCAGGCATTCATCTGCTCCGTTGCCCACGGTAATCTCATCAATGTCCGTCTCCGCGTACTCGGCTAAGGCCTGACGCAGACGTTGATAGCTTGCATCAGGGTAGAGATGGACCGGGATTTTTTGGATGTTTCTCGATAGGCTGGCCAGCCATCTTTTAGGCTGGAAGGGTGAGGTATTGAGGTCCATCCTGATTATTGACTCTGGTTTCAAACCGTATTTGGCGGCCACCTCATGCGTAGGCGTTTCCCACGAGTACGGGATGAAATTTTCCAGCTCTCGTCTAATTCGTGGCATGGAAATTACATCCGTCTCACCCATTTTTAATATATGTGTAATGGCCGCCCGAAACCGTTTAAATATGAACTGTATCATTCATGGATGTAGGACGTTGGGCCGGTAGCTCAGCTTGGCTGGAGCGTTCGGCTGATAACCGAAAGGTCGGGAGTTCGAATCTCCCCCGGCCCACAGCAAATTCATAGATATGTTATGTGTATGACATTGATTATTATAGTTCTCGACAACGCTTATATTTTGCGCAAGCGTTTCAGCGGTCAGGTACCTACCTTTGAAGGGTGAGCAGAATGAAATACGACGAAAGGCTTGAGAAAGCGGAGACCTTCGACGATGTATACAGGCTGGTGAAGCAGCTTGTGATGGAAAAGTTCGGCTTGAGAAGGGCTGGAATGGGTCTTGTTCTCGCAGACCTGCCAAACCATCTGATGGCCTACCATGAGATGGGTTCTAACGCGATAGTCGTCAACAAAACCTTGCTCAACGCCGTCTCCGCCATAACCAAGTCTAAAAAAGCCGTCAACAGCTACATATTCGTAATACTTCTCCACGAATACCTTCATACGCTCGGCTTTGACGAGAGACAAACGCGTGAGCTTGTGAAGGAGGCGGTTCTATCAGTTTTCCCTGTCGAGCATCACGTAGTCCGTCTGGCTACAACATCGGTTTACGAGGTTTTCCCCGAGCTTAAGAACATCCAGCTACCGCCCGGCTCCTCCAAACCAGTCATTGTCAAAGATTTCGATATGGAGGGCGTCAACTACATAGGTTAGTCGGAAAAAGATAAATAGGTTTATTCAACGTTTTGAGCGCACGTTGCGCAGCAGCCAGGAAATACTCAAGAAGCTTGAAAGGATTGAGCGGCAATATCTGCTACAGTTCAGCGGCTCTAAAAATCAGACGGCCATTTCCTACTATTCGGGCTGGCACCACGCGCTTGAGTGGGTTAGCAAAAGAGGCGACCAAGTGATTGTTGACGAGGTTGTGGGAACAGGAAGGTGCAGCGGCTGCGCCGCCTGCGTGGCTATCTGCCCCACAAACGTTTTCGACTACGTTGAAGACAGGCCCGTCAACACAAGGTTGAACCATTGCATCGACTGCGACCTCTGCGTCGAATCATGTCCCGAACTACATCTGTCAGACATGGATGTTGAGATAAAGTCTTTAGATAGCTACGCTGTTTTTGAGGATGATTTTGGAAAATACGGTACGGTTTTGCTGACGAGAAGTACTAGGGAAGATATTCTCAAAAAATCTCAGGACGGTGGGACGGTTTCATCCCTCCTCGTTCACTGTCTAGAGAAGGGAATCATAGACGCGGCTGTCGTCTCAACAGCTTCCCAAGAAAAACCGTTATACCCTGTTGCTAAGCTTGTTTTCTCGTCGGAAGAAGTTTTAGAATGTGCTGGGTCCAGGTATACTTATGCACCTAACCTGCTGGCTCTGAGGGAAGCCTATGAACGTGGAGTCGAGAGGATCGCCGTCGTTGGAGTTCCATGCCAGATAGATGGCCTCAGATACCTGCAGCACTCGACACCAGACTTTGAAGTCGCCAAATGGTATGAAAAACATGTCATCTTCAGCATAGGTCTCTTTTGCTCAGAGGTCTTCACATATCAGGGGCTGATCAAATATTTGGAAGAAGTCAACGTAAATCCTGAAAACGTGGACAAAATCAACATCAAAGGCAGGGTAATCATAACGATGAAAAACGGCGAAGAGGTAGTGAAACCCTTGAAACCGCTTCACAAACACGCGAGACCGGCATGCCGTTTCTGCAAAGATTATTCGGCAGAGCTCGCCGACATATCTTGCGGAGGACTGTCAACTAGGGGATGGACTATTACGGTCGTTCGTACAAGGTCTGGTCTTTCTATTCTAGAAAGCGCTGTGAACGCTGGAATTATCGAAACCAAACCAATCGAACAAAACTCAGAAGCGATGAACTTGTTGAGAAAGTTGTGCAGACAAAAGCGTGAAAGACCGTCTCCGCCGTTAAAGACCTTTTTCAACCTGTAAAACAGCAGATAACACTTAAATAATTACACTGCGTATCTCAACCATGCCTAAGAAGAGCATGTCTCAAAAAATTATGGAAGTTTTCGAGCTTTCGGATCAGTTGAACAGAGTTTTGAAGAGTTTATCACCTGAAATTAGGGAAATTGTTTTGAAAAGTATTCAGCGAAGGCCTGGCAGGAGAAGGCGGAGGGCAAAGGCTGGGTTCAGGAGGAGAAAGAAAGCGAGAGAAGCTATGCAACAGTAAGATGATTTACTCTTTCTTCAGCTCCTCGTTTAGCTCTTTTTCTATCTCTTCAAGCGGCTTAGGCGGCGGCGTAGTCGCCAGAGTATAGCCTATCCAACCCACTATTCCCAGTAAGCCTGCGATCGCCACAACTCCTGTAAGCTTCAACACTATAAGGTCGAGTCCAGCGATAGGCGGTAGAAAGACAACCCACCCGTATAGAAGTATGCCCGCTATGCTTGCAAGAAGAAGCAGACCACCAACCGTTTGGTCTCTAGCCATGGGTTTACTGCGCATTCTTTTGCATATAAACTTAACTTTCGGCGATCATCCCTTTCCACGAGTTGGACAAAAAAACATCCGTCACCGTCAGGATCAAGCATGACGGTAATGAGGTGGAGTTTGAGGGGGGAGTCGACGATGTCTGGAAAGCTGTGAACAGATACTTTTCACAGACCCTTGGACCTAGCCAAGTAGTTTCAAGGTTGATGGGCGTGGTTGACTTGACGGAGCTGGCGCAAAAGCTGTCGGACAAAGTCGTGATAACAATGGATGGGATAGACGTCCTGATGCAGGGCGACGCGAAAAAACGCATAATTCTGTGTCTGGCAGCAGCTTATGCGGGCAAAAGGCTGGGCATATTCGATGAAGAAGCCCTCCCTCCGAAGAAGATTGCGGGATATCTACGGATGGATGAGAAGGTGGTGAGAGCTAGGCTGAGCGAGCTGTGGAAAGAAGGCTGTGTTGACAGGGATGCTGACGGGCGCTACATATTTAAGCCGTCGGCCGCGATGAAGATGATTGAGTGACGGACGATGATGTCGCTCAAAGTGGTCATATCCTACGGTGACCTGAAGGCCGAGTTTGAGGGAGCACCCGATGAAGTTTATGTGAGTGTCGTAAGGTTCCTTGAGAAGACAGTACCCGCGTTTTCACTGGCGTCTCGACTGCAGAAATCGGTTAGTGTCAAGGAGTTGCTTGAGAAGCTTGGCGATAAGCTTGCATACACCGAAGGTGAGGGAATCGTCCTCAAAATACCTCTTTCGACGCTGCCAACGTCAAACGCTATCCTTCTGTATGCAGGCGCTCGCTACCTCAACCATTTGCTCGGGCTTGCTGAGAAGCCGGAGTTGTCGTCATCGGAGCTGGCGGACGTTGTGGCGAAGCCCGAGAAAACCATATCAGGTAGGCTGACAGAGCTTGTTCAAAAGAACCTTCTGAAAAGGGTTGGTAGAGGAGGGTATGTAATCACTGCTCTGGGATTGAGTCATCTCGCCGAGTCTTCAGCAGCGGTCTGAGGTTTCGCTAGACCGGGCTTCGACGGCTCCACGTAAACGTAGCGTCTCGTCTCACCAACCCTCTCGAGAACGCCGGACCTCACAAGGTCGAGAAGCACGTGGGCCACGGCCGTTGTGTCGTAAAAGAACCCCCTTCTCTCGAGCTCCGAAACAACTTCTGAAAGCGTACGCCCCGTTCTAAACCACCCCGCCGCAGCCAACTCTTCTACGGCTTTCCTGCAGGTGACCGTTCTCTTCGGCTGGGCTGATGGTTTAATCTGCTGAGCCTGGTCGAGGTTTCTGAGAGCGGAAACAACGTTCTTGACCGCTTCCTCAATCTTTTCGATTGGAGCCTCCACCTCGACGGTGGTGTTTCCAATGGTTATCTTTATCTTTGCCTGACTCAAGTTGTTTCACCAATTTGTTCAAGTTGGGCAATATTTATATTCAAGCCATCTTTACGTAAACGGTGAAGTTGGTGTTCAAGATGACCAACCAAATCCTTCACCAACTACCCCCATACGATGAACTCTCCAGCCTTTTAAAAACGTTTTCATCCGTAACGCTCGACACAGTCTCCGAGCTCAGCGACGTCGAGGCGTTCCCACCATTTTCCGAAGACTTTGAACATGCCGACCTGCCTTTGGACAGCATGCTGGCAGAGGAGCTTGAGATAATTCCGTTGACGCCTGCGGACAGAAGCCTTCCCGTCATCGCCTGCGACATGTCAACGGTCAAGATAGCCGACACCACTCGGGGGAGCTTATGGGCTGTGAGGGGAAGCATCGTAATGAGAGAGGCAGGGATCGTAAAGGCCGCTGTGGTCGGACCTTTCGCTTACACGGTATCGAACCAAACCATTGAGAGAATACTCGATGTCCTCTTCATCTGCCTAAACTTGGAAAGGGAGCCGAGTTTTCTCCACATGTCAACGGCTCCGAAGATTATAAGCAACCTGTTCGAGAAAGTGTTACAGGCTTACGCGGCTACGCGGCTTAAGGGAGGTATACTGCTCATTGACGGAGCGCTCACAGCAGGCCCTTCAGACAGCCCGACGGCAGCAGTTGAAAAAATAGTCGAGTCCGCAAAAACCCACGGCATCGGAGTCGCAGCCTTCTCCAAATCCACAACGCTCACCTATTTCGGTCGTAGGATAACATGTTTGCGGAGCAGATGCAGGCCTCCTTACGTCATAAGGCTGCCCCTATCGAGCAACAGACCTTGGGGCGTGGTCAACGGCTCGGTTTATGTATCGCATTTATCTTCCACACCCACCCCCTTCAGAGTTGATGTAGCATCAACAACAAGCGACGAGGAAGTTTTCACACACATCCTCTCCAGCGAACCCATGGTACACGGATATCCCGAGTCTTTGATTCTCGCTCATCAGCTTGCGAAACTAAGATGGATTGACGTCGTCGGCATCAGGGCAGGCTTGGAATCTCATGCAAAGCTAAGGTTTGCCTCAGATATTGACGTCAGGTCGATGCTTTTCGCTCCGATAGAGGGGTGACGCGGGACGAGAATCCTGCAAAAGAAAGCCGACACGTTTGAACTGATCTGCACGCCAGCAGAGCTGGACTTTGAGATAGGTGACTATCTTAAGGTAAGGCAGGATGACAACATTTTGCTTCTCCAAGTCATTGACGTCGCATATCCGGAACTGCCGGGAACCTTGGAGGAGCTTCTCCGGGACCTGGTCATGCAAGAGGTCGGCGGCGCCAATGTTCTCGACCCCTACAACACAGCTTCTGTCGCGATGCTGATGAAGGATGTCAGACTCGTCACCGCTAAAGTAAGAGCGATACTGACCAAACAGTCATTGAAGCCGAACTCGCCTTGGCTTCCTAGCAGGTTTTCCGCAGTCTTCGAAAAGGCCTCGACAGACTTTCTACAGCAAATCACGTCAGTCAACGACCATGGTCTTGACATCGAGATTGGCACTGTCGGGGGACAGCCTTTCCGCATTTCTTTAACCAGCTTGGACGGATATCTAACGATAATAACCGGGAAGAAAGAGAGCGGAAAATCACATCTGGCGAAAATCCTAGTCCAAGGCATCGCCGCCAAGGGCGGAACAGTTCTCGTGCTCGACGTCAACGGCGAGTACTCCAGCTTGGACAGAACCGTAGAGGGAAAGCCCAGCCATCTGGCGTCAGCCATCAAGGTTTTGCAGCCCGGAGTAAACTTCAAAACCTCGCTGCGGGAAATGGGGCTGAAAACTTTTCTCGACATCTTGGAACATGTTTACGGAACTCCTTCTACAAGCTTGAGAGAGCTCGCTCGCATATGGAGGAGGATGGAGAAGAAGGGTTCAGAGGTTTGCTTAGAAAACTTGATGGAAGTCGTTGAGCATGAGCAGTTGAACGAAGCTGTTAGAGATGCTCTTTTATCAAGGCTCCAGAGCATAAAATCGTCAGGGTTCGTGGACGAGGATGCTTCAATAGACCTTGTGGAGATTTTATCTTCAAAGCAGGGTGGCAACGTTGCGGTAGTCGATCTTTCAAACCTTCTGTCCAGCGTAAGAAGGTTGGTTGTTGAGTTTCTGCTCAGCCATCTATCATCGCTTCTCAGCCAGGAAAGGCTGGAGCCAGTTTTCCTACTTGCCGAAGAAGCCCACCTTTACCTCCGTGAAACCTACTGGGAAGACATCATAACTAGAATGAGGCATATTGGCCTCTTCCCAATATTTGTCACCAACCAGCCTGACACCATACCCGAGCTTGTTTACAGACAGTCGGACAACATCTTCCTGTTCAACTTTACCAACGACGGAGACCTCGAGAAAATCGCCAGGGTCTCGAAAATAGACACGGAAACCGTTAAAACTCTCGTCAAGAAAATGCCTGCACGACACTGTCTTTTGATGGGCAGAATGGTATCCGACATTCCGTTGATGGTTAAAGTAAAGCCAAGCAACCTGCTGACGATGGGCGTGACGAAACGATTTTTTAGAAACCATCCTCAGAAACACCAGAGGATTGAAGAAAGACAAGCTCATCCTATTGCATGAAAAATTCAAAGCCGAAATCGCAAAGGCTTTAGAAGGTTTTAAGCAGTCACGCAACAACACCGAACAGATTCTCGAGGAGCTGGTTTTCTGCCTGTGCACCCCGCAGACCATGGCGCAAAACGCGCTAAAGGCCGTTCAAGAAATCAAAGACCAAGGCCTTTTCAAAAAACCGGACCGAGCTAAAATATCTCATATCCTGAAAAAGTCAGGAGTGCGGTTTCATAGAACGAAGGCAAAACGCATCATCTCCATGCTGAAAACCTATCCCGCGGTAATCGAAAGAATCAACGCCGGCGGAAACCAAGATATGCTGAGGGATTTCCTCGTCGAAACAGTTGACGGATTCGGCATGAAAGAAGCAAGCCATTTTCTGCGAAACATAGGCTACGAGAACGTGGCGATAATCGACAGGCATATTCTAAGGTACCTGAAGTCGGAGGGGGTTGTCAAGAAAAACATCAAGCACCTGACCAGAAAACGATATCTGGATGTTGAGAAAAAGTTCATCGAGTTAGCGCTAAAGTATGGGTTTAAGCCTGCTGAGCTCGACCTCCTCGTCTGGGCTGCTTCCACCGGCAGGGTGTTGAAATGAGCGTAAGCCTGAGCGAGGATTTGACGAACTTCATAACCGAATTTATACCCGAGCGTTTCGACGAACTGGTTGAAACATATTCCAAACCTTTGCCTGAAACGTTTAGAGTTAACACTTTGAAGACCACTGTGGATGAGTGTCTGGACTTGCTTGGCGAGGAGGCTGTGGAATGTAAACCTGTCAGATGGACGCGGCTAGGGTTTTACGCCGAGCCGCCTGGCCGTCTCTCAAAATCGCTCTGGCACTTGCTCGGCTTGGTGTACATTCAAGGCCCTGTATCGATGCTTGTCAGCGAACTGCTTGATGTCAGGCCTGGAGAACGTGTCCTTGACCTATGTGCCGCTCCTGGAAGCAAGTCAACACATATAGGCCAGAGCTTGGCCGGCAGGGGTGTTCTGGTTGCTAACGATGTTTCGAGAACGAGGATAAAGGCGCTGACCTCAAACCTTCAACGCTGTGGTGTGCTGAACTGTGTAGTAACACTCGCTGACGGGAGATACCTCGGCTTCAAGATGCCCGATTATTTTGACAGGGTTCTCGTCGACGCGCCGTGCAGCTCGCTCGGCGTGGCTGCAAAAGACTGGAGCATTTTGAAGAAGTGGAGCAGTAAGCTTTCGGAGAGGATGGGCAGGCTTCAGAAAAGTTTATTGTTCTCAGGCTTCAGAGCATTGAAGCCCGGCGGACAACTTGTCTACGCCACCTGCACTTACCATCCGTTGGAAAATGAGGCCGTCGTCTCGGCTCTTTTGGACGAGTTCGAAAACGCGGCTCTCGTCGACATCCAGGTTAACGGCTTAAGTTTCAGCCGTGGCGTCGAGTGCTGGAGAAGGCTCAGCTTCAGAGATGAGGTCAAGAAGGCCATCAGAATATACCCGTTCCAAAGCGGAGCTGAGGGCTTCTTCATAGCAAAGGTTGTCAAAAAAGTGGCCTAGCATGTTCCAAACGCTCGACGAAAACGATGCCAGAAAATTTCTGCAAGAACTTCACAGCTCCCTCAAATGCGAGCTTAACGTCGGCGGCCTAGTGCTTATGCAGGCGGGAGAGAATAAAATTCGTGTCACGACTAGGGAGGCTTTCGACACAGCCATGAAGCTGCGGGGTGTTCAGCTTGTAGGCCTTTACATAGCTAAAAGGAGAAGAGAGTTTACGACTTTGACTATTGAGGGCTGCATGTTTTTGTCTCAGGTTGACGAGTCTAAGGTTGCTGATTTGACCAGAGAGCAGGCGCTGACCTGGATGAAAGGCGGGCCTGTCAAGGTGGGCGGTGCGGAGAAACTTGTACTGGGAAGGCACAGGCGCTTTTATCTCGGTTCAGCAGTTGTCGACCGTTTAGGAAACGCCTATCCGCAGATACCCATATGGCGGCGAATTCCAGCAGAGATGGAGTAGCTATTTGACGGAAAGCTTAACAGGCAAGTACCTGCTCACATGATATAGCGCATATCCCGCCACGCCTCTTACGCTTGAGAACTCGTTGATTTCGGTCTGCAGCTGAATAGCCGGAGTTATCCATCCCTCTGCTATGTCCATCGCATTAACGGTGAACAGCACTTTAGCCCGGTTCCTCGCGGACATCTCGACTGCTTTCTCTAAAAGTCGCTTAAACTCAGAAGTTGTGTAGTTGCCAATCGTCGTTGTCTTGACCGACCTCAGGAAAGGATTGGTCATCAAAACCAGATAGTCGGTATGTTTGAGCAAATCTTCCGCGGATTTAACGAAGAACAAGATGTCTTTTCGTTCCACGGGGTCGAACTCAAGGAAAACCAGAAGACCATACCGCCTCGATTTGGCGTCCAAACTCTTCAAGAGCGTGAGTATGCTCTCTAAAGCAGGTGCTCCAACGTTCCATCCAATCCCCATCAAGTAAACGCCTTCGAAACCCATAGAGATCGCTGAATCGACTATCCTCTGGGCGAAAAGGTCTGCAAAATCAACGCTCTCACCAGTGGCGCATCTGAAGTCTATGTTGCCGAAGCTGGCTATGCATTGGGGAAAGTTTTCAATCAGCTTAGTTGAGTTGTATCCATGATAGCCGTAGTGAACGGAGATATAGTATGCTTTGAGGTACACGCCCAGCAATGGCTTTACCCCAGCCCGTTTTATCGATTCGGTCAGCTTTCTAAAATCATTCTGACGCCATTCCTCGTTAGAGATTTTGAACCTGAAGCTCTTCGAGTAATCGCCGTCGTATAGAATACCGTCGGGACCAATGGGCAAAACCAAGTGAGTGAGGTTGTATTTGCTTACTAGAAACTTTGAGCTGTATTCGTCTGACTTGTCGTAGAGAGCTTCCACACCCTCCGTCACCCCCACCCGGATAGCTGTTTTAGGAACCACCACTCCATGGCCTGATGGAAAAAGCCCTATGACAACCGCGAACACAATCAGTATCGATATGAGTGTTATTCTTTGAATGTTCCAGATTGTTTTCCCAGCATCTTTCACCACATTCAGAAACAGTGTTATGAACCGTGAGCCTCCGATCAACGCTGATATTATGATCGCTACGCCTCCCATGGTCGCCGACTCAACCTCTTTTGAGACAACTATCCTCCCAACGTTTTTGAGGTCGAAGATGGCTAAGGCGATTTGAGCTGCAGCGATAAACAGCAGTGCTCCGGCGACGAGCGTTAACAGATTCGTTCTAAACTCTCTGTCGTTCTTCTTTAAAGCGTGGAGAACAAGGAAAGGTAGGACCCAGAGAACGTATTGGACGTTTACCTTGGCGGAGGTAGCTAGGAATGCGAGTAAAGCGGCCTGGCTGAGCTCAGCTATTCCAGCTTTTTTTCTCAACTGCTTCCTCAACGCAGCGTATAGTAGGATGATGAAAAGTCCTTGCGACAGAAGTGGAACTGCCGGCGGAGGCGAGACGATCGAGAGAACCGTCCAGTATGTGAAGCTGCCGACGTTGCCGAAATGGTAGAGAAGCTTATCTATTAGGGGCAGCGGGTTTTGCAGAAAGGGCGTCAACGGTATCGCGAACGCCAAGGCAGCCCCCGTAAACATTCTGACAAGAGATTCCTCGTTTCTTTTTTCGACGTACTTCATGAATAAAGCCGCTGGAACCAAAATAAGCAGTGGGTAGATTTTCACAGCACCGCCCAAGCCGAACAGAACTCCGGCCGAAAAACTTTTTCCTCTTAAAATCGCCAACACTCCCGCTAGACAAAGGGCGACGGCTATCGAGTCGAACATACCCCACACAGCTGATATGAATATGACGAGAGGGTTGAACAGCCACAGTAGAGAAGCTCGTCCCGCATGCTTCAAAAGTCCAAGCTCAGCCGCAAGCTTAGATATTAGAGCCGCAACTGTGAGGTCGGACGCTATTATCGGTGTTTTAATCATCAGGATTTGAAGGTTCAGGTTATGGAGTGACGCGGTCAGATAGTGAGCGAGGCCGAGCCAGTAAAGCCATAGAGGAGGGTAAGTGTAGAAACCCCATGGGAAATCGGTTAGGCTTTTTATCTCGTACACGTTAATCCCCCGGATGAGAAGCTCCCCGCTCTTTAGCCAAACGTAAACATCCCATGAATGGCCGAAGAACGGAGCTAAACAGAGACGAATGGCAGCCGCAGATATGAAGACGGCGGCCGTTTTCGCCGAAAGCATCCCCATCATTCATCCACAAACCATATTTAAGTGATTTTCCGCTAGACTTTGTATGAGCCTGGAAGATGAGCTGAGGTTCAGCCTTCGTCAAAGAGAGACTTTCCTCGGGGTTGAAGGCGGCTTCGCTGACGCACAGTACTTTATCTTCGGAGTTCCATATGATTTGACCAGCTCCTTTAGGCCTGGCTCTCGTTTCGGTCCCGAAGCTGTGAGAAGGTTCAGCGCCAACATCGAGGCTAACAGCTACAGCAAACCATATGACGCAACCACAGCGAAGGTTTACGATGCTGGAGACATAGTCTTCAGCTACAAGCTGTCGACGATGCTCAAACGGGTTTACAGAGTTGTCAAAAACGTGTCTCTTTCTGGCAAAATGCCCGTCATGGTGGGCGGCGAGCACACTTTCACGTACGCAGCCTTCTCAGCGGTCAACGCTTCAACCCTGATAATCTTCGACGCCCACTTCGACCTGAGGAACGAGTATTGCGACTTGTGGCTAAACCACGCAACCTACCTGAGGCGTCTCATCGAGAAAAGACCCCAAGCAAAAATTGTCGTCTTGGGTGTGAGAGCCTTTGACCTTGCCGAGGAAAAATTCGCCCGCGAGAAAAAAATAACCTTCGTCAAACCATCGGAGCTGAACGACGTTTCAAGAACGATGAGGATTCTGAAAGAATTTGTCGCAAACAGGTCATTCTACCTTTCCGTCGACCTAGATGTTTTAGACCCGTGCTACGCTCCAGGTGTTGGGAACCCTGAACCATGCGGCATAACACCCGGCCAGCTGTTTGACCTGATACATTTCTTAGGAGAACACAGTCCAGTGGCCTTCGACGTGATGGAGTTGAATCCTCTTTACGACAACGGGTCGACGGCAGCTGTTGCCTCTAAGCTGCTGATAGAGCTCTTAGCCTCGACAGCGGAAAGCTAAAAAGCCATCGATACGTGCATGTCTTGGACGATGTCTGAGTATTTTCTGCTGGGCGTTGGATATGATGGGCAGGAGAGAAAGGCTTACCTAAAACTTCTCGACCTTCATGAGATGCGTGTAATTATCCACTGGGATATGACAGGACATAAGCCATACTGCCTAAGCGAAAGACCCGCAGCAGAGCTTATCAACGACCCCCGACTCAAGGAAGCTGGAGCCGTAGATTTTGTTGAAGTGGAGAAATATGACAGCATTAACGACCGAAGCATAACCATGACGTTGATAAAAGCCACAGACCCTCTTGCTGTAGGTGGAACAAAAAAATCCATACGCGAGATTGTGAGAAGCTGGGAAGCTGACATACCGTATCATCTAAACTACATCTATGATAACAGGCTTATACCAAGCCTCGTTTACCGAGTCGAGAACGGAAAGTTCACACCCATTCTGGGCGATGACAAAAACGTCCAGCAAATCCTTGAAAGATTTTTCAACGAGCTGGCGGACAACGAAAAACAGCAGATAAGGAAGTGGCTTGAGATTCTCGAGTCGATGCATCCACCGATAGACTTCGTCTGTTTAGATATAGAGATTCTGGGGGAGTCGCCCACGCGTGTCCCCTCACCCTCAAACCCCGAAGACAGGGTTGTAGCCGTCTCCTTCGCTGGAACGAAGAACATGGACAAAGTCCTTGTGTTGAAGAGGGATAATTTTGACATGCGGTTTGAGGGCGGTGGATTTTCTTTAGAGCTCTTTGACGACGAGGCAGGTCTGCTGATGAGATGTTTCGAGATAATGGAAGACTATCCGATTGTTGTGTCATTCAACGGTGATGACTTTGACCTACCCTACCTCAAAAACAGGGCTGAAAAGCTCAACATCCCAAGGAACAAAATACCGATAAACATCGGAAGAGATGGCGCAACACTTAGAAAGGGAGTACATCTCGACCTTTACCGGTTTTTCAACAACAAGTCGGTACAAGTCTACGCCTTCGACAACCGCTACAGGGAATACACGCTTGACGGCGTAGCTAAGGCTCTGCTCGGCGTTGGAAAGGTTCAGGTAGAGAAACCACTGGGTGAGCTTAATCTGCAGGAGCTAACGCACTACAGCTACACAGACTCGAGGCTTTTACGGGACATGGTTGAAGCTGGCGACCGTCTTCTTCTCAGGCTGATGGCGGTCATCTCACGTATCAGCAGGATGCCTCTAGAAGATGTTTGCAGACACGGCGTGAGCGGCTGGATAAAGAACCTTCTTTACTGGGAGCTGCGCGGGCTAAACTGGCTGATACCCTTGAAGGAGGACTTGGTTTCAGCCAAGGGGGAGACAAGCACGAAGGCCATCATTGAGGGG
>JAWBJZ010000042.1:0-16118 GCA_038832005.1 Candidatus Caldarchaeum sp.
CGACCATCCCCAGCATGTCAGGGAGACTATCATGCATGCTGCGGCAAATCTCCCAACAGTGGTCATACCTTACAGAAACATGTTGTTCTACTCAGCAGCAGCTCACGTGGCATGCTTGGAGGAGGCAAACAACGTGGCTGGAGGCCATACCTTTGAAGACGTTGTAACAATCCCCGACGTTGGACATGATTTCTTCAGGCAGCTTGAAAGTCTGCTCCACAGGTCGATGCCCCACATCCAGCTGCGGATCTTGGCACCTTTGATGGAGCTTAGGAAGGTTGATGTTTTACGGCTGGGCTTTGAGCTGGGCGCTCCTCTAGACCTTACGTGGAGCTGCTGGAGCATTCTCGACAAACACTGCGGCAAGTGTCCCGGCTGTTTAGCTAGAAAAGAATCGTTCAAGCTCGCCGGCATACGCGACGAGACAGACTACGCGGAGGGATAGTTATTTAGGCCGGTCAGAGTGGTGTTGGAGGGGTGGCTGCAGCTGGTTAGGGTCTTGGTGGTTTACGCGGCTACGAGGCCTGAGGCGGCGGCAGCCGCAAGAAAAGTCGCGAACATCCTCCAGAATCAAGCCTCACATTGCAGAGTGTTGTCGTTGGGCGAGTTTGACGAACGGAATCAGGGCCTTGGCGAGGATGTTGTTATGGTGTTGGGGGGAGACGGCACCATGCTCAGGGTCGCCCGCAGAATATCCTCGCCGGATGTCAGAATTTTCGGCGTCAACTTTGGACGGGCAGGTTTCCTCAGCACCGTGGAGCCGCCAGAGCTTGAAGAGACGTGTAAAAGAATCACTACAGGGGATTATTATGTGGAGAAGGTTATGCGGTTATCCATATATGCTGACGGCGAGTTCCTGGCAGACGCGCTCAACGAAGCCTACGTCTCCTCAACAAAGCCCGGCAAGATAATCGAGTACAGGCTTTTGCAGCGTGAGCAGCTGGCTTCCGACGTTGCGGATGGCGTCATCCTCGCCACCCCAGTCGGTTCAACCGCCTACGCTTTCTCGACGGGCGGCCCGATTGTGGACGAGAGGCTTGAATCGATGGTAGTCGCGCCCATGGCGTCCATGACAAACCTTAGGACTATGGTTTTATCGATTGAAACGCCGGTGACCGTTGCCGTTGTGAAGGGTGAGGCTCAGGTGATGGTTGACGGCCATACCACCAGAACGTTAAAAGAGGGTAAGGTGACTGTTGAAAAATCTCCGAGAAGCCTTTCTTTCATCTCCTTCGACGAGAGGAGGCTTTTCAGCAGACGTTTAAGGAAGAGGCTGTATGGAAGGCCGTAAAGTCTACGTGCTGGACACGACGGCGATACTGGCGACGCAGCTTGAGCCCGGCGCAGCCGAGCTTGTCACAGTTCAGGAGGTTGTTGAAGAGGTTGTCTACGGCGGGCTTGCGCCTCAGAGGCTAGCCACAGCCCTCGCAAAAAACGTCGTAAGAGTTAGAAAACCATCCAAGCAATCCGTCGAAAAAGTAAGCTCCGCGGCCGTCGCCACGGGAGACCTGCCAAAGCTCTCTAAGGCTGACATAAACCTACTTGCGGCGGCGTGCGACGAACAGTCTGAAGGCAAGAGGGTTGTTGTTCTGTCGGATGACTACAGCCTTCAGAACACAGCTTTGACGCTGGGGCTGGAGGTTGCGGGAATCGCCAGAATGCCAGTACGCAGCCTCAGAAAATGGAGCGGACAATGCAAAGTGTGCGGCAAGGTTTTCGACAAACTCGTAAAAGCCTGTCCCGTCTGCGGAGGCGAAGTCGTCAGAC
Organism: Candidatus Caldarchaeum sp.; assembly: GCA_038832005.1. Taxonomy (GTDB): domain Archaea; phylum Thermoproteota; class Nitrososphaeria_A; order Caldarchaeales; family Caldarchaeaceae; genus Caldarchaeum. The sequence goes on from JAWBJZ010000042.1 coordinate 1,768, forward strand.
GTGTTAAGGCCGCGGACCGGGGCTAACGCTTAGACAGAAGATATCCCGAAAGCATCAGACCCCATGACAGTACGGGATAGACGATGAGCCTCTCCATTCCGCCGTGACCCAGGCCGAGATAGTTGCCGGAAACGAAGAATGCTAAGGCGGCCAGTGAAACAACCCCTGCTATGGCGGAAAGAAAGCCGACAAGCCTGTCGAACACCCTAACGCCGTAAACCGCTGCGATGCCTGCGAACAGGAACGTTATAAGCGACATGATTGTGTGCAGGACGGGGACGTTTTCTGGGAACGTTCCCACGCCGGCTGCCCCAAACCCAGCCAACGCGATGAAAAGCCTGAACAGCTTGCTTTGGAACACCTCGGCAACGAGATAGGCTGCAACCACGACGCAGAGGCCGAGTATGATGATGGATGTGTTGAATATGGGTGCGGCGACGCCCACACCCAAGTCGCTTATGTAGTTGCCTGAGACGCTGTATCCGGGGTAAACGGATTCCGCAACCCTAAGGGCCATCAAGAACTGCGTAATAGCTATGAAGAGCAAAGCCCCTGCTGCAACAGGCTTCTTCATCGCAAATTTTTGGGAAGGCTGAGTATTTTTGTTTTTACATAAGCATGGTCAAAAGCAGAGGTAACGCTACGACCAAAGGAACCTCTACACGGGCTATGTTAAAAGCTGTCCGGCGGGCTTTGACGTCACCTTTGGCAGCACGTGGACCGTAAACAAACGAATGGACAAAGTCCAGGGCGAGCGCGGTGTAGAGGGTCGTAAGGGCCGCGGCCTCGGGAAAACCCATGTTTTTCATCAAGGCCAAGTACGTTGCTGAAACTGTCAAAACTGGTATGGCTGTCCATGCGAGAGGGTTGTAGCGTTTCATCATCCCAGCCATCATCCTCAACCTCACCAGTCTGTCGTCTAGAATTCTTGTTTCGGGTATTGCGGCGAAGGTCAGGTGGATTAGCCCTCCAGCCCATAAAACCAGCCCGTAAACCAGAGCAGACTTAGCTAGCAACTCAACGCTCATTTCACGTATCTACGTAAAACCAGTACAGTGACCTGCGCCCCGGCGGCGCTCAACACCAGGTTGGCGGCAATAGCTCCAACCCATATGACTGCAAGCATTTGGAGCTGGGCTTGGAACAGGCCGACGTAGGTGAGGATACTCATAGCAACAAGCGCCTCAGCCAAACCACTTACCAGCGTCCCAGCTAGAATCCTTCTCGGCTTCCTGCAAACGTCAGCATATTTTTTGCCTAGGCTCAAGTCGTATACTAAACCTGCCGCTGTAGTGGAGAAGAATAGGTATGGGGCTGGAGCTGGAACCACCCCAAGCAGCACGAGCCCGGCTACGACAGACATCGAGGTGACGCTCCACATACGCCCTGAATAGGCGGCTACAGCGCTCATGACAAGACCTCTGAAGAAATGGGCTGGATAACCTCTGGCTGCGGGGAGCGTGAGTCCGAAAAGAGCCGACATCAGCACGTAAAACGCTGCTGACAACGCGATTACGGAAAGGTTTTTTGTGGATAACAGCTTTTGGTAGGGTTGCATGTTGCGAAAAACATAAAGTATTATTTAAATCTATTCAAGATACCGCAAAGAAAGAACCTGGCGAAAAGGCGAAAGCTTTATCAAACGAACGCAGCAGGCCATTGAGGTGAACCAAGCCAGCGACGACGTAGTCGTAGTAGTTGACTTCGGAGGCCAGTACGCCCACCTGATAAGCCGCAGGATAAGGGAGCTGGGTGTAAAGACAGAGGTCATTCCCTACACGGCTGCGGCGGAGGCTGTCTTCTCCGAAAGCGTCAAAGGGTTTGTTTTGTCAGGCGGCCCGGCCAGCGTCTATGACCCTGACGCCCCAACCATAAGCTTTGAAAGGCTTAGCGGAAGACCTGTCCTGGGCATCTGCTACGGCCACCAGCTCATAGCACATCGGTTTAAAGGCTTGGTGAGAAGGGCGTCAAAGAGAGAGTACGGCAGGGTAGAGCTCAGGGTGACAGGCGACTGTGACCTGTTCAGAGGCTTGCCGACAACGTTTCAGGTGTGGATGAGCCATTCGGATGTCGTTGAGGTTCTCCCGACCGGCTTCAGGCCCGCGGCTTCGACGAACACGTCAGCCAACGCAGCCATCTATGATGCTGGTCGAAAGATTTACGGGCTGCAGTTCCATCCCGAGGTGACCCACACAGAACACGGCCTACAAATCCTCAAAAACTTCGTCATAGATGTCTGCGGCTGCAAGCCAACCTGGCGTATGGAGGATTACGTCGAGAAAGCGGTTAAACTTGTGTCCCGGGAAGTGAAGGATGGCAGGGTATTGTGCGCCGTCAGCGGCGGAATAGACTCAACCGTGACAGCCGCAATCGTCTCCAAGGCTGTCGGAGACCGTTTGAAATGCCTTTTCGTCAACCACGGATTGATGAGGAGCCGCGAGCCAGAGCTGGTTTTGGAAACGCTGAGAAAAATTGTCGGAGAGAACAACATAATTTACGTGGACGCTTCTGAAAGGTTTCTCAAAAGGTTGAAGGGCGTCGCCGACCCTGAAGAGAAGAGGAGGATTATCGGCGCTGAGTTTGCTATGATATTTGAAGAGGTCAGCTCAAGCCACGGTCCGTTCACACATCTTGCTCAGGGAACGCTTTACCCAGACGTTGTGGAGAGCGGAAAGTCTGTGGGAGGGTCGGCGGTCATAAAAACACACCATAACGTAGGCGGCCTTCCCCAAAACCTCGGCTTGAAAATCATCGAGCCGTTGAGGGAGCTTTACAAGGACGAGGTGAGGAAGATCGCTCGGATACTCGGCCTGCCCGAATGGGTTGTCCGCAGACATCCCTTCCCAGGCCCCGGGCTCGCCGTAAGAGTGTTGGGAGAGGTGAAGCCCGAGAAGCTTGAGATATGCAGGAAGGCCTCGGAGATCGTTGAGGAGGAGCTGGAGAGAGCGGGGTTAATGGATGATGTTTGGCAGGCTTTCGCGTTCGTGGGCGATGACAGGGCTACAGGTGTTAAGGGAGACCAGCGAAGCTACGGGTACATCGTGACTGTGCGTGTGGTTACGTCCGTCGACGGGATGACGGCCGACTGGGCCAGGCTTCCCCACGAGCTTCTCGACAGGATAGCAAGCAGGATAACGAACGAGGTGGAGGGCGTGGCGTGGGTTACCTACGCCGTGTCGAGCAAGCCGCCGGCCACAATCGAGCCCCAGTAGTTACTTCCCCTTCCAGACAGGCTTGCGTTTCTCGAGGAAGGCTCTGGCTCCCTCTTTCTGGTCCTCCGTGGCGAACAGCGATGCGAAGAGCTGGAGTTCAACCCTCAGCCCGGTCGACAGGCTTGTCTCCAACGCTGTGTTGATGGCTTCTTTGGCGGCGGCCAAAGCCATCGGAGGCTTGGACAGCAGCTTGTCCAGCAGGTTCTTCACAGCCTCTTCGAGTTTGTCCTTGGACACGACAAAGTTGACCACGCCGAGCCTAGCCATCTCAGACGCGGAAACTCTCTCACCAGTCATTATCAGCTCCTTCGCCTTCTTCTCTCCAACAAGGCGGGTTAGACGCTGGCTTCCGCCTCCGCCGGGGATGAGGCCGATGTTTATTTCAGGCTGGCCGAAAACCGCGTCTTCGGAGGCGATGACGAGGTCACAGGCTTGAACAAGCTCAAACCCCCCGCCCAAACAGTATCCCTCGACGACGGCGACGACGGGTTTCTGCATATGCCGGATGATTGTGGATAAGACCATGGATGTGCCGAGGTCGTTTCCAATCCTCACCGCGTCGGAGGGAGTCCATTCGAGGAAGGCTCTTATGTCAGCTCCTGCGCTGAAGTTTCCCCCGGCCCCCCTAAGCACGACAACCTTCACAGACGCGTCCTTGGCAGCATCCTCTAGTGCTGTTTTCAGCTCCTTTCTTAGGTCGAGCTCAAGCGCGTTGTACTTGGCGGGGTTGTTCAACACAATTGAGGCAACGCCATCCTCCTTCCTGTAAATCAGCTTGGTAAAACCATCCACCATATCGAGAGCACGTCATGACAGGATTTATTGGTTAAGGTGCCCAAGACGGTTTTCTCCTCTCTACGAACGCCCTCATCCCCTCAACAGCCTCGTCGGAGACAGCCAGCACAGACAAGTCCTTTAAAGCCTCGTGAACCAGCTGAGACCTCCCACGGGCAAGCCGTCTTTTCATCAACTTCACCGCTTCAGGGCCGTTGAGGAAGATTTTTCCAGCCACTTCAAGGACTTTACTCCTCAGCTCTGTTTTTGGAACAACGTAGTCAACGAGACCCATCGCCTGAGCTTCACGAGCGTCTACAGCCTCGCCCGTCAACGCCAGCCGAGAGACTCTTCTCAACCCGATAGCGTGCACACCTACCGATAGGGCTATTGGAGGTATGAGCCCCAGCCTAGCTTCAGGGATTGCGAACATTGAATCATCCGTAGCCACAACAACATCTGCCAAAAGGAGAAGCTCGCAGCCACCTCCGTATGCCAGGCCGTTGACAGCCGCTATCACAGGCTTGTCCAGCTCCGATAACGCATCAGCCGTCTTCTCTATCCGGTCGAAATACTCTCCAGCCCTCTCCAAGGTTCTCAGGGAGAGCATGTCAGCTATGTCGTCGCCAGCCGAGAAAGCTCTCCCGACACCCGTTAAAGCAACCGCCCGAGAGTCATCTTGGCTTAAACCTGCCAGCACTTCGTAAAGCTCTTTCCACAACTCCTCGTTGAAGGCGTTCAGCTTCTCAGGCCTGTTGAAAACCACCCACGTCAATAAACCCTCGCGAGAAACTTGAACGTACCTATACATGGACGATGTTCAACATAGCTGTAGATAATCGTTTCGAGGCCGTAGATGGTTTATCTTTTCAGCTTGACAACCCTGACCGCTGGCAGAAACCTTCGCCGAACGTAGCCGCTCACAAAATCGATGAGTATGACTAACACCAGCGTCATAGCTACCACCGTTGTGAGGCTGCTGTACTGAAGTGTTTCTATGTAGCTGACCATCAAAAGCCCTACGCCTCCTGCGCCGACGAACCCCAGCACGGTTGATGAGCGGATGTTGTATTCGAGCATGAAAAGCAGCTGGCTTATGATGGTGTTCATCGACTCGGGTATGATGCCGTAGCGGACTATGGCCAGACGCGGTGCGCCGGTGCAGCGCAACGCGTCCAACACATCCTGGTCAACTGCTTCGAAGGCTTCGTAATAGAGTTTTGACAGATAGCCCAGTGAATATACTGAGAGGGCTAGGGTTCCTGCAAGCGGGCCCAGGCCGACGGCTATGACGAATATTACGGCCCAGAAGAGGGCTGGAATTGTTCTGACCAGCCCGAGCAAAGCTCTAACAACCGTTGTTATGTAGGGTGGGAAGATTGTTCGAAGGGCTAGTGTTGCGGCGGGTAGCGAGAGAAAAAACCCTATGACCGTTCCAACGAAAGCCATCTGCACCGTTTCAGCCAAGGCTTCTAAGGCTGACGGAATTGCCGCAGGGCTTGGAGGAAAAAGTTCATAGACCAGCACAACCATGTTGGAGAGGCCTTTGGAAAGGCGAGGCAGGTCTGTGAACCCTATCTGATGAGCCGCGGCTAAAAACGCTACAGCCAGAAGAAAAATGCTAACCGACCTGCCGAAATTTCAACCTGCTAACTCCCCCTCAGAATAGTGACGAGAGACTCCATGTCTATCTCCCTGCCATCCATCTCCGCCACAATCCTTCCATTCTTCAGAACAGCAACCCTGTCCGCGAACTTGTTGACTAAGAAGGCGTCGTGCATCGTCATGAGAAGAGCTACGTTGTTTCGCCTGCATACATCAACTGTCAGCCGCATCACGTCCACCGCGTTCACTACGTCCAAGTCTGCGACAAACTCGTCGGCGAGCAGTAGTGTTGGAGACTGCATCAAGGCTCTCGCCACCGCTACTCTCTGCCTCTCTCCTCCGCTCAGCTCTGCAGCCTTACGGTCTGCCAGGTTGTTGATGCCAAGGTCTTGAAGAAGCCTGTATGCTTTCTCCACTTCGTCCGCTGGAAAGTTTCCGATAAGTATGGCTGGGTTTCCCACCCTTCCCAAGGCTCCGAGCAGAACGTTCTGGAGAGCTGTGAGGTTTTTGACGAGGCCAACCTGCTGAGGGATGTATCCAACGCCGCCTTTTCCAGCTTTGACCTGTATTTCGCCCTGAATGGGATGGAGAAGACCTGCGATGATTTTTAGTAGCGTCGTTTTCCCAGATCCTGACGACCCCATAACTGCAACCGACTCACCTGCCCTCAGACATAGGTTGACTCCGTCAAGCACCGGATTCCGCCCATCGTAGGAAAACTTCAGCCCGGTGATTTTCAGCAGGAATTCGCCGTTCAAGTCACCCGACCTTCTCCAAGTACCTCAGGTTTGTTAGCTTCAAGTAGCGTGCAAGCTCGGACAAATGTTCTTCCGTCGTTGTCAGCTGGAACTTCACGAACAAAGCCGAGACGAGAGAGCGCATTAGCTCAGGCTGTCTGTCTCCAAGCTCGATAAAAGCTTGAATTAGCTTAGACCTCAGCGGCTCCTTCAACTCCTTCGAGAAAACAACGGCGTGGCTGGGGATGGGGCCCTGCGAGTCGATGACTTTTGTTTTTGCAACCACCTCGAAGTAGAGCTCGGCTGGGATGTCGCCGGCTATGACAATTGCATCCACGTCACCTGCCTGCAAAGCCTTCCACGACTGAGCATAGCCGCCTGTAAAGACGACAGTGAAGAAACTGCTTGGGTCGGCTTCTTTCCCTCCCTCGACTTTCACAAGCCCTTTTTCGACAAGCTTGCTCAAGGGTGCTACGTAGCCCGACGTGGATATGGGGCTGGGCAAACCGACTTTTTTGCCGCGGAGGTCTTCGAGCGAGCTTATGGATGAATCGGGCAAAGTAACCCAGTATGAGAAGTAATGGGTTGCGTTGACGATTTTATCGCCTGACCCGACTGTTCTCACCTCGGCGAGAACGACCTCGGCGTCGGACAGCTTCCACGCAAGATAGGACGGCCAAGCACTCATCAACGCCGCATGAGCATGTCCGCGTCTCAACGCCTCGACTACGGCCGCGTAAGACGTGGGCACGTACATCTCAACGTCGACGGCAAGCCTTTCCTCGAGGAAGGTCTCCACGGGCTTGGCGCGTTGCAGGATGTCTGAGGCCGCTATAGTCGGCTGGATTGCTATGACTATCTTTTGGCTAGGCTGGTTAGTTAGGAGAGACAAGCCTGAAGTGATTAACGCGCCCATGAAGGCGCCGAAGACTATTAGCGTTATCGTTCTGTGGAGATGTTTCAAGCTGGCATAACGGCGTTATAGCCTTATTTAAATTACACGTTGTGAAAAAAACCATTCACACGGTTGAACAACAAACATATAACACTGTTAAACACGTCATTAAAACCGTGAAGACACAAAAAGCCGAGAAGATAATCCCCATGTTAAGGGCGTTCATCGCAGTCGAGCTGACAAAGACCTACGGGCTGAAGAACGCTGAAACAGCACGCCTGCTTTCGATAACACCTCAGGCTGTGACGCAGTACCTGAAAGGCGTGAGGGCTTTGGACAAGAAGGGGGTAACAGCAGAAGACCGTGTGAAGAAAATGGTCAGGGAATACGCTGGCAAGGTTGCTTTCAGGAGAAAGGCTGTTCAGGAGACTGAGTTGCTCGACCTAGCTTACGAGGTTTTGTCGTTTTCTGGAAAAGCTTCGAGCGCAGCTGTGCTGTCCGCCGAAGAGTCGAAGGCTCAGGCTCTCAGGATTTTGAGGATGCGGCTTGCGGCTGAACAGGAGGCTGCAGAGCTATTTCTATCGGAGGCCATCAAAGCTAAAGACGACATGGTGCGGCTGTTGTTTAGACAGATTGCCTCAGACAGCATACGACACGCAGACATAGTCCAAGCCGCGATCGCAGCCGTTGAGAAGGGACTGGGTGAAACAGAGCTCCCCGACCCTGAAAGGCTAAGGCAGCTTCAACAACATGAAGAGAGAAGCCACATGCACAGCTTTGAAGAAGTGAAAAAAAATGTGAACAATAATGTGGCGAAAATACTTCTAGACTCTATCGAGGCCGACGAAGAAAAGCATGACAGGATTCTCGAGAAGCTGATAAGCCTCAGCGCGAACGCCTGACGCTAAGGCTTTTGACAAGCAGCGCTGTGAAAAATATCAAAGTCGCTGCCAGCGCGATAGTTCCACCTGAACTGACAGCTAAGTAGAACGATAGATACAAGCCGATTACTGAACACGTCACACCAACTACCACAGATATCAAAATCATCTGGCCTATTGTGCGGGCAAAAAGCTGTGCAGTTGCCCCCGGCGTCACAAGCAACGAGATTACCAAAATTATTCCGACTGTCTGGAACGCAGATATCACCGTCAGCGAAATCATAATCATCATCGTGTAGTGTATTAGTCTGGATGGGAGGCCGACTACATAGGTGAAGGTTGGGTCGAAAGTGTATGAGATTATCTCCTTCATGAAAAGCGATAGAGTCGCTATGACGATGAAACCTAACGCTGCGGTGATAACTAGGTCTTGGATGGAGACGCCTAAGACGTTTCCGAAAAGCACGTGAAAAATATCTACGGTTGGCCTAACCCTGCTCAGTATAACCAAGCCAAGCGCAAACGCTCCCGTCAGCACTATGCCGATGGCCGTGTCGTTTCTCACCCTAGCTCTAGATTCTATGAATCCTATCAAAACGGAGGATGCAACACCTGCGACGGCTCCTCCCAGCGTGAAAGGCAGGTTTAATGCTGCAGCCACGGCCAGCCCTGGCAGTACTGAGTGTGAAACAGCGTCTCCAAGAAGCGACCAGCCTCTCAACACGATGAAGGTGCTCAGCGTGGACGCCACTACAGCCACCGTTACTGAAGCCACCAGCGCCACTTTCATGAACCCATAGCTCAACGGCTCGAGCAGGTACTGTATCAACGCCATCCAGCCACCTTTTTCACGTCGGCCAGATGCATGGCTACTCTCTCGCTGCCGTAGGCAGCACTAAGGTGCTCGGCTTTCAAAGCCTCGTCGGGCGGCCCGAAGGCTATCAGCCTGGTTTTGAGAATCATGACGTTGTCAAACAGCTCCAGCGTAGAGCTTAGGTCGTGGGTTGTCATGACGATTGTCTTGCCTCCGTCCCTCAACCTCTTCATGATGTCGAACAGCTTGTCCTCAGCCTCGGCATCTATACCCGTCAAAGGCTCGTCCATCAGATAAAGCTCCGCACCCTGAGCCATAGCCCTCGCGAGAAAAACCCTCTGCTGCTGTCCCCCGGAAAGCTCCGAGACCTTCCTCGAGCTCAGCTCCATTAAGCCTGTGTTATTCAACGCATCCAAGACGAGTTTGTCGTTCTTGCTCACCTTGTTAAGCGGGCCGACCGCCTTGACACGGCCTAAGGCGACTACATCCCATACCGTCAAGGGATAGTCCCAGTAAACATCCTCTCGCTGCGGCACGTAGGCAACAAGCCCCCTTGACTTTTCCAACGGCCTGCCGAAAACCGTCACCCTACCCTGCGACGGCTTGACCAAGCCTACGAAGGCTTTGAGCAAAGTGCTTTTGCCCGAGCCGTTCGGTCCAATGACCGCGGTCATAGTGCCCGGCTTTATCGAGACGGTGACTTGTTCCAACGCTTTTGTTCGCCCGTAAAAAACAGTCAAACCATCAGCCTCTAAGGCGTTCATCGACACCATCCCACAAGCCCTTCGACTATGGCTTCGACGTTGTACCGCATCATCCCGACATAGCTGTCGGCTCCGCTGCCGACGGGGCCTAAGCTGTCGGTGTACAGTTTCGCCGCTATTCTCCCGCCCGCCTCCCGGGTCAACTGCTCCATCAGACGCGGGCTCAACGTCGTCTCGGCAAAGTACACGCACACACCGTTCTGCCGAACCCTGTTGACCAGGGACGCAAGGTCGAGGGCAGTCGGCTCTATCTCCGTCACCATCGAGTAAAAATAGCCCGCAACCCTGAAGCCGTAGGACTTCGCAAAATACTGGAACGCGTTCTCCTGGGTCACCAAAACCCTTCTCTCAGCAGGTATCTTCGAAACCTGAGACCTTATCCAGCCGTCGAGCTCGACGAGGGTTTTGATGTAAGACTCGGCGTTGGCGCGGTAGACGTCGGCGTTCTCCGGGTCAAGCTGTATGAAGACATCCTTAATCCTGTCGACGTATTTTACAGCCATTAGCACGTCCATCCACAGATGAGGGTCTTCACGTCCAGCATACGGTCCGTCAGGGATTTTCAGCAAGTATGGTTCAAGACCCTCGGTAACCCTGACAAGCTTGCCCGACCAACGGCCTGAAAACAGCTTCACAATCCATGCATCGAGATTGAAGCCGTTGTATAGTATTGCGGTCGCTTTATGGGCTTTGACCATGTCCTGTGGGGTCGGCTCATATGTGTGAGGGTTTTTACCCGGCTCCACCAGCCATTCAACCTGCCAGAGGCCTCCTGCGACATTCCGAGCCATGTCCCAAATAATCGACGTCGTGGCCAGAATCATGCGGTCTTGGCCAGCAGACCCAGCCTTCTCCGAGCCGACGTAAAACGGGGTCAATACGTTGAGGACCAGCAGTAGTGTTGATAGCGTGATGAGTGCTGGAGAGGTTTTGTCAAGCATATTCTGGACTGTTTTAGCTTTGGTTAAATTTAGCCTTATCTAAAAATCTGGAGCGGTCGCATGCAGAACCCCCAGCTAAAAAGCTTTGCTGGAGAAGAGCTTATTACATCCATTTAGAGATTGATTTTCCGAGGCTAAACTTGAGCACAGTAACCAAATATGTCGTCGAGGGCAGGATTGAGGTGGACGGGCCCGTTGACAAAAACGACGTCGTTGGAGCGGTGTTCGGGCAGACGGAGGGTATTTTCAGCTCGGACCTTGACTTAAGAGAGCTCCAGAAAACCGGGCGGATTGGCCGTATTGAGATCACTGTCACAACCCAGGGCAACAAGGCCGTAGGAAAAATTACCGTGCCAACAAGCTTAGACAAGTACACCACATCGCTTATAGCTGCCATGATAGAGTCGATAGACAGGGTTGGACCCTATCAAGCGCGGGTTGTCATCGAGAAGATAGAGGACACCCGGCTGGAGAAGAGGAAGAAGATAATCGAGAGAGCTAAGGAAATACTGGCCGCCTGGGAGAAGCAGAAGGTTCCTGAAGACGACGTTGTCCTCCGCGAGCTTGAGGAGGCCATCGTCAAGACAAAAGTCGTAGAATACGGTCCAGAGAAGCTTCCAGCAGGGCCTGAGGTCGACTCGTCTGACGAAATCATAATCGTCGAGGGAAGAGCCGACGTCATCAACCTACTGAGATACGGGTACAAGAACACGATAGCCGTTGAGGGTGTGAAAATCCCGAGGAGCATCTCCGGCCTTACCCGCAAGAAGAAGAGGGTGATAGCGTTTCTCGACGGCGACAGAGGCGGAGACCTTATTCTGCAGGAGCTTCTCGCACACTGTAAGATAGACTTGGTGGCTAGAGCGCCTTACGGTAAGGAGGTTGAGCAGCTGACTGCGAAGGAGATACACGAGGCTTTGGAGCATGCGACCCATCCTGAAGAAGCTCTGAAGGCAAAGGAATATGTTGGGGCAGAGCGTAGGGCCCCTCCCGCCGAGCTGAGGAATGTTGTGAAAGAGGTGGATGGAACGCTTTCAGCGGTGCTGCTTGACGCCGAGTTTCATGAGATAGCGCGCGTCCCCGTGAGCGAGCTGGCAAGCAAGCTCAGCGGCGAGCCGTCCGCAAAATACGTTGTATTCGACGGGGTTGTGACACAGCGGTTGGTTGACAGCGCCGCTTCGTTAGGCGGCGACGTTTACCTGATCGGGGTTAGGGTTGGCGAAATCCAGAACAAGCCTAACAGCGTCCACATCTACACAGCCCAAGACCTAACCAGCCTCGCGTAGCAGCGACGGCTCAACCGCAAACCTCAGAACACACGCTAAACCTCCCAAGCTCATCAGTTTTTCACAGGCTTCGCTTCCAGACGATATCACCCGGACCAAGGTTTTGCTTGACTCCGCCATGTCAAGAAGTTGTTCAACGTTTTTGTCTGCGATGCTGTTCCAGAGGAAGTCTTCCGCTATCAGCATTTTCTCCACAGCCTTCATACTCAAAGCGGCGATGGTTTCTTTGAGCCCGAGGGCGGTGCGTGAGGGTTCTTTGACAAGCAGCGCCATGAACTCCTCCACTTCCTCCATGTCTGCGATGGTCTTGACAGCCTCTCTCAACTCGTGCAGGCTTTTGTTCCTCAGTAGCTCGGAGACGCCCGCGGAGTCTGTGCTGGAGACGTATCCAGTCTTCTTTATTCTCGCCGCCAGCTCTTTCCTCTCCCTTTTGACGTATTTTATGAATTCGTCAACCATCACCGACGGGCCGAAGATGTAGAGGCTGTCGGCGTCCGCTATCTTTTCCACAGCTTCTCCGTATGCCTTCGCCACAGCCTTGCTTCTGTCCTCAGGCTCCTCCTTCCCAGCGGATACGTCTTTCCTGTAAACAAGTTTCAGGCCTGTTTGCATGGCTACGTAAACGCTTAGGCCTTCGTCGTCAACCATGACGACCGTTGCGGGTTTCTGGGTGGAGACATCCCTATAGTATGACGCCATCGACTCGAGCTGTGGATAGTTTTTACGGCTCTCGAGGGTTATTTCATCACCGACTTCTAGGTGGATGCTGTGATGCTTGCCGACGAGCCCGAGCTCCCTGCCCTCATACCTTATCACACCATGCAGGTTCAACCGTCTCGTGAAAGGCTCCAGCTCTTTACGGAGGATTTCGACACCGATCTCCAGCCGCACTCTTTCGCTGTCGACGCTTCCGTCACCCCTCTGCTTCTTAACCTCACGGCTGGTTACGGCGTAAACCATGTCACCCGTTTCTACAACTCTGTAAAGGTTGAGCAAATCTAAAGTCGATTCAGGCACCACCGTGACAACCCTCTTCAACGGGCTGATCTTGACAACACGCAAACCAACCATCCCGCCGCATGCCGGGGGTGGGATTCGAACCCACGACAACGGGATTATGAGCCCCGCGTTGCAGAAATATTACTGATGGTAATATTTTCTCTGACCAAGCTGAGCTACCCCGGCTAAATAAGCCAACTGCTTTCCCCTATATAAGAATATGTCTGAAAGGAAAAAATGGAGGGGAGTGTTTGGCTGGAGGCCTGTCACCTGACAGCGTCTGGGAGGCCAGATGAAAACCGGGCATTGGCTCATAAATCGCCGTAAAGGCGTTCCGCACTCTATTGCCCGGCCTTCATCCAGCTTTTTCCCCGCTGTCAGGCCGGGCCTCCAGCTCTGACGTAGTTCTTGATTTTTCTCAGCAGTTGTCTGACTTCCTTGGCTTTGACCTTGTTTTTCCTGTAGTGGCTGATTGCTAGGGATTGGACAGCCTGTTTCAGTCGATGGTTGTATCTTCCGTTGTTGGGTTTATAGAGTCCGGTGTAGCATAGAATGCTTCTCAGCTTAGCCGTAAAGTCTACGTGTAGAAGAAGGTCTGCGAGAGCAACCTTACCATATAGAGAGTCATCTGATAAACAGAGAGTCTCGCATAAAGGCCCGTATATGCTTATTGTGTTCGTCGCCATACTGATTATCTGACATGCCACCCTCCGCTTGTTTTTGCGGAAAAGATTCACCACCTCTGCGGATGCTTTAAACTGCTTCACCAACTTCAGAAGGTTAAGCTGTTTATAGTATTCGTCGATGAGCTTCATAAGCTCAACGTATTCTGCGGTAACTTCCTTGAAACAATCTCGACCCATCATCGATAATACTTTGGCATCGTTTTCATCGTTCTTGGACAGCGACAGCCTGTTTCTGTAAGCGGCTATTAGGTCCGTCCTCCTCACCTGAAAACCCTGACACCACGGCTGAGGAGCGCTGAAACATTGTCATACATGGCTGGATGCACGACGTCGAGGTAAACCTCATCGCCTTCGGCTACGGGAACATCCACAAGACGAGCCGTCATAACACAGCGGTGTCCGTCGAAGACAGCATGCGGCCTCGCTCTACGTCCACCGTCTGCAGACCTGTGAACATCGGCGTAGAACCTTCTTCCCACCCTCCCGCGAGGTTCATAAACCTGTTTCCGGATAGACTCCGTCGTTTCTCCACCGCCTTCAGCCATGGTGGTGTCGTTGTCCACAGGCTGCCCAACACACCGCGGCAGCCTTTAAACATACCCGAATGCGAAGTAACAGCGGGATGGAGGTTGAGAATTCCGAACATGTATAAGCCGTTGTTTTATTACGAGGCTAACGACGGGCGAGAGGTTAGAATAGTCGTATGAGTTGAAGATGGAATGCCATGTTTCAGCTATAAGGAACATGAGGAATCTCC
>JAWBJZ010000043.1:0-15943 GCA_038832005.1 Candidatus Caldarchaeum sp.
ATACGAGGAAAGACATTTCTATCACCAAAGAAACCTATAAGACGGCCGAGGCCTACCCCAACTCTGCATCACCCAGGGATTTGAGGGTAAGGCTCTCGGCCATAGACCTTAAGTTGACAGTCCCACGCTGTCAGTAGAGACAGCTAAAAAAGGGATGGTTTGCGTTAAACATTTCTTAAAAGGCTTTTGTTAAGAATTTAAACCATAGGCTTTGAGCTATGAAGAACATGAATGTAGGGATCGCGCTAATTCCTGAATACATTGGCTTGGAGAAGATCCCTCACTATGCTGTCAGAGCTGAAAAGAAAGGTTTCCATTCAGTGTGGATCCCTGAACACCACATGCATGGCGATGCCTTCACGCTGTTAAGTGCTGCAGCCGCAAAAACAGAAAAAATTCTGCTGGGTACCGGAGTCGTAAGCGTCTTTACAAGACATCCCGCTATAACAGCAATGTCAATAGATACTTTAAACAAGGTCTCAGGAGGAAGAGCTATCCTAGGCATCGGCCTAGGCGACGAGCAGAAACTACATCACTGCTTCGGATATGACGTTTCAAGACCTACGGAAGCGTTGTTTGAAGCTGTCAGCATAATGAAAAAATATTTCGCGGGACGGGTTGATTTTGAAGGTAAACGATTTAAGGCAGTTGGTTTAAGCCGTGAGTTTTCTGAGAAACCGCCGAAGATTTTGATAGCGGCCGTCCGGGCCGAAAATGCTTGAGGTTGCTGGAACGCTTGGGGATGGAGTCATCTTCTCGGCGTTGAGCTCCATACCATATATTCGCGAGGCTGTGCGGATTGTGAGGGAGGCCTGTGTGAATGCGGGCCGCGACCCTGAACAACTCGAATATGCGGGGATGGTGGTCTCAGCAGCTCCGAAAAATATGACTGAGCTGAAAAAACTCGCCGCCATGTATTTGTCGTGGCCGCATAGGGCTGAGCGTGTTTTAATTGGAGAACTGTCTGACAGAGTTGATGTTTCTAACCTTAAACGATTGGTTGCTGAAGGTTTTCTAGATGAAGCCGTTTCACAGATTGATGACAGCATCATTTTTGAGCTTGCGATAGTTACATCTCGGAATGTAGAAACTATGTTGGACAGATTTTTCAGGGCTGGGCTGACCTTACCTATATTGTATCCAATCGGCCAGCCCGACTACTTGCAAACAATCCTGTAATACTCGCTGCCAGCAATACAACCATTCTGGAAGGGGAGCGAAATTTTCCACGTAACGGATAGGCGTTTTGACATACCTGAGGGTTAACGACGGCACCTCAACGGGTGACTTCGTTCGAAGACGTAAAGCAGTGAATAAACATCTATTTCCTCGATTAAACATAAGCGTGAAAGACTCAGCAGCGTCGTCTAAAATAAACGTAGCCAGCTATCAGGCCGGTGGATGTTGTGCAGGCATTGTGAAACGTGATAATGGCAGCATGTCGGTAAAACTGGGAGAACTAGAAAACATCTGGAATGTATTAGGAAAGAAGTGCTACTGCTTTCTGGGCTATTGCTGCAGCCATTTCCGACGTTTTGGCTGTTCCGCCCATGTCTACTGTTACATGCTTTTTTTCAGCTATGACCTCTTCCGTGGCTGTTTCAACTGCTTCACCGTATTTTGTCAGCCCAACGTATTTGAGCATCCATGCGCCTGATAGAATTGTGGCTGTGGGGTTGACTCTGTCCATCCCCTTGTATTTTGGCGCGCTTCCGTGAGCTGGTTCGAACATTGCATAACGGTCTCCTATGTTGGCTGAGTAAACCATGCCTATGTTTCCGATGAGACCTGAAGCTAGTTCAGATAGGACATCCATGAAGAGGTTTGTGCTGAGGATGACGTTTTTGTTGAACCTGTTGGGGTTTTTCACAAGCTGCTGTGACATGTTGTCTATGTAGTATTCCTCGTACTGGATGTTCGGGAATTCTTTCGCAACTTTCTCGACAGCCCCCCAGAAGACTCCGTCAGTGATTTTGAGGATATTGCGTTTAGTTACGGCTATCACTTTACTCCATCCTCTTTCGGCAGCGAGCCTGAACGCCCAGCGTGCAATCCTCTCGCTGTTTCTGCTAGTTATTTTTCTAACAGCTATGGAAACGTCATCCGTAAGCCTGTACTCTATGCCGGCGTACAGGCCTTCGGTAGCTTCTCTCACGCATACAAAGTCGAACGGCCCGAATACTTGGGAGAGCGGGCTTTCAGCGCCTTTGAAAGTTTTTACTGGGCGGACGTTGGCGTATAAGTCCATCTCCTGTCTGATGGAGACGGCCACGCTCTTCGGCGCTTTGGGGT
Organism: Candidatus Caldarchaeum sp.; assembly: GCA_038832005.1. GTDB lineage: Archaea > Thermoproteota > Nitrososphaeria_A > Caldarchaeales > Caldarchaeaceae > Caldarchaeum. The sequence goes on from JAWBJZ010000043.1 coordinate 2,293, forward strand.
CGGGCGGCGTTGTGGTGGGTGCTTTAAAGCAGGCGTCGCTGAATTTGATGGCCTGCCATGTCTCCTCAGGTATCATGGAGTTTCCGCCGTGCTGCATCCACCATTCAGAACCTGCCTCGCATTCAATCACCTCGAGAGGAGCCGAGATGGCTTCTAGAACGGTCTTCAACGCGGCTGCAAGCTCTGGCCCCGTGCCATCACCTTTGATCAGCACCACTTTAGGCATGCTAATCCCGGTAACAAGCCCCATTCCTCACCTAATAAATGATAAGACGTTTGGCTCCTAGCGTTTCTGGCCGGGGTTCTTTTCGGTCAACAACTTTAGTATTGTTTCGGTTTTCAGCGGCAGGGTTTTGACACGTCTGCCGATTGCTCGTGAGACAGCGTTTGCAACGGCGGAGGCAACAGGGTTTGTCGCAAGCTCACCGATGCTTTTCGCCCCAAACGGGCCGTATGGGTCGAAAGAGTCGGCGAAATAGATTTTCACTTCACACATCTCGACAGCTGACGGCAGATGGTAGTCCATGAATGATGGGTTGAGGTATTTTCCGTCGCCAACGCCCACTTCCTCAAGCAGAGCGTATCCTAGGCCTGTTGCTATCCCGCCGTGCGCCTGCCCCTCAGCCTCTGCAGGGTTTACGACCGTGCCAATGTCATAGCCTCCAGCTATTCTTTCAACCTTCACCAACCCTGTCTCAGTGTCCACCGAGACGTCAGCGAAGATGACGGCCCAGCTGGGCGGTGCTGCGTTTGGCCTTAAGCCGCTGACCGCAATCGGCAGAAAACCCCTACGCGTCTTAAACCTCATCGCAACATCCGACAGCTTAACAGATCTTTCAACCGCTTCTTTATGCACAACACGGGTTTGCTTTATCTCCAGGTCGCGTGGGGAGCATTCAAGCATTTCAGCAGCCTGCTCGAGGATTTGCTGTTTGAGCGTGTCGGCGGCCGCTAAAACCCCTAAACCGCCTACGTAGGTTCCACGGCTTGCATGCGTGCCCATGTCGAAGGGAGTGTTCTGGGTGTTGCCTGCTTCCACGTAAACGTCTTCAACAGCCACGCCCAAAGCCTCGGCGCAGATAGCTGCGAGGGTTTCATGCTCTCCAGGCCCCATCTCAACCATGGCCGTCGTAAGGCTGACTGTTCCGTCTTCGTTGAGCTTCAGCACAGCGCCCGCTCCTTCCTGCCTGTCCTGCAGCTCAGCCATCTGGCCGCCTGTGCCGGAAGTATGGTGGCCAACAGCCACGCCAACAGCTCTCACAACATGGTCGCGGACGATTCCTCGCGTCCTCCATCCAAACTCATGGGAAAGCTTTCTCGCAGCTTTCTCCAAGTTCATCGACTTGATTACAGTTGTGACCGTAGGCCCCTGCCCATAATAAACATCGCCTTCTTTCGGAAGGTTTTTCAACCTGAACTCGAGGGGGTCCATGCCAAGGTCTTCCGCCACCTCGTCGACTAAGGATTCTAGGGCGAAGTTTTGCTGCGGGTTTCCGAATCCTCTCATCGCCCCGCAGACTGGAAGGTTTGTGTAAACACCTTTTCCCTCGTAGTAACGGTATGTCGCGGCATAGCTTGAGATAAACCAGCCGCCGACGCATGTCACAGCCTCCACCATATGGTCTGCATAAGCCCCGCTTTGGAGCAAAGCCTTCATTTCCATAACCTCAATCTTCCCTTCGCTGCTGACGCCTATCTTGACATCCATGGCCGCAGCTCTGCGGGCGGTTGTGTAGAAATCCTCCTGCCGTGAAGATACATGCTTCACCGTCCTGCCTGTGCTTAAGGCTAGGTAGGCTATGACAGGCTCGTGTATCGCCAAATTGTATTTTGCTCCAAACCCTCCTCCCAACGGCAGCGCATGAACTATGACACGGTTCATGGGAATCTGCAGGGCTTGCGAAAGCCAGTAGCGAGTTCCATGTATTGACTGGGTTGTGCAGAATATGTCCAGAGAGCCGTCAGGCCTTGGCGAGCAGATAATAGCCCGAGGCTCTATTGCAGCGTTGTACATTATCTGTGTCCTGAAACTGTCCTCATACATTTTCGCGGTCCTTGAGTATGCCTCGCTCCTGCTGCCTATCTCAACGACTTCGCTGAATCCTATGTTTGAGACCATCTTCTTCACAGACCCGCCCAGCTCAACCTCCTCATGGACAAGCGGTGCGTCAGGCCTCAGAGCCTCTTCGACGGAGGCTACGTAGTCAAGAGCCTCGTAGTCAACTTCTATCAAGTCGAGGGCGTCTAAGGCTTTTTCAGGAGAGTCAGCCGCCACAGCTGCGACTATGTCGCCTGCAAACCTCTGTCTCACGTCAAGGATTTTACGGTCTTTGATGACTTTCCAAGGAACTGGGGAGAAGGTTCTTCCAAACCTGTGCTGGGGAACGTTAAAAGGCGTTAACACAGCAGCTACTCCGTTAAGCGCCTCAGCCCTCTTGACATCAATGTTTTTAACTATGCAGCTTGGGTAGGGTGAGTGGAGAAGAGCTGCGTAAAGTGTTTTTGCTGGTTGTATGTCTGCAGTGTACTTTATACGTCCTGTAACTCTCTGTATTATGTCCCTACGTAGTCTCCGTTTTCCAATGTATGTGAAAACAGTGCCCTGCAATATCTTATCCACCTTTCTCAATCAAGCTTTTAATCTGTTCTGGTTTTATGGGTATGTTGTTAACCTCTATGCCCAACGCATCTCTGACGGCGTTAGCGACGGCGGCCGGAATAGGTATCAACGCAAGCTCAGCCAACCCTTTCGCCCCAAACGGGCCGTAGGCAGTTTTATCCTCGAAGTAGACGGGTTCCTGTATCGCTGGGATTTCTAGGGCTGAGGGGATAAGGTAGTCCATGAAGCTTGCTGTTAGAATTCTCCCCTCCTCAAACTCTAGTCTTTCCAGCAGGGAATAGCCCAGACCTTGGGCTATCGCTCCATGTATCTGTCCCAACGAGATGGCTGGGTTTATTATCCGTCCGCAAGCCGCGCCAGGCCATACCCGTGTCACCTCAACTCTTCCTGTCTCCACGTCGACCCTCACCTCAGCCATCACAGCTGAGTAGGAGTAAATGGTGTATGCATGGCCTTGACCGCTCGACTCGTCGAATTTACCTTTCGGCAGGAAGAAGTATCCGCTGGCGGTGAGGTCAACACCCTTTGAATAGCATGCGTTGACGACTTCTCTCCATTCAAGATAACGGTTCGTAGCACCTCTGATGGAAATCCTACCCTCGTCTATCTGGATGTCCTTTGGGTTAGCCTCAAGAAGCTCTGCGGCAACCCCTACGATTCTTTTTCTCACTTTTCCCGCTGCGATTAATGCGGCTGACCCGCCGAGCGTGAGCCCACGCGAGCCATGTGTAGCCCCGGTGTCGGGTGCGAGGCTTGTCCCTCCCTCAACCTTCACCCACTCATAGGGGACGCCTAAAACCTCCGCTACGACCTGCCTTATCGCCGTATGCGTTCCTTGGCCAAACTCCACGATTCCTGTTTGAATTGTTATGCTTCCATCTCTGTAAACCGTCAGTATTGCCGACCCCCAGTCTGGCACGCCTCTGCTAGTGCTTATGCCGTGCCATGAGCATGCAACGCCGTATCCGTAGACATAGTTTCCTTCACGCAGACGTTTACGGGCTTTGAACACGTCTAACTTCTTCATCCGCTCGAGCAGGGACGCTATGCCGGTGTCTTCTGGCATAGGCTGGGATGTGGCTGAAAGGTCTCCGGGGCGTAGCAGGTTTTTCAGCCTGAACTCAACTGGGTCCATCCCCAGCTTTCGCGCCAGCTCATCCATCTGCCTCTCTGCAGCAAACTGTGACTGCGGGTTTCCGAAACCTCTGAAGCTACCCTGATAAACCTTGTTCGTATATACAAGCTTGCCAACTACGTTGACGTGGGGAACTCTGTACGGACCTGAAGCATGTACGACAGCTCTCCATAGAGTATATGGCCCTCGGTTGGCGTATGCGCCGCTGTCGAAAAAAACCTCAGCATCCACAAACTTTAGAACACCGTCTTTTGAAGCCCCGCTTCTATATCTTATTATGGCGGGGTCTCTTTTGCAGTGGCTGGTAAAGCTCTCCTCCCGACTGTAATGTAGGAAAACTGGTTTCTTCATACACCATGCGGCCAAAGCAGCCTGAGCTGAGACAATGGGGCCCATGTCGTCTTTCCCGCCGAAAGCGCCGCCGACGGCTGGCTGGATTATCGTCACCCTACTGTACGGCAGGCCGAGGACCCGTGCGATAGTCTTCTGGGCAAGATGAGGGTATTGGGCCTGGCTTATGACAGTTATTCCATCGTATGTGGGTGTAGCGAGAGCCGCCTCAGTCTCAATGTATGCGTGATCTTGAGGAGATAGAGTATACGTGTTTTCAACAACGACATCAGACTCAGCCTCCCCTTTCTCTACGCTACCCTTCTTAACCTGAGCGGTGATAGCCACGTTTGAGCCTTTCTCCTCATGTACCACAACCTTATTTTCTAAAGCTTCAAAAACGTCGTAAACAGCTGGAAGAGGGGAGATGTCCAGCTCAACCTTCTCCAGAAGGTCTTCAACGGCGTATTGGTCGCTGGCTACAGCTAAGGCTACTGGCTCACCATAGAACCTGACCTTTCCTTCGGCGAGCACAGGCTGGTCTGCGATAGCGTATCCTACCTGATTCTCTCCAGGCACATCTCTCGCGGTTATCAGATAGCCGTTTCCGGGGTTAAGTTTAACAGAGTTGATAATGCCGTGCGGTGTCGTGCTTCGCACAATCCTCGCAAAAAGACAACGGCTGTCCACGTAATCCTCTACATACCGCAGCAAGCCTTTAACTCCTGCAATGGACTCGTACCGTACGACGTTCTTTTTGACAACGATAAACCTATCTTGTGAAAGCCATTCATTCAGTATAGCCAGAGAGTCTTCCTCCGAGTTCATCGCGGGCTAATCATGCAGAGTTAATTTTATACCTTGAACAAGTTTAAGACCGTCTTTAATCAATGGAATATTATGTCCAGTGTGCTGATAAGAAAATGCCGTGTTGTAACGCCTTATGGAGTTTTCAAAACAGATATCTACGTGTCTGATGGGAAAATTGACGCGTTAGGTGATGGTCTGAAGGAGCGGGGTGCCGAAGTAATAGACGCTGAAGGAATGTACGTTTTTCCAGGGTTCGTGGACGAGCATGTCCATTTTAGGGAGCCGGGCATGGAGTTTAAAGAGGATTTTGAAACAGGTACGCTGGCGGCGGCTGCAGGCGGTGTGACAACCGTGTTAGAGATGCCAAACACTGTTCCTCCGGTAGCTGACGTAAAAGAGCTGAGGCGGAAGGCTTCGCTGTTGAAAGACAAAGCTTACGTGGACTTCGGGCTATACGGCGTTCTCACAGACGAATCTTTGGACAACATTGAGGAGATGCTGGAGGCCGGTGCAATCGGTTTCAAAGCTTTCCTCGGACCCACCACGGGGGATATATCTCCGCCCAGCGACGGCACAGTCCTCGAAGCATTACAAAAATCGAGGGAGAAAGGGTTCACGATAGCCTTCCACTGCGAAAACCGCCAGTTGGTCTACTATTTTGAACAGAAGGCACGGAAACAAAAGCTTTCCCCGCTCACCCATCTTGAAGCACGGCCAGCCATATGCGAAGTTGACTCCGTAAGAAAAATCACGTACTATGCTGAGAAAACAGGAGGAAAAGCTTTGCTGCTACATCTCAGCAGCGGCGAGACAGTTGACTACCTCAGTTCAAGCCATCTCGAAAACGTTATAGCCGAGACATGTCCTCACTACCTTTTCTTCGACAGCCGGGACTATGAAAAGCTTGGGCCGTTGATAAAGGTCAACCCTCCGATAAGGACGGATGCTGACAGGAAGAAACTATGGAATGCGTTGCGGCAAGGCATCGTAAGCAACATAGGCTCAGACCATGCACCTCATACGTTGCAGGAGAAGGAGAGAGGAATGCTGGAGGCGCCGTCGGGAATGGTAGGCGTGGAGACGATGGGGCCGCTGATGGTTAACGCAGCGTTGAACGGATACGTTTCACTCGAAAGAGCTTGCGAGATACTGTCGGCAAACCCAGCTAAAACCTTCGGCATCTACCCAAGAAAAGGGGCTATAATGCTTGGGTCAGACGCAGACCTCGTAATAATCGACCCGCGGGAAAAATCGAGAATAGCTGCTTCGAAGCTGCACAGCAAGCAGAAGTTCACACCCTTCGACGGATACGAGCTGTCCATGAAAATAAGATACACAATACTGCGGGGCAAGGTCATCGCAGCCGATGGTGAGCAAACTGGGAAGAAAATCGGTAAGCAGATCCCGTAACAGAGTTGTTAAATACAGGCTTACAAGCAAATACTACATGGATGGGAAAATCAGCGCTATCACAAGAGCTCAAGCTCTGGTTGTAATTGCTGTTGTTGTGATAGCAGCGGTCGCCGGCGTAGGTCTTTTAACGATAGGCATCCCAGGCGCTGGACGAACACCTCAAATCAGTGAAGTCAGGATCGGGCTTGTGGAGCCTCTCAGCGGAGCATACGCCGTGTTCGGCAACGAGGCTAAGCAGGCGGCTGAGTTGATAGTGGATGAGATAAACAGTAAAGGCGGTATATCTAGCCTCGGAGGCGCTAAGCTAAGGCTTTTCGTAGAAGACAGCAAGAGTACGGCTGATGGTGCTAGGCTTGCCGCTGAAAAGCTCGTGAACGTTGATAAAGTAAACGTCATCATAGGAGCGTTCATCAGCGCGCACACCCTTACAATGCTCGACGTGACCGAGCCGAAGAAAATCCTAATCATGGCTGACGCCCTGGTCGACTACCTTACCGCGAGAGGGTTCAAATACATTGTGAGACTGCCGCCGAAGGCTTCGGTGCACGGAGCAACGAGCGTCGACTTCGCCGTAGAGCTCTTCAAACAAAATGGGATGAAGATAGAACGGCCTGTGATAGTTCATTTTGACGGGCTATTCGGCGAGGTTACAGCCGACGGCATATACACTAGGCTGAGAGACCTTGGGATAAAGGTTGTTGACAGAATCAAGTATCCAACTGACATAACCGACATGTCGCCCATCATCGAGAGGATAAGGCAGGCGAACCCTGATATTGTCTTCGTCGTCCCCTACTACGCCGACTCCGTGCTTTTCGCCAAAGCTGTGAAAACCCTTGGCCTGAAGGTTAAGTTCATAGCCGGAGCAGGAGGGACAGGTCTCTCAGACCCAGAGTCGATTAAAGCCGCAGGAGACGCAACAGAGTACATCACAAACACCTACAGCTACGACCCGTTCCTGCCGACAACCTACAACAAACAGCTCGTCCAAAACTTCCAGAACAAGTATGGAAAACTTCCTACGGAGGCTGCCGGAATAATCTTCTACACGCTTTGGACGTTGAAAGAAGCTCTGGAGCTCAGCGGGAAGAAGTTCCCCGACAACCCGCTCTCGGGAGACAGTTTGATGCAAGCATTGTCTGAGCTAGATCTTAGAAGCGGCCCAGCTGCTGAGACATACCCGTCCGGAAGGATAAAGATAGGGCCTACCGGAGACAACATATACGCTCAGGCTGTCGTCCTCCAAGTCCAGAACGGCAAGCCCGTGCTGGTCTATCCGTTTGAAAAAGCATCGGCTAAAACACTGTTCCCGAGACCATAGCCCCAAACACCCTTTTTATTTTCCCCGTAAAGTGTAACATGACATGGTTGGAGCAGACCTGTCTGTTCCGATTGTCCAAACCATAGTTTTCGGCTTGATGCTTGGCGGGGTCTACGCTCTCGCAGCAATGGGTTTAGCGCTGCTTTTCGGCGTGGCTAACTTAGTCAACTTCGCCCACGGCGAATACATCATGCTCGCCATGTACATAACCTACCTCGTCAGCATTAGCTTCTTCCAAGACCCTGTTCTCTCACCTATTGCAACCATTCCAGCTTTCTTCGGGATAGGTGTTTTAACATATTTTGGGGTTTTTAAGAGATTGATAAAAGCACCGCCTCTGTCCCAGATAGCTGCAACAGTGGGAATACTCGTGCTGCTGCGAAATCTGGCTCTAGCCATATGGGCTGCCGAGCCTAAAGCACCGCCCACCACGGTTTTCGCCAGCTCGATAAACATAGGTCCGATAATCATTCCCATGGATAAGCTTCTGGCAACATGTGTAAGCGTGGCGGCCCTAGCGGCCTTAAACCAGTTTCTTGAAAGAAGCAGACTGGGGATAGCTATGCGGGCTGCTGCAGACGACGTTGAAGCTGTTTCGTTGATGGGAGTGGATGTGGGCAGGCTTTTTCTTCTGACGACGGGTATAAGCATGGCTCTCGTGGGACTGTCCGGCTCGCTGATAATGACCTACCAGGCGGTAACACCTACCTCGGGTCTTTTGTTTGGCCTGCTAACATGGGCTATAGTGGCTTTAGCAGGGCTGGGAACCGTCAAAGGAATACTCATATCCTCGACAATCTTCGGCCTCGCAGATAGCTTTGCCTCAGGACTTTGGGATGCAAGAGGCAGGGAAATAGTCCTGTACGGATTGTTCATTCTTATTCTATGGCTTAAGCCTAAGGGGCTGTTCGGGAGGAGGTAGACGTGAAAGCCAAGCTTCCCATAGCTATTCTTTCGGCGCTGCTTCTATTCCTCCCGCTTATGCTAGGGCTCAATGACTACTACGTGTTTCTCACAACGTTAATCCTGCTATACACCTCTATAGTGGTTGCTTGGCAGCTGATCGGCGGCTTCGGAGGACAGCTTGACTTAGGGGCTGGGGCCTATCATGGTCTGGGTGCAATAATCACAGGCTATTTCATGGTCTACCATGGCTTGTCTGGATGGGTTGGGCTTGTTTTGAGCGGTTTAGCGGCCGCAGGAGTGGCGTTCATCATAGGCTATCCAAGCTTCAGGTTTGGGTTGCGCGAGGTCTGGTATGCCCTTTCATCCCTTGCTCTAGTCCTGATTCTTCAGAAAATTTTTCTTCTTTGGACGGATGTCGCAGGCCCTCTCGAGAGATACATACCCTACATGGAGTTTGACCCGTTGTTCATGAAATCAGGATACAAGGTCTTTTACTATTACATAACGCTGGCCCTTTTGACGACTACCTTCATCATGGTTTTCAGGATCAAGAAAGGAAAGACTGGCCTCTATCTGATGAGCATCAGGGAAAACGAGGATGCGGCGGAGATGTTAGGAGTGAATGTCAGAAAATACAAGCTGCTGGCGTTGATGCTTTACAGCTTCATAACAGCTATAACCGGAGGGATTTACACGAGCATGGTCGGCTTCTACCATCCAACACTGTTCGACAGCTGGATAAGCATTCAAACGGTAACTCTAGCGATAGCGGGTGGGTTAGGCCATTTCTGGGGCCCGCCGATAACCTCTGTAATCCTGCTGTCTGTGCAGGAATACCTGAGAATAACCCTCGGCGCGGTCATCATAGGTCTTCATCAAGTCATCTTCGGCATAATCCTGATAATCATAATACTCTTCAAACCCGACGGTGTGGGCCCGTTGATAGACAGTCTGACAACAAGGCTTGTGAAGCTGCAGCGGTAATCCTTTTTTACATGCCGGCTACAGTGTGAACTAGGTTGGCGGTCTTAAAAGTTGAAAACTTGACGAAGAAATTCGGCGCCATCACTGCGTTGAACAACGTCAGCATGTCTGTCAACGAGCATGAGATAGTGGGTTTGATAGGGCCCAACGGAGCTGGAAAAACAACACTCTTCAACGTCGTCACAGGCTTTCTCAAGCCTGATTCAGGGAGGGTGAAGTTGTTCGGAGAAGACGTTACCGGGTTTAACCCGCATCAGATAGCCTTCAGAGGCGTCGCACGATGCTTTCAAGTTGTCAAGCCTTTCCTCGGGATGACCGTTTTCGAAACCGTAATGGTTGGTGCTTACCTGAGGACACATGACGCTAAAACCGCTGAGGCAAAGGCTGTTGAGGCCATGAAGCTTACCGGAATATACGAGCTTAGAAACAGAATGGCGAGGGAGCTGAACACGCCGCAGCTGAAGCTTGTTGAGCTGGCGCGAAGCTTGGCCACAGAGCCGCGTATCCTCCTGCTTGACGAGCCTGTGTCAGGACTGACGCCCGTCGAAGTAGACCATATGATAAGCTTGGTGAGAAAGCTTAACAAAGAGCTTGGAATAACCATATTGCTCGTGGAACATGTTATGAGGTTTGTCATGAACATTTCCGACAGAGTTATAGTTCTGAACCATGGTGAGATAATAAGCGAGGGCACGCCTCAGGAGGTCAGCAACGACGTCAAAGTCATAGAAGCGTATCTGGGAACGAGAAATACCGCTGGGAAGGGTTGAGAGACATGGCCATGCTAGAAACCGTCAACCTTAATGCAGGATATTCAAGCCTCCAAATACTCTGGGATGTCAACATATCTGTTCCTGAAGCATCCATAACCGCTTTGATAGGATCTAACGGGGCGGGGAAAAGCACTCTGATAAAAACCCTGGCTGGATTACTAAAGCCTTACTCAGGGAAAATCTTCTTCAAAAACGTCGACATAACCGGGATGCCCCCTCATAAGATCAAGTCTCTCGGCCTTTCCACAGTTCCTGAGGGAAGAAGACTGTTTCCAAACCTGACTGTGAGAGAGAACCTTCTGATGGGGGCGTACAGCATCCGTGACCGTAAGCAATTTGATGAAAAAATCTCATGGGTTGAGGAGTTGTTCCCCGTCCTTCGCGAGAGAAGCAGCCAGCCTGCGCGACAGCTGAGCGGCGGCGAGGCCCAGATGCTCGCAATAGCGAGAGCTCTTGTCTCCAGCTCAGACCTTCTGGTGGTAGACGAGCCAAGCCTTGGTTTGGCGCCAAAGCTTGTTGACATGATTTTCGCAAAGCTCGAGGAGCTTAGGGAGAAAGGCTTCACAATACTTGTTGTAGACCAGTTTGTTGAAAGAGCTTTGAACGTCTGCGACTACGTCTACGTAATGGAGAACGGGAGGATAGTCATGTCGGGAACCAGCGACGAAATCCAGAACAACGTGGAGCTCAAGAAACATTACATCGGTCTTTAGCTGGGAATTTTCAGCGACAGCAGGGATGCGATTAATGCTGCCCTAACGTATACGCCGTTCTCGGCTTGGGTAAAATACTTTGCCTGCGGGATGCCGTCAACCTCGGGTGAAAGCTCATCAACCCTTGGAAGCGGATGCAGTATGATGGGTGTTTTTCTCAGCTTTTTTAACGCCTCCAACGTAACGGTGTAGCTTCCCTTTAACGATTCGTAGAGCTTTTGGTCTGTAAACCTCTCCTTTTGAAGCCTCGTCACATACAGAACGTCGAGCTCATGCTTCACTTCTTCAAGCCGTGTGTGCTGATGTGTTTCGAGGTTTTTGACGGCCTCCAATATTTCCTGTCTTATCTGAAGCTCCGGCGGAGCGATAAAGTGTATTTTGACGTCGTTGAATTTTGACAGGAGGTAGGAGAGGCTGCTGGGTGTTCTACCGTACCTGAGGTCTCCCATGATGCCTATTCTTAAACCATCAACACTTCCAAAGATCTCCCAAATAGTGTAAACGTCCAGCAAAGCCTGTGTTGGATGCTCGTTCCAGCCGTCTCCGGCGTTTATCACGGAGCAGCGGACGATTTTAGACGCCTTTTCAGCAGCCCCAACCTCCTTGCTCCTCAACACTATGACGTCGGGGGCATAGCCGTCCAGCATCCGCATAGTATCCTCAAAAGACTCGCCCTTAGCCCTGCTAGTAACCTCTTCAGGCCCAAAGTCTATCACCATTCCCCCAAACCTTTTCATGGCGAAGGTGAAGCTCAACCTAGTCCTAGTGCTTGGTTCAAGGAATACCGTCATGAGAATCCTGTCGCCCGCTATGTCGATGACCCTATGCTGTTTAAACAGCTGATTAAGCTTCCGAGAGTCTTCGAAAAGCTTCAGCACTTCCTGCCGTTCAAACTGTTTTGCGGAAAGGATGTGACGGGTCATGGATTACGCTGGCCATATAGCGTATTTAGGTGTTAAAGGAAGCTACAGCGGAAAACCAACAGTAACACACGAACAGAACCTATCTCTAAATTGTGGTTTATCCATAATTGCTGTTAGAATGGTGGCTGATTTAGATGTTGATGTGGCTGTAATTGGCTCAGGCCTAGCTGGCCTGCGTGCTGCAATAGAAGCCAGCAAAACAAGCAAGAACAAGCTTGTTGTGGGTGTTTTCACGAAGACTCAGGTCATGCGTTCTCATTCCGTCTCAGCCGAGGGAGGCACGGCTGCAGTCCTATACCCGGAGGAGGGCGACTCCTACCAATCCCATATCTACGACACGATTAAGGGCTCGGACTTTCTGGCCGACCAAGACGCCGTCGAGCTCTTCGTAAAGAAAGCCCCTGAGGAGATTTTACAGCTTGAGAGATGGGGCATGCCGTGGTCGAGACGGCCTGACGGTAAGATTGCTCAAAGGTCTTTCGGCGGGCAGAGCTATCCACGCGCTTGCTATGCTGAGGACAAGGTTGGTTTCTTCGAGATGAGCACGCTTTACGACACAGCACTCAAGCATGATAACATCCAGTTTTTCCCTGAATGGGCGGCCGTCTCACTGTTGGTGGAGAAAGGAAAATTCAAGGGGCTTGTTGCGCTAGAGCTCAAGACAGGGAAAACCCATACCGTAGCAGCGAAAGCAGGCATCATGGCAACAGGCGGGGCTGGAAGGCTTTACACATTCGCAACATACGGATACTCTTCAACGCCAGACGGCCTCTACATAGCCTACCGTGCGGGAGCACCTCTGAAAGACATGGAGTTCGTCCAATTCCATCCAACAGGCCTTGTACCGTCAGGCATCTTGATAACTGAGGCGGCTAGAGGCGAGGGAGGAATACTCGTCAACGCAAAAGGCGAAAGATTCATGAAAAAATACGCGCCTGAGAAGATGGAGCTTGCGCCACGCGACATCATCTCTAGAGCGATGTACACGGAGATGGCTGAGGGTAGGGGGGTTGAAGGCCCTGATGGCATGAAGCATCTCTATCTTGACCTGCGTGAGGTGGGCGAGGAGAAGATAAAGAAACGACTTGCTGGAATACGTGAGATATGCATGCGGCTTGCTGGAATAGACCCCATACACGAACCCATCCCTGTCAGGCCAGTAGCCCACTACTACATGGGTGGTATAGATACAAACATCGGTGGGGCTACAAACATAGCTGGGTTATGGGCTTCAGGCGAGGTTGCATGCGTCTCGATAAACGGCGCCAACAGGCTTGGTTCAAACTCTACAACAGAGTGTCTTGTCTGGGGAGCTATAACAGGTAAGGCGGCTGCGGAGTACGTCATGGCTGGGCACAACCCGACAGCCATCTCCGCCTCAGAAGTTGAAGCAATCAACAAACATGTATACGACGAGCTGCTGGGGAAAGCTCCCCGGGAAAATCCCTACGACATCAGGGCCGAACTGCAATCAACCATGGAGAGAACATGCCACATCTACCGGGATGAAAAAACGATGCTGGAAGGCTTGGATGAGCTTAGAAAGCTGAAGCAGAAGATGTTCAGAGGTGTTGTAGACAGCAGCAGGTATTACAACACAAACCTGATGAATGTTCTCGAGGTCGAAATGATGATCGATGTAGCTGAGATAATTCTTGTCTCAGCGTTGAACAGGAAAGAATCCCGCGGAGCACATGCAAGGATAGACTATCCTAAGAGAGAT